>JAKJCY010000009.1:26967-52317 GCA_022706235.1 Candidatus Hydrogenedentota bacterium | reverse complement strand
TCGGCCCGGCGATTACGCCGCCCCCGCCATAGACTTCCGCGCCGGGATCGATCCAGTGCAGACCACATTCGGCGGTGGCGGGATTTTCCCCGTAGAGCGTCATTATATCCGGTTTGGCACCCAAGGATACCGTCACTTCCACCAGGGTCTCGCATTCAAAAGTTCCGGGGACGGGCATTTGGCCAATAACTACCCCGGCAGGGGCGGCATCCCAAGTTTCTGTGCGCGTTATATTCATGAAGCCCGCCGCTTCAAGCGCGGTTAGGGCATTCTCTTCAGATTGGCCCAAAACGTTGGGCAGTAAACAGGCTCCCTCGGATAGGGTTATATTGATGGCGGAACCACAGGAAACAGGTTCCCCTGAAAACGGGGATTGGGCCACAACCGTACCTTCCGGTTGTACCGATGGCGCGGTATCCACAGAGCCCAGGGTGTATCCCGCCGTCCCAATAGCGGCTTCGGCTTCTTGCAGGGTCATACCGGACAGGTCCGGCACGAAACAGGGTCCCAAGGAAACCAGCAGCTGCACCACCGAACCGCAGGGCACTTCCGCACCACCTGCAGGCGTTTGTGAAATGACCGTTCCCGCAGACAAATCGTTGTGTTCCTCGGTTATCTCCGGGACCAGGCTGACAGCCTCAATCAGTGCCACGGCATCCGCCACGGGAAGGGCATACCCGCCCACGAAAGGCACCAGCGTTGTATCAAACACCTCCACATAGCGCATGTATTCCACAGCCTCATAGACCCCCGTATTACCAGCAGCGTCGGTCACCAAGTAATCAAGCCGGTAAAGTCCCGGGTAATTCGTAAATTCCGCCAGGTCCACCGTGATATCGTTGCCATATTCGTCCTGCTGGACCTGGAACCAGGGATGCAGCAGCCTTACGGTAACTTCAACATCCTCCCAGTAATCCACCGGTCCGTCAACACCGCACGCATCCAGGGCGGTACCCGAATCCATATTGGCCCAGTCGGCGCTGCAACTTACTTGGTGAACATGATAATAAGAAGGCCACCATTCCCAATTCACCACAAAATCCCGATACCCGAATTCAAACAGGCCAAAGGTTTGAATCAGCGCGGGTGCAATAACCGGGGGCTGGGTATCCTGGATCGTGACCGTACGCGTAACCGTGATGGGGCCGCCGCCGGCCGGCTGAGCGCTGTAGTTGATGAGATATACGGAACCAAGCGCCTCCAAAGAAGGGACGATTCCGTCAATGGGCACGCCATCCAAAGTGATGGCAGTATCCACGGCTAACGGGGTCCCGTCGGCATCCTGCGCGGTCGCGCCCGGATCCACAAACACCGACCCGCATTCGACCGTGGTAATCTCGGGACTATTGAGTCCTATCTGTGCTTCTGATTCCCCTTCCCCGGGAAGGAAAGGCGTCCAGCACAGGGGAAGATTCAGAGAAGGATCGTAACTGTAAAACTCCCCCGCCTGCCATAAATACGCGGCCCGTATGGCAAAGGCCATGGGATTCGTTCCCTGTTGCCAGCCCGTGAGATAGGAAATGGCTTCACTCATCACCAGCCGCCAATTGGTATTCACGTCCGCCGGATGATAGGGAGAAAGTTCACCTCCGGAAGAAAGGGCATTCAAACTGGCACCGGGCGGGGATAGGAATTCACCTTGCGCCACGGACGCCATTGCGGCAAAGGCGACCATTGCCCAACATAAAAATAAAGTAAGAGAACCTCGCCTGCGAAGTACCTTCCTGCCGATCAATAAATTCATTTTAGAGCCGCTTCTTACAAGATTCATCTGCTTGCTCTCCGTAGTTGATTCCACGTATTCAATCCCATTTTGCATGGACCGGATTTTTCATACTGTAACTCACCTGTGGCAGTAACAATTCAACCGGGGAATATAATACCAGAGAACATATAAAATGTATACCATTAGCGAATCGAAGGTCCGCGCGGCAACGGTCCCCGCCCATCAAAATGCAGGCGGCAGACCGTCAAAACGGCCTGCCGCAAAATAATTGTTTTTCAACCGCCTTTACGCTATATAGGTGCTGGCGGCCGTGTCGCCGCCCCGGCCGGTCCAGTTGGTATGGAAAAATTCGCCGCGCGGCTTGTCCACACGTTCGTAGGTGTGGGCGCCGAAATAATCGCGCTGGGCCTGCAGCAGATTTGCCGGCAGCCGGTCGCTGCGGTACCCGTCAAAGAAGTTCAGCGCCGTCGCCAGCGCGGGCGCAGGAATACCCATCTCCACCGCTTTCGCAATAACGCGCCGCCAGGCATCCTGGTTTTTCTGTACGATATCGGCAAAAAACGGGTCAAGCAGCAGGTTTTCCAGTTTCGGGTTGCGGTCGAAGGCTTCCTTGATTTTGCCCAGAAACACGGAGCGGATGATACAGCCGCCGCGCCACATGAGGGCGATGCCGCCATAATTCAGGTTCCATCCGTAGGTGGCCGCCGCTGCGCGCATGAGCTGATACCCCTGCGCATAGGAGATGATCTTTGCGGCATACAGGGCCTGCCTCAGGTCTTCCACAAAGGCTTTCTTGTCGCCGTCAAAGGGTTTGACATGGCCTTTCAGCACTTTGGACGCCTGGACACGCTCTTCCTTGATGGCGGACAGACACCGCGCGAATACGGCTTCCCCGATGAGCGTCAGGGGCTGGCCTTCATCCAAGGCTGCCACAACCGTCCACTTGCCGGTGCCTTTCTGGCCCGCCGTATCCAGAATCAAGTCCACAACTTCCTTCCCATCCTCGTCCTGATAACCCAGAATATCCCGGGTAATCTCGATAAGGTAGGAGTCCAGCTCACCCTTGTTCCATTCGGTAAAGACCTCATGCATCTCGGCGTTCGTCAGGCCCAGGCCCGCCTTCATCAGGTGGTAGGTCTCGCAGATCATCTGCATGTCACCGTATTCGATGCCGTTGTGCACCATTTTGACGAAATGGCCCGCGCCGCCTTCGCCGACCCAGTCGCAACACGCCTCGCCCGTCTCGGTTTGCGCGCAAATCTTCTGAAAGATGTCTTTGACCTCCGGCCACGCGCTCGGCGTGCCGCCGGGCATCATGGACGGTCCGAGCAGGGCGCCTTCTTCGCCGCCCGACACACCCGTGCCGATATAGCGAAACCCTTTGCTCTCGACATACTGGGCACGGCGGATGGTATCGGGGAAATGGCTGTTGCCGCCGTCAATGATGATATCGCCCGGTTCCAGGTGGGGCAATAATTGTTCAATAAAATCGTCCACCGCATTGCCCGCCTTCACCAGCAGCATCACCTTGCGCGGGCGCTTGAGGCTGGCGACCAGTTCTTCAATGCTGTGGCAGCCGGCAAAGTTTTTTCCCTTGCCACGTCCATTGATGAACTTGTCCACCTTCTCCACGGTGCGGTTATAAACCGCGACGTGGAAACCTTTGCTTTCCATGTTCAACACCAGGTTCTCGCCCATGACAGCAAGGCCGATCAGCCCGATATCCATTTGTGTCATATCCTATTCTCCTGTCAGGTTATGTGGCGGTGATCGCCATTAATGTATACTTTTTTGAACTCCCCTGAAAATGTCGCCCCTTGGCAAGATGATAGCAAAGTCAGGATTGAAAAAACGAATATCGGATTTTTGCTGCAAGTATTCAGCTTGATGTTTTCCGCTCCACATCGTATTATAAGGAACAGAGTTTCAGGGAAGTTTTGGCCGTCCGAAAGGAGATTTACGAAATAATGGCTTACCGTCTTGGTAACTGTGTAGTTTCCGGTTCACTTGACAACCGCAGACGTAACCGCACCGTCGGCACCCTCTCCTTGTGGGCTCCGGACGGTCCCGGGTCGGGGGCAGTGCGTTTTGAATTGACGGGGGATTGCAACCCCGATTTTCGCGGGAAGAAAATCAGATTCTGGTGCGGACAGGACCCCTGGAAATGTACACCGGTGGATCCCGCTTTGTTCAGCAAATTTCAATGGCTTCAAATTGGCGCCACGGGCACCATGACCGCGTCCGGATGGGTCCGTTCCCTGCCGTGCGACTTGGAAGAATACTTGCGCCGCAAGGAATTAGGCGAACCGCCCCCCACGCCCTGGGTACGGCGGTTGTATCTGGAATGGTACGGGCAAAACGGGCGTGTCGTAGTGGAAATGGCGGACCCCCTGGTGGAACAGCGCCCGGATACCGATGAGATTGACGGACGGCACCTGTCGCCCGATGAAATCTGGGTGCCCCTGCCCAACCTGGCGGTCATGCCCGATGCCGCACTGCGTAACGGGCCTCCCGCCGGACTTGGCATCACCCGCATCAGCCGTGATGAAGGCGCCACCCATATCGAGCATTGGTCCAAAGTTGCCGGAAAATCCCCTGAGCGGGATGAGGAAGACTGTTATGAAACCATGGAGAATGATTTCGAAGATAATGACGCGATGAACTGGCGGGAGGAATCTGAAACGGGCTGGGAAGAGGAATACGAAGAAGACCCTTGCGTGGAAGAAATGGAACGCATGGATGCATGCCTTGAAGAAACAGGAACGCCGCTTTGTGAACTGTTGAAGGATATGGGCAAACCGCCCGCCGTAGATACCCTGGACGACAAGGCGGTTGAGGCACAACTGAAGTCCATTATAGGACAACTTGCCCTGTTTAACATTGCCTTCGACATTTGCGAACATTTTACCCCGCGTGAGGCCTATCGTATCCTGACGGAAAAAATATTGCCGAACGAATGCGGACACCCGACATTGGCCGGAACGGGTTGGATTACCCATTTCGCCACCCATGAGTTTTGCAGAGAGTGCGATGCGGGATTGGAAGATGATGATTTCGATGAGCAGGACACGGCTGCGGGCGGCCCTCAGGAGGATGTCCCCTTCTGAAAAGAGCCGCTTTCTCATAAAGCCCTTTTCCGCGAGGATGCCCGGCGAGGATGCCCGGTAGCAGAAAAGTACATTTTGCTGTATGATGTTCTCCTTTCGCTTTACCATGAAAAGATATACGGCGGTGTGATGGCACATAGTCGTGATCATGCCAGTCCTGTCTGTCACATTCCACCCTCAAACTATGGGATCGCTTGACGCCGTGTTGCGAATCAAAAAGGAGGTCGACATGATTCTTAAGCGTGCTGGATTACTTTATTTGTTGTGTATTATGGCCGCTTCCGGGTCGGCGTATGCGGAAGAGTTGTGGCGCATCGGCGCCCTGAATAACGATTACGGAGAATTCGCACTGGCGGAGAACTATGAAGGCTTCCTGTCCTCATTCCCGCAGGGGGTACAGTATGATGTCGGCACAAGCATCCCGGACCGGGACTGGCCCTATGTTCATCCCGGCCCGGATGATGCATGGGCGGGAGGCAAAGCCCATATATTCGTGATCAAATTTGACCTGCAGGCGGTTCCCGTTACGGCATGCCGGTTACTTCTGGCGTTTGTATCCACACACGGCGGGGGTGCGCCGGCAATCTCGGTGTCAGTGAACGGCCATGCCCTGGATGCCGTGCAGCTGCCAAATGGCGGCAATGACGATGTGTTGCGCAATCCCGGCGCCGGACAACCCCACCGCCAGGCATTTCTGTTTCCTTCGGCCTGGCTCACGTCAGGAACAAACCAGATTGAAGTGGCAACCGTCTCCGGTTCATGGTTGCTGTATGACGCATTGAAACTGGAGGATGGAGTGCCTGAAACGCCGGACGTCGAAAAAATTGAAGCCGTATCCACACCACTGTTCAAGGCTGTGGACGGTTCGTTGCGCCAGGCCGTACGCGTTCGGGTCGAAAACAACGGCCTGAGCGGACCGGGCCTCTTGACCCTTGAAGGCGGGGAACGCGTTGAACAGCAGATCGAGGTGCGGCAGGGCACGGCGTCGGTAATGCTGCCGGTGCCGCCGTTTACCGCGGCGGAGCGGCGCAAAGTAACCCTCCGTGCGGGCGGCAAAAGTGTTGAGACGGAATTCGACGCCAAACCGGAACGGCAGTGGACCTTATACGTGGCGGCATCGGCGCACACGGACATCGGGTACACGGATCTGCAGGAAAAATGCATGGCCCTGCATGTGGACAATACCATCGCCGGGTTGGATGCCGCCTCGGCAAGCCCGGATTTCAAATGGAACCTCGAAGTCTTTGCCCATTATGACTGGTTCAAGGAATTAAAACCGGAGCGCCTGGCCGACCTGGACCGGCAACTCCAGGCGGGGCGCGTTGGATTGACCGGCCTGTACCTGAATATGCTGACCGGCCTGTGCAGCGGCGCGGAGATGATGCGGGTGCTGGCGCCCGCGCAGCGGCGCGGCCGCGAACTGGGCGTAAATGTGACCATGGCCTCGCTGAATGATGTGCCCACATCAATCGGCACCCTGCCCATGTTCCTGCGCCACGCGGGGGTACGGTATTTTGCCGAGGCTATCAACGAGGACCGCGGCCCGGTATTCATGCATTGTGATCCGGAGATGATTCAGTCGCCATTCTGGTGGGAAGCGCCGGACGGATCCCGCGTGATGGCAATTTTTACCCGTACCTATTTCCAGGTGTGGCAAATCAAACTGCACGAAAGCGTGGCGGCGGTGGAGAATACGCTGCCCGGGTTCCTCGACAGAGTTGTGCGGGAGGACTATCCCGGCGATGCCATCTTCATCAATGGGGCCTTTCTGGACAACTGTGCCATGACGCCGAACTATGCGAAGGTGGCGGCGGAATGGAACCAAACCTGGGACTATCCGAAATTCGTGCTGGCCACCGCGGATGAATATTTCCGATATACCGAAGAAAAATTCGGCAAGGACCTGCCGGTGTACCGGGGCGACATGGGTGTCTTCTGGGAAGACGGCGCGGCCTCGTCGGCGGCGGAAACGGCCCGGGTGCGCTGGGCCAAGAATCTGGTGGCGACAGCGGAAAAATGGGAGGCCCTGGCGGGCCTGCGCGGCCTGGGTCCGGTCACGCCCGGCGGCAGCGCGGAAGTATGGAAGAACATCATTTATTACGATGAGCACACCTGGGGGTCTGCCGTCAGCATCAGCGATCCAACCAATCCCCAGAGCACGGGGCAATGGACGCGCAAGGCCGCATTCGCCCAAAAAGCGCTTGACGGCGGCCGCGCCGCGGAACGGGATGCAGGGCTTGCGGCCTTCCATAAACTGGCCGAAGTATCCTCTGAGGAAAATGATCGCAGGATTACCGTGTCCAACCCCCTTTCCTGGGAGCGCGATGTGGCGGTGTCACTGCCTGCGGACCTGGAAGGGAATATGGTAACCGACACGGAAACCGGCGCTTCCATGCCGGCGCAGCGCGCTGCGGATGGCAGCCTGTTTTTCATCGCCCAAAAGGTGCCCGCCATGGGGTGGCGTATTTTTGAAGTAACGTCCGCCGGAAACGTTCCGGGCGCGTCCCTGCTGACTCCCGGCGCCGACCTGTATACGTGGGCGACGGCGCGCTTCCAGATTCACATTCATGAAAAAACCGGCGGGGTGGACCGCATCACCGACCTGAACACCGGAAGGGAATGGGTGGACGCCGCTTCCGGGTACGCCATGAACCAGTTTCTGCATGTGTCCGGCGGCAACGGTTCCGCCATGATTCATCCCGGCCACCCGGCCGCGACGGACCTGCAGGTCAGCACGCCGGACACGGCAACCGTGACCATGGTGGAAAACGGGCCGGCAAGGGCGATACTGCACATTGAAAGCCGGGGCGGGGCGTCTCCTGTGGACACGGACCTGGTGTTCTACCCGGACGGCACCCTGGATTTCGTGAATGTCATTCGCAAGGTGGAGACACTGGAGAAAGAGGGGGGATATTTCGTGTATCCCTTCGGACTGGATCCGTCGGACCAGACAAAGGCGCTCCTGGAACTGCCCTACGGCATCATTGCCGCGGACGCGGAACAACTGCCCGGTGCCTGTCGCGAATGGTACGCCGTCAACACCTTTGCCGCCGTGGATAACGGCGCGCAATCCGCCTGTGTCGCAGCGCCCGATACGCCCCTGTTCACCGTGGGTGATGTGAACCGCGGCCTGTGGCCCGCGCATGTGGACGGCAAACGCAACCTGTTGTTTGCCTACGTTTACAACAACTATTGGCACACCAACTACAAGGCATCCCAGGGCGGGGACATCCGGTGCGCGTTTTCGATCAGGATGTCCGAAACGCCCTTCGATGCGGTGGCGGCCACGCGTTTCGGCTGGGGGCGTGCCCTCGACCTGACACCCGAGGCGCAGAACGCGGTCAGAGGCGGACGACTGGACGGTGCGACTGCGCGGTCCTGCATGAGTCTTGATACCGGCCCGGTCCTCCTGGCCGAGTTGTTAAGCCTGGATGGAAGGGGCCGTATGTTGGCCCGGCTATACAATCCGTCCATGGCCCCGGCGAAAACTTCTTTCACGGTTCAGGGCGTGGAGGCGGTCAGCGTGTATAGCACGGACTTGTTCGGTGAGAACGGCACCCTCCTGGCTTCGGAGAACAAAATCAATGTGCCTGCGCGAAGTATTGCCACCGTGGTGCTGCAGGCAGAGTAACGTTACTGTTATCGTGTCCTGCGGCGGAAATGACACTATGAAAACCGCCGGGAGGCGTTCCGGGTCCTGAGGCGGCCCTCCGGGGGAGGGGGTGAAATCGGTTATTGCGTCGTGTAGAATACAGGATGATGCTCGAGAGCAGTAGTACAAAGACGGGAAGACATTCTTACTTTTAATGGGTGATTCTCAACGCGGTGGAACAGGTTGCGCCGGAGGCGGGATGCTACTTCCGCTATGATGGGAGCGATTTCCTGTTCATTGCACAAGGATACTCCGCTATGAACGCAGGGCCGTTCGAATCCAAAGGATTCGAAAAAGTGGTTGACCTGGTCGAACTTGCCGGCACCCTGCGTCCGTTGCCGGCGGTAATGGCCGGCGGCGAACGCGTTGAAGACCTGCTTCTCGTGGAGTCTGCCCGCGACCACGGGATAATAGACCGCATCGTTCTTGTCGGCAAGAGGCAACTCATCGATGAGGCGGTCGCCAAAGTGGGTATAGACGTGCCCCGGCAGGACATTATCGCCGCCGAGGGCGATGACGAAGCCGCCGCCGCCACGGTGGAACTCGTCAAGACCGGCGCCGTGGAAATGGTGCTCAAGGGCAGCACGCCCACCCACGTTCTCCACCGCCACATGCTCCCCATGGCCATACGAAACACGGTCAGCCTGGTGTCTATTTTTGATGCGGCCCCGCTCGCCGAAGGCCGTCCCATGATCCTCACCGACGCCGGTGTCACCACCGTATGCAGTTACGCCCGTATCGCCGGACTTATCCGAAACGCTGTCGACATTGCGCGCAGCGTCATGCGACTTGAAAAGCCCCGTGTGGCTCTGTTGTCGGCAAATGAGAAGATTCTGCCTTCCCTGCCTTCCACGCAACTTGGTGTGGAATTCGCCCGACGGGAGTGGCCTGACGCGTTTGTTTACGGCCCCCTGTCCCTGGACCTGGCCACGGACCCCGGGGCGGTTGCCTCCAAGGGCTTCTCCGGAGGCCCCGGCGCGCGGGAGGTCGCGGGGCGGGCGGACATCCTCGTATGCCCCTGTATAGACGCCGCCAATGTGATCTACAAAATGGTCAGCGCCCTTATCAAATACGGGGAGGCCTCCCTGGCCAACATCATCATGGGCTTCCCAAAACCCTATGTGCTGCTGTCCCGCTCCGACGCGCTGGAAACACGCCTCAACTCCGTGGCGTTGGGCGCCATTTACGCCCAACGCCGTCTCGGCGAGCCGCCCAAACCGGTTGTAACCGCCGGTAAAACCAGGCACCGCCGCATTGTGGTTGTCAATCCCGGGTCTACCTCCACAAAAATCGCCCTGTTCGAAAACGAACACTGCCTTCAAAACATCGAATCTGAATATGCCCTTCCCCCCGTAAACACCGCCGAAGAACGGCAAAACCAAGCCGCCGCCCTGGCGACACATGTACGCGAGATACTCAACACGTCCGGTTGGACAACCGTGGATGCCATCGCCGCCCGGGGAGGATTTCTGCCCCGGCAGCCTGAAAAACTGGCGGGCGGCGCGTATATCGTGGCCGAAATGGAAAACAGCGAAGTTCGCGTCAATGACGCGCTCGTCTCCGCCATGCTGGAATGTCCCGAAAGGAGCCATCCGAGTAACCTGGGAATACCCGTCGCCGCCCTCCTGGCGAAAGCGCTTGCCGCCCCCGCCTATGTTATCGACCCCGTAGTCGTGGACGAATTCATCCCCGAGGCGGAGATTTCCGGGTATAAAGGTATTACCCGGCGGAGTATTTCCCACGCGTTGAGCGTCCGCGCGGCCGCGCGAAAAGCGGCCGAGTCTCTGGGAAGGAGGCTGGAAGACATCAGCCTGGTGATTGCCCACCTCGGCGGCGGTATTTCCATCACTGCCATGCGGGACGGGCGAATGGTTGATAGCAACATCTCTTTTCTCGGGGGCGGCCCCTTCACGCCGCAACGGGCCGGTGACCTGCCGGCGGGGGACCTTATTGACCTCTGTTACAGCGGACGGTACACCCGTGAAAAACTCTTCGAGGAACTTACCCGGTGCGGCGGGCTCCAGTCCTACCTGGGCGATTACCGGCTTGACCGCATCGAAACGCGCATCCGGGAAGGCGACGCGTACGCCCGGCTTGTTGTGGATGCCATGATCTATCAAATCGCCAAAGGCATCGGCGCCATGGTTGTCGCGGCGGGTGGTACCGTCGAGGCCATTGTGCTCACCGGTGGCATGATTCGATCCGAGCGTGTTCGCAAGGGGCTGCAGCAACACGTGGGCCGCCTGGCGCCCCTGATCCTTTATGATCAGCCCCTCGAAATGGAAGCCCTCGCCTCGGAAACCCTCCGGGTTCTGGAGGGACGCATCCGGCCCCATGAATACCGCTGCAGCAACGCCATAGGAGGTCCATCGGCATGACTGACATCCAAAAACGGCATTGGGTTTTCCGCGCCCGGGTTCTCGACCGCGCTGGCGCCCTTACCAGCATTGCTTCCGCGTTCAGCAACGAGGGCATCAGCATCGATACCGTCGTCGGCCATGGTCTGGAAGCCCAGGCGGGCGTGGACGGCAGCGTTGTCATGACCTTCTGGTGCAACGAGGATGAAAAGGACATCATGGTACGCAAAGTCCGGCGGCTCAGCAAGGTGACCGGTCTCGAGGAGTATCCCTACCAGTCCCAGAACCTCCGCAAATCGGCCATTCTTACCGCCACCAGGCGCCTCGCCCCACACGATGTGGCTGGGGAGGAATCCTTCCTGACCTGTGAACTGGTGAACAAAGGCGTGGATACCTGGACCTATTTTCTCGCCGGGTCGCCAAGCGAATTGGATCCCGTCCTCAAAAAACTGGAAACGGAAAACATCGTCAAAGATATTGTGTATTCGGTTGTCGGGTTATAATATTTTGTTTGGGTTGCCGTAGACGCGTAAGACCGGCAAGGATGGATAGGACAAGGGTAATATTAAATTTTCGGGTTAAATACACGGTCCTTACCCGTCCTACGGGTCCTAACTGTCCTATTTCCCAAAATCCGTCGCACGGAACGTTGGAAAATACCAATTATCCCCGGAAATCCTTTCCCCTCCGTGAATGGTTACGGCATGCCCTTGATTTTCAAACAGGACCGCGAAAACCAAGGTTGACTCCATAAACACAAGGATGTCATAATCATTTTAAAGCATGACATGCAAATCATAATCGTTTTATGCAGATTATAAGTCTTTTGGCGAGAAAATACAGCGCCTCAATAATTGTCCTGGTTGACTTTGCCAATTTTATAATGCTTTTGTACCGCCTGTAATTGGTTTCAGGAGATGTGTATGTCGGAACATAAGGAGGACCGCCCAGACCGGGTCGCCGGCTATGAAGCGCTTATCCGGCGATACACTCTTGACGTCATTCCACATTGGCATAGGTCCTTTGTAAGCGCTTCTTCCAGGCGAACAAAACAAGCCATGGAAAACGGAGTTGAGGAAGTTTTTCCATCCCAATACTGGCCGGGCGCTTCGCTGGGCGATCATCTTGAATTTGCCTTGAAATATGACGGCATCAACCTCGCCCTGCTCGCAAGCATATTCCAGGCGGCGGAAGAAGAGGAATTCCTGAAGTATGTCCGTTCCAGGCCTACGGGTAAATATGCCAGATGTCTTTGGTTCCTGTATGAGTTCCTGTTGAACAGGTCTCTTCCTCTTGAAGATTTGAAGCAGGGCAACTACGTGGATTTGCTTGATCCAAAGGAATACTACACCGTAGAGACAGTACGGAAGGTCCGTCGTCAACGCATTAATGATAATCTCCTGGGGGGTCGTTCGTTTTGTCCGCTGGTTCGACGCAGCGATGCCCTTCAACATGCGGAAATGGCGGGGCTATCCGAGAAGTGTCGGCGTATGGTCGCCGCTTATCCGCCCGAGTTGTTGAAACGGGCGCTATGCTATCTCTACACAAAAGAAACGAAATCGTCTTTTGAAATCGAACATATCGCTCCCAGTTCAACCCGGACGGAGCGCTTTGTAGCGCTGCTGCAATTGGCGGAACGGGAAGATTTCTGCGAAAAGAAACGCCTGATTGAATTGCAGAACCGGACGGTTGATCCTCGCTTTCGGGATTCCGGCTATCGTTCAACCCAGAATTATGTGGGCGAAACCGTTGCCTGGCGGCACGAAAAGATTCATTTCGTCTGTCCGAAGCCGGAAGACTTGACTGGTCTTATGGAGGGTCTCATCGCTTCCCACAAACGCATGGAAGCGGACAACCTTTCGCCGGTGGTCCATGCCGCTGCCGTCGCCTACGGGTTTGTTTTTCTGCACCCCTTCGAGGACGGCAACGGCCGCATCCATCGTTTCCTGATCCACAACATTCTGGCCCGGCGGGGCTTCACGCCCCGGGGCATCATGTTCCCCATATCGGCGGCAATGTTGAAAAACGTCAATGACTACAATGCTTCCCTGGCGGCCTTCTCAAACCCCCTCATGTCCCTGGCGGAATACACGCTTGATGACACGGGGCGGATGACCGTTCATAACGACACGGCCCTATGGTACCGCTACATGGACATGACGCCGCAAGTGGAAGCATTGTTCCGATTTGTCGAAAGAACCATCGAAACCGAACTCGTTGAGGAATTGGCCTTCCTGGCCAACTATGACAAGACAAAGAACGCGATCCAGAAAATTGTGGATATGCCCGACCAGCAGATCGATCTTTTCATCCGCTTTTGCCTCCAGAATAACGGCCGGCTTTCCAAGCAGAAACGGGCCGGCTATTTCAGCGTACTGAGCGATACGGAACTTGTCCTCATGGAAAAGGCGGTTCAAGCGTCTTATGGCAATACGGAAAACACACGGTGATGATATCCGGTACGCTGATTCCAGCGGCCTGTTTCGCCGGGGCACCCGCCACAGTGTACCACTGCTATGAAATGGTGTATGGTGTTAACGTGTTCGTTTTTCCGTAGGCCGGGTGGAGCGGAACCTTTTGGCGTACCCTTGATTTTCAAACAGAACTACAAGAATACGCATACACGTTCTCCCTGTATAGGTTAAAGCGGAACCCGCCTTCACAATGAAAAGGCGGGTTCCGCTCTGAATGATTCATATAGATGGCGCAAGCGGAAACTTTTGGTCGCCTGTGATAACATAGTCCCGATTGTTTCGTTCCGCTCCACCCGGCCTACGATCTACGAACTGTTTTGAAATGATGTATGGTGTTCAGGCTTTAGCATGCCGAACGACCGCGTGTCGTGCCGCACGCTAAAAGCGTGAACAACATACAAAAATAACGCATGCAACAACAAGGATAAACACATGAGATATTATGCGATGATGGCTTGTGTACTGATTACCGGGGCATGTTTCGCCGTGGAATCCACTGCGCCTGCGGCCTCCACTCCGGATGAAACCGCAAACGGGATTCATCTGTTTAACGGCAAGGACCTGAACGGCTGGTATACCTATCTCAAAGGCCGGGGCCGGGATGTGGACCCGCTCAAGGTCTTTACGGTTACCGACGGCAGCCTGCGTATCTCCGGAGAGGAATTCGGCTGCGTAACCTCTGTAAATGAATTTGAGAACTATCATCTGGTTATGGAATTCAAGTGGGGCGAATTGACTCATGCAGGCAGGAAAGACAAGGCCCGCGACAGCGGCCTGCTCGTCCATTCCACAGGCGAGGACGGCGCCTATGGCGGCATGTGGATGTATTGCATCGAATGCCAGATGATAGAAGGCGGCACCGGCGATATTCTGGTCGTGGGCGATGACTCTGAGAAGTTCAAGGCGACCTGTCCCGTTGCGGCGGAACAGTCCGGCGGGTGTTACGTGTTCCAACCCGACGGGCAGCCTGCCACCCTCCACGCGGGACGGGTGAACTGGTTCGGCCGCGACCCCGACTGGAAGGATGTCATAGGCTTCCGGGGACGGCAGGATGTGGAGAAACCCCTGGGCGAATGGAATCGGTACGAATGTATCGCCGAGGGCAACACGCTCACCGTGCTGTTGAATGGTACCGTGGTCAACAAATGCCTAGAAGTGCAGCCCCATAAAGGACGGATCCAAATCCAATCCGAAGGCGCCGAACTCTTTGTGCGCCGCGTAGACATTATCCCATTGGACTCGGATAACGCTGGATCGAGCGCCTCGCAACAGTAAGCGTCCAGCGTGGGCGTTGCCCGCAACCCAGTGATCCGCTCGTTGCCAAAGTCCAGTTGGCAACGGGCCCGTGCGCGAAGTTCTACTTCGCGAGTGCGGGAGGCGGATTCCGGCTACGCGTATAAACTGGAAGGGGCAAGACTAAAGAAAATTTCAAGGAAGATGGTGTTCCAAAATAGAATTTTGGAGCGATCATGTAGGACGCGTCTATACAATAAAGTAAGGACGGAAAGTTATGCGTCTGGCTGTATGCTACTGTTTTATGATTGCGTCTTGCAGCGAAGCTGTCTTGGCGGCAGCGCCGATGGCGCCGACGTTTCAGGAACTGATGGACCCTGCCTGGTTTCCCCATGCGCAACGGGGTATGGCGGTGGAAGCCGTCGAGGAGGACACAGCAGGGGTGCTCATACGAACAACGGGCGCGGAGATCCGGGTCCAATATACCTCAGGCGATATACAATTCAAGCAGCGTATCGGCCATGAACGGACCCTTGCCGTGGTGCATCTCGGCAGGCCCCTGGAAGGCATTTCCATCACCCACCGCGGTCCGGGGTTGGCGTGGATGTCTTTTGAGCATCCGAAGATCAGCCTGCGCATCAATGGGGATTCCCTGTGCATGCTGCATGTCCACGAGTCCCTTTCCGTATCCGTAGAAAGCAAGATAGACACGGCCTGGCAGGCATCCTATAAAAGCAACCATCTTATCGCCGATGAGTGGGGCGCCTTCGGGTTGTATACCTCCATGGGGGATGTCAACGATCAGTACGATCCCTATGCCGGGACCGTGGCCGTGTATCCGCTGGCGGCGGATGCCGTGCTCTGGGTGGCCTCCTGCCCGCCCAAAGCCTATGATTGGGAACGCTCGTTCCGGGACAACGTCGTGTGGCACTGGTCCAACGTGGCCGGGTATCCCGACGATGCCGCGCTCACCCGCTGGAAAGACGCGGGCAACATCGTACTGCTGCAGTCCGAGGTGATGTTATGGAAGGACTGGAATCTCGACTTCGTCCCCCGGTTGGGCGTGGAAGAATTTTCCCGTGTCCGCGAAACCCTGCACGGCCTCGGCATGCGGTTTATGGTCTATACCAGCCCGTATTACTTCCTGCGCGGCACGTCTCTGGAACCGGCGGCCTTCAACAGTTTTGAGGGCTTTACCAACTGGCCGCCGGGCACGCCGACAGGGGAAAACATGGGGCTTTTCCTGGACGCCATTCAACGGGTGATGACGGAGCATAAGCCCGACGGCCTCTACTTCGACGGGCAATATATCGAGAATCCCGCCGCGCTGTATGCCCTTGCCCGCAGCGCCCGCAGGAGTGTCGGGGAAACAGGCCTCCTGGAATGGCACTCCACGCATGCCCTCGGGCATGAAGGCTGTTATCTGCCTCCGGCCGATGCCTATGTGGACTTCACGCTGCGGGGCGAAGGCCAGGACCGTGTATACGGCGACACGGACTACCTCCGCTTTTTCGTTTCCGGCTACAACATTAATAATTGCATCGGCGTGCTGTGCAACAATGGTGCGGCGGTGCCCACCCCGGAACTGGCGTCGCGGGTGCTGGAGGTCAATGCGCGGTTCCACACCATCGCCGGCTGGCTGGACCGGCCGGACATCATGGACGTGCTCAGAGATGACTACCAGGCGCGGCTGGGACCGGCATATCGTGATGAAGTGGAGGCGCGTTTTGAGGCGCGCCAGCAAGAAACAGCCGCCCGGGCCGCAGCACGGCGCGCTGAATTTGTCACCCTGAACGGACCGCCCGCCTGGGCAACCCCCGTCTTCGCGCTGCAATTTTCAACACTTCCTGAAACGGACGCGTTCGTTTCACCGGCGAATCCAGACCCGTTCGCCATCGACAATGACACACTTCAAATCACCGCCCGGGCCCACACCCATGCGTTTTACCGGTTTCAATACGAACACCCCACCAGCGGGTTTGTGGTCAAATTGAAACAGGGCTCCGATGCCGGCATGTCCTGGGGGCCGGCCGTGGCGCTGCGCTGGCCGGATGGTTCTATGATTCGCGCCGGTGTGCGCAGCGACGGCCTGCTCCAGGCGGATATCCTCGGGCGGCAATTGCTGGACAAAGGCCATGTGCCTGACACTTGGGTCTGGCTTCGCGCACGCTGGGGGCACACGTGCGGTGTCCTGGAATCCAGCAGCGACGGGGAACAGTATACGCGGGTATGGACCTTCGAACATGGGGGCCTGTTCAACCATCCCCCGAGCGAACTCCTGGTCGGAAAGATTCCGTATAACGGTGAAGCCGCGGACCATGCCGAACCCGGCCCCGAGGGCGTCAGCTACATTGCGTATATTGAAACCTATACCGTTTCTGAACGAGCAGGTGTTGAATAAAGACGTTTTTCCTTTACAAAGAGATTTGGGGTATGATAATAATGTTGCACGGTATAGCCTTCAACAATCGTGGGAGTTCCCTGACATGACCGAAGCAGATTCTGATACCAAAAGCACACTTGCCGCCCTTGTCGCACAGGCCGTCTCTTATGGTGCTGATGAACTTGATATCGAGTATAAAGATGAGTACGAAGAAATCTGTGCCATGAAGAACGGCATGGGATTTGGGATTGCCCGTTTGGAATCCTCGGGGGAAGAGGCCTGTGACTTGCGCAAAGTTCTTTGCGCCATTGGCCGCAAGGGAAAGCATATTCTTGTAGATGGGAAGACATTCCAGTTGAAAGTTGCTTCCTATGACAGTTTTGGAGAAACGGCCTATCGTGTCAAAATCAAACCGGTTGCAGGGAAGTAAGGAATACTGGTACTTTACCTGTCCATAAGACTCAAAAGAAACAGGAAAAGGAACATAGCAAAGCCTCAGCATGCCGTTATTATGGGTAATGCCTGTATTTCATAGGTCTAAGGGGTTTGAACTTTTTTTTGCCACGGAAGTCACGGAATTGGACGGAAACAAGAATGGAGTTTATCAGTCATCTTGTGTTTTCTCGCGAGTACCTGTTATCACGGTTTTCTTTCCGTGTTACTCCGTGTATTCCGTGGTGAGAAACATCTTGCACGGAAAACTTTTGTGGAACCATCCTCATAGTCTTTTTCAGTTACCCTGCCAACTAAATAGCCGGATTCAGCTAAACATAAGTGCTTGTAAAACCACTTCCGATTAAGAAATGACCCCACCGTAAGCATGGTATTCCTGACGTGTTATCTTATGTTATTCACACATGGATTCTGGGCCGGGCAAAGTTTGATTGGAGTCGCTTATGGTCAAAAATAGTATTGTCTTGTTTGCTTTTGTGATTCTTGCCTTCAGCGCGCCCGCGATAAGCGCCCTGCTGTCCATGTCCGGGCCCGACGCGTGGTATGCGGACCTGAACAAACCGTGGTTCAACCCGCCGGGCTGGGTGTTCGGTCCCGTCTGGACCATACTTTACCTGACCATGGGCGTCGCGGCCTGGCTGGTCTGGCGCAACGGCAATGCCGCCAGCCTGGTGTGGCCGCTCGGGCTGTTCCTGGTGCAGCTGATCCTGAACGCGCTCTGGACCCCCTTGTTCTTCGGGATGCACCGCCCCGGCCTGGCACTTATTGACATCGCAGCCTTATGGGTAGCTATCGGGGCAACAACCGTTGCTTTTTATTCCTCCTCCAAAACAGCGGCGGCATTATTTATTCCCTATTGGCTCTGGGTCAGTTTCGCGACCGTGTTGAACGCTTCCATATGGTGGCTCAACCGGCCCTGAAGGCTTTATCCGAGTATCGGCTCATGGCCGCTACAACGAACAACTGCTGAATAAACACGCTTAGAAAAGTGGGAGTCTTCCCTCCGCGACTTAGATTTGATTGTTTGTGGATAGGAACGCAGTGATACATGTTTTAGACTTTGGGTCGGCGTAAAACCAAGTGGCCGGAACGGTCCCACATTTTTGTTTGAAACCCGGTCCCGGTGCCGCCCGCGTTGCTTTTCTTGAAACCTATTACATGGAACTCCATGACCCGCCGGAAGAAATAAAAGACCCCTCCTCCAGTGTTGTGCCAATAGGGTGTGTATCAAAAATAAAGCACTGTCAAGGAAAACGAATCCGCAAAGGAAAAGGAATAGATCATGAATACATCGACATTAAATAAAAGCCTGCTTGTAATCGGTCGCATTCTGATGGGCATCATCTTCGTGGAAAGCGGTTTTGGAAAAATAATGGATTTTGACGGTACGGCCGCCTATATGGCGGCAAAGGGTATGCCGATGGTTTCACTCCTGCTCCTGGGTGCCATTGCCGCTGAGATTGGCGGCGGGCTTTCCCTGATCCTGGGATTCAGGGCACGGCTGGGGGCATTGGCATTGTTTCTTTTCATGATTCCAACGACCCTGATTTTCCACAAATTCTGGGGATTGGAAGCCGCTGAAAGCGCCATGCAGCAAATCCAGTTCCTGAAAAACCTCTCGGTCATGGGGGGGCTGCTTGTGGTGTTTTCCTCAGGACCACAACAACCCGGCCTTGACAACCTGCTTTGCGGTTGCTGTTGCAGCTGCGCGAAGGAATCTCCGGAGGATACGGTAACAGCATAACATGGCGCCGACTTGCATGTTTTAGCGCAGGACTACGATACAAGACCAGCGCAAAGGGGGAATAAAGGGTGGCCCGATACTCATGATGGTCAGGGCTTTTCCCTGTTGTATCTATTCGGAGCAGGACCTCTCCGGTGGAATCACGGCAAAATCCCGGGTAACATTGTGGTATTATCAGAAGTGTTTTATATGAGTGTAGTTTCGGGGTAAAAATACCGCCTAAGCAAGCGGAAGGTCGGGGAGGTGCCTGTGGTTACAACGCTGCTCATTTGTGTGGTCCTTGGCGCACAGGACGCGCCCCTTCCGCGGGAGGCGCTGGTTATCCGGGGGCGTGGCGATCATCCGTGCGTCACCCGTACCGCCGCCGACGTCAACGCCGCAAGGCAACGTATCGAGAAATACGCGTGGGCCCGCGAAGAATACGAAAGCATCCTGGCCGAGGCGGATGCCTGGCTTCGCGAATCCGAGGACTATTGGCTGGGCTTTCTGCCAAAGCCCGGGGCTTGTTATGCCTACGGGTTTACGGGATGCCCCATCTGCAACGGCAAGACGGGTACCTGGGAAAAGGCCAACTGCAGGTGGGATACTCCGGGCCGGGTGAAATGCGATGCGGGACATACCCTGCCGGACGCGGAGCATCCCGATACCGGGGAGGGGTACCGGGCGCCGGACGGACGAATACACTATTTTGTCGGCCAGTTCAATGCGTGGGTGACCGAACAGTGGACGCTGCACGCGCTGCCGAGCCTGACCCAGGCCTATGCGCTGACAGGCGAGGAAAAGTATGCCGCCCGCGCCGCGTTGCTGCTGGACGCGCTGGCTTCCGTCTACGCCGAGTCCACGTCGGGGTCATGGGATTACCCGAGTACGCCGCCCAGCGGCCGCTTCGCACGGCCCTGGTACCAGGTGGCCCGCACGCTGGTGCATTATGTGGACCACTACGACCTGCTTTACGCCAGCCCGGCCCTGGAACAGCCTTCGCTGCGTCCCGGCATGAAACGGCGCGAGAACATCGAGCGCTATCTGCTGGAAGACGGCGCCTATTATTGTTACGGCCATTGCTTTGACGGGGTATTGCACAACGGCCACGCCGATTATATGCGCGGCGCCCTGGCCGTGGGATGTCTTCTGGACATTCCCGAGTACATCCGAATCAGTGTGGAAGGCCCCTATTCCATACAAAGTATGCTGTCCAATAATATTGATCGCGACGGGCGGTACTATGAAACCTCACCCGGCTACGCCATCCACGCCCGCCTGCTGTACCTGACCTTCGCAGACCCCCTGCGCAACCTGCGGAGTGCCGAATATCCGGCCGGCCTCAATTTATATGACGATCCCCGTTTTGTCTCGGCGGTCCTGCTGCCGGAATCGCAGTTGCTGTGCGCAGGGCTGCTGCCGAACTTCGGCGATATGGCTCCGAATGTGCGGCATACGCCCCCGCCGGAGCGCCCAAGTTCAACGGTGGACGCCAATTTCCTTGAACGGCTGTATGCAATGACATCAGATCCCGGGGTTCGCGCAAACTACGGCGCCGCCTTGTTGAGGCTGGTCGGCGGCGACCTTGACGCCCATCGCAGCGCCGCCAAGTACCGGAACTGGCTTTTCTGGCATGCCGCCGGCCCGCCGGATACGGTGGCAGCACCGGCGCCGGCGTTGGAACGCCGGGTCAACGGTTCGTGGGTGGCCGGTATGAAGGGGCTGGCCTTGCTGCGCGACGGGCGGCAGACCGCCCTGTTGCGGTATGGCCCTTCCCTGAACCACGGTGATCCGGACGATTTGGCATTGCAGTATTATGCCGATGGGTATGAATGGACCTATGATCTCGGGTACGGCCTGGGCAGTACCCATTGCCATGTGGGCTGGGCGTCGAGCACGGTCAGCCATTGCCTGGTCACGGTGGATGAACAGAACCAACTTGGGGCGGACGGCTCAGGCGGGAGCCTGCACTTTTTTGCGGACCTGCCCCGGCTAAAAGCGGTGCAGGCATCGAGCGAACTGAGCTACACAGAACAGGGGGTCACCCGTTACCGGCGCACGGTCGCGCTCGTTGACGGCGCCTACCTGGTCGATATGTTTGAGGTGGGCGGTGGTACCCGGCATGATTATGGTTTTGCCGGCCTGGGAGAGCAGTTCTCGCCCGTGGGCGTTCCGGCGCTGGAAAACCGGGAGGGAAGCCTGGCGGAAGGGGTGGCCTGGGGCCAACAGGTAGGCGCGGACGGGGATATCAAGGGATACCCGAACAAGCCCTACTGGAACCCGCCGCCGGGCAACGGGTACGGCTTCTTTTATAATGTACGGCAGGGACAACCAGAACCCGTGTGGGGCGGCCAGTGGGCTATGGCAGGCAAGCATCCGGCAACCTTTCATGCGCTTTTGGCGGGCGATACGGCCGAGGCGGTATTCGCCACAGGCCCCGGACTGTATCCCCGACTTCCCGAGGCGCAGTGCCTGCTGGCCCGTCGAACGGGAGAGAACCTGCAAAGCATTTTCCTCGCGGTCTATGAATCCGTGCCGGAAAAAGAAACGCGCCAGGTACTGTCCGTGCGCCGCATCGGTTCGACCTGCCTTGAAATAGAACGCACCGATGGCCGCGTTGACGTGATCGCCACAGGGGCCTGCGAGGCGGACAGCGCCCTTGGACAACTAGCGTTCTCGGGCGATTTTGCGTACCTGACCGGTACGAAAGGCGCCGCTACCGAGGTCCAAACGGTCGGTTGCGCTTCCCTTCTCCTTGACGGCGCGACAGTGGACGAGGGTCCGGGGGAGTTCACGGCCCAGGTTGACGCCGTGGATGCCGATACCTGTACCGTTGTGCTTGACCAAGAGGTACCGGACATCGGCCCGGGGGATGTGGCGGTTTTTTCCAATCCCCTGTATTCACGCACCACGGCCTACCATGTGCTTTCGGTTGACGGTAGGCGGCTGGTGCTGCAGGCAAGCACCCTGAATCTCGGTGCCGGACGCGTACAATCGGTTCCCGATGCGCAGACCCTCCTCAGCGACATTCCCCATGAATATGCCCGTTCCGTGAAACGGCACACAACGCAATTTTTCGACGGAAAAGGCATTCAAGGCGAACAAGGCGGCAGCGGGCGGATTGTCTCCACGGAACACGGACCGCCCTTGAAGCTTATCGTCGATCCTACGAAGGCCTTTCAGGTGGGCGAGCGTCTGGTCTATCGGGATATCATGCCAGGCGATACCGTCCGGATCCCCCGCATACAATATGCGCAACTTCAGACTTCCTGAATTCGTCGGAATATACAATGGCACTTTTTGTGAAAACACAGAGACTGAGTAAAGAAGGGACTGACTGCCAAATAGCCCCTGAGTACAGCGTATAATCCTGTTTTTCATGCTTGCTATTTGGTAGTCTGTCCCTTCTTTACGGTCTTTTGCGTCAAACTTTTGTGCCATACTGTTTTCCGAAAAACTACGTCAAAACCCTGTCGAGGTCAGGAAGTCTGAACTTACCCCAAAAGACCTACAAAAAGACTGAACGAAAACAGTAACTGACGGAAGCGAGCGATGCTGGACCGGCCTGTCCTAATTTTCCACAGGCATGTCAAGTAAGACTGAAAAGAGCGGGGCGGTTTCCTGGGTCTCTTCTATAGGACCGCTGCGTTGAATGTATCGCCTTGGCGGGGGTCGCCTGTGGTGAATCCTTTTTTAAACCAGCGTTTCCGCTGTTCTGACGTGCCGTGGGTAAAACTGTCCGGAACGACATATCCTTGGGTCGCGTTCTGTATCCGGTCGTCGCCCACCGCGCTGGCGGCATTCATGGCTTCTTCAAGGTCGCCCTCTTCTAACAGGTTCATTCTGGAAGCGTAATGGGCCCAGACGCCGGCCAGAAAATCGGCCTGCAGTTCCATGCATACCATTTGTTTATTGAACGCCGTTTCGCTGAGCCTGGAACGTTGGGACATGACCTGTTCACTGATGCCCAGGAGTGTCTGCACATGGTGGCCGATTTCATGGGCGATGACATAGGCCATGGCGAAATCGCCCGGCGCCTGAAACCGTTCGCGCAGTTCATTGAAGAAACTCAGATCAATATATACCTTGCGGTCACCCGGGCAGTAAAAGGGCCCGGTGGCGGAACCGGCATAGCCGCAGGCCGACTCCACAGCACCGGAAAAAAGCACCAGTTTCGGATATTCGTACGACCCGCCCACCTCGGGCAATAATTGGGTCCATACGTCTTCGGTTTCGGCAAGTACCACCGATGCGAACTGCGCCAGTTCCTCCTCCTCGGCGGTGGGCGTGTACTTTTGCGCCCCGCCCTGCATCTGCTCCATGGGCAGCATTTCCATGACCTGTTTCGGGTCGCCGCCGAGCATGTAGACCGCGAGTATCAGAACGATAACACCCATGCCCATACCGCCCCCAACCATACCCCGTTTCACGGGAAGGCCGCGACGATCCTCCACATTGGAACTCATTCTTCTGTCTCTCCAGCGCATGATAGTTCTCTCCTTCAGGTCTGCCGTTCTATGTCGCTTCCATTACCACAACACGCATATACCAATTATACAATGCCGGGGCCGCGTGGAGGGTGTTATTTGCCTGACCCGCCCCCTTCCGGTTACGGTGTCGGACAGCCTCGAACCAGCGCCTCGTGGAGGACCTGGCGTGCAGCATCCTCTTAGAAGGGACAATCATTCACCCCATGCACAAATTACGGCGTCCCCTGTTTATTCAGAAAGTTCTTTTATCCTCAAGTTGCGAAACTCGATTCGGTCACCGTGGCCCAGAAAACCAACATGCCCTTTCGTATTTCTCAGGCCAGGATGTGCTTCGCCGTCAAGGGTGCCCTTTTCGCCTGCTTTGGCCACGTCCGCGTCCACAATGGTGACACCGTTCAGAACAACGGTAATCTGAGTACCCTTTGCCCTGATCTCTTCCGTGTTCCACTCGCCGACGGGTTTCAGTTGGTCCCGTTTCGCGGGTACAACACCGTAGATGGAACCGTGCGCCTGGTAAGCATGTATGTCCTTGTACTTCGGGTGGCGGTCGTCCAGAATCTGGATTTCCATACCAACGTACGCCGCGTTGCCTTCAAGGGGCGCGCGAATACCCACGCCGTTATTTGCGCCCGGGGTGAGTTTGAACTCAAACCGGAACACAAAATCGGAATACTCCTTTTCCGTGTATATATTGCCACCAGGTTTACAAACCATGCTACCGTCTTCCACGGCATACCCTTTCGTATCGCCGACCCATCCCGTCAGGTCTTTGCCATTGAAGATTGGTAAGAATCCTTCCTCGCAGGCATCCCCTGCAACGGCATTACCGTTCCATGCCGCAGGGCACAGCAGTGCGGCCGTTGAAATAAATAGCCAGAGGGGTAGTGTTTTCATAGTACGTACCTTATAGTAGAGGGTTCTTTGACTGGAAACATACAATGATGCTGTCGTAACGCTGGCGCAATGCAACCACGCCAACCGGTGTATTATGACACGACAGCCGGGCCGTCGCAACACGCCAACCTGCCTGAGAAACAGACGTTGGCCTATTCGGGCTAAATACAGGTGCGAAGCAGGGTCATCCACGGAAAAATCACTGCGGGATGATGCGGTTCTGATACGTTGGTCCGGCTTTCCAATGCTTTGAAAACCACGGTCCCATATGGTAGTATTTTCTCCACTTGCCCCGTAGAAGCATTCGAATTGGGCCGCCAAGGATATATACTGAGGGTCTTGGTGTGCCATTCGATATGTATTCCTGTGCATATCGCTGCCATTATATTGATTCCAAGATAAATCGTTCCCACGAACTGCAGGAGACAACGTATGGGAAGCATTGAAGTCAAAAATCCCGCTACCGGAGAGCTACTATATACCCTTTCAGAGTGCCCGGAAAAAGAAGTACAGGCTTCCTACAAGCGGGCCTGGGACGCCTTTGGGGTGGTCCGGAAAATGACGGTGCGCCAACGGGTGGAGGAAGCGGGCAAGTTGCGCCGGTATATGGTTGAGCACAAAGAACGCATGGTGGAACAAATCTGCCGCGAAACCGGGAAAAGCCGCACCGACGCCCTGATGGCGGAAGTGTACTCGTCCTTGGACATGATACGGTATTACGAGAAAAATGCGGAGCGTATCCTGCGGGAACAAAAAGCGCCTACACCGCTGGTGCTGTTTCCGAAGCAATCGCGGATTTGGTTTGAACCCCTCGGTCCCGTGCTGGTCATCGCCCCGTGGAACTACCCCTTTGTGCTA
>JAKJCY010000009.1:0-26869 GCA_022706235.1 Candidatus Hydrogenedentota bacterium | reverse complement strand
GAGTTTTCAGCCGGTGATTTCGGCGTTTCTGGCGGGGAATTCGGTCCTGTTGAAATCCTCGAGCTACACCCCGATCAAGGGCCTTTATGAAGATATGATAGAAGGGTCGGGTTTTGTGAAGGACGCCATACAGATTATCTACGGAACGCGGGCGACGGGGAAACGGTTAATAGACCTGAAACCCCGAAAGATATTTTTCACGGGAAGCGTGGGGGCCGGGCGCAAGATTATGGCCCAGGCGGCTGAACACCTGATCCCGGTTGAACTGGAACTGGGCGGAAAAGACCCGATGCTTGTGTTCGAGGACGCGGACCTGGAACGGGCCGCCACCGGTGCCCGCTGGGGTGGAATGGTCAACAGCGGACAAACCTGCACGTCGGTCGAGCGCATTTATGTGCAGGAGAAAGTCTATGAGAAATTTCTTGCCCTGATGAAGGAAAAACTGGAAAACCTCCGGACCTTGGAGGACCGTACCGGCGATACAAATGAACCGGAACTGGAAATGGGATGCATGACAACGGACTTCCAGGTGAAAACGGTCACGGAACAGGTGGAGGAGGCCATTCAGCAGGGAGCGCGCCTCATCACGGGCGGCCGTTGTGCGCCCGGAACGCATAAATACGCCCCCACCCTGGTGGCCGATGTGATGCCGGACATGCGGATTGCAACGGAAGAATCTTTCGGGCCAATTCTGGCCGCGGCCAAATTCCGAACCGAAGAGGAGGCCATCGCCCTGGCCAACACGTCGCCCTACGGCCTGAGCGCCAGCGTCTGGAGCGCGGATATGGAACGTGCGGTACGCGTGGCGCGAGCCCTTGAAACCGGGAACGTCTCCATTAACAACGCCCTGGCCACGCAAGCCAATTCGGCCCTTCCTTTCGGTGGGGTCAAGGACAGCGGTTTTGGACGGTATAAGGGCGCGTTCGGCCTTTACTCCTTTTGTAATGTCAAGTCCGTTCTGTTGGACAAAGGTGCCCTGGGCCCCGATTTACATTGGCATCCCTATTCCCGTGAAAAGTATGCCCTCTTTTCACGGTTGCTGGAAGCTTTCTACAGGGATACAAAGCCGGCGTGGCTGCGGCTTTCCCTGTTGATTTTCAAATTGATGCGTCTGAACAGGCGCGGGTAGGGTGCAATTTTGGGAACAGTATTCTCGAGTATAGTTATGATACTTGGGAGTACCGTAAATATCCATCGCATACTTTCTGATTTTCTAGCCTCGTCGGAATTGCGCAGGGCACTCGTACCAGACAAAAAAACGGAGCAAAAAAGGACTGATGACGAAGTAGCCGTGGGTAACCCAAGAATACAGGCACTTTGCATAGATTGGCTTTTTCGTTGTCTGCCCCTTTCTTGCGGTCTCTACGAAGAGGACCCTAAAAATAAGTGCCAACATGAATTCCGAAATATCATTATCAAACCCGGTCGAGGTCAAGAAGTCTGAATTTTGTATACTGACCATGGAATTGCCGTCGACTATGGGAGATGAACAATGAGTTTCCACCTTTTCCGATCGATGAAAGGCTTTGCCTGGGTGATTCTGCTCGCCGGCGTTTCCGCGCAGGCGGCGCAATTCACACCCCTTACGCCCCTTCCCTCGCCGCAAATTGATGCAAGCGCCCCGGCCTATCCCGGCGGCAACTTTAACGCCGGCCGCCTGATTGATGGCGATGTGAAGACCGAATACGCCACCAATGGCAAAGGTACGGACACCTTCGTCGAGTTCCGCTTTCCCGAAGAGGTACCTGTGGCCGCGTTCAGACATGTCGATAGGAACGATCCTGCCACCGTCGCGGCTTCGGAGCTTGTCTTCATGGACGACCAGGGAACGGTCCTGTCGACTGCGGCGGTGCCCCATTCCGCCCTCCCGGCCGCGCAAACCGTCTTCATGCTTCCATCGCCCGTTACGGCGCAGCGCGTGAAATGGCAGGTGACGCAACTCGGTCCCCAGAATTACGGCACGGTCGGCGGTGCGGAAATCGCCTTCTTCACCGCCGGTGCGCCCGAAGCGGCACCCGCACACGACGCCATAACGGTCAAACAGTTTCCCATACTCTCGACTTCCGCCGCAGGCCCCGTACAGACGTTGCATGTGACCATCACGCATCCCTATGCGGAACCGGCGGATGCCGTATTGCACCTTGACGGCGCGGAACCGCACCCGCTGCGCCTGGAATTTGGCACGCAGGAACTGGCGCTGATGGTTCCCGCCGTAGCAGCGGAGACGGTGGCGGCCCTCGGACTTGAGGTCGCCGGCGGGCGCGTAGGGCAGACCGAAGTACCCCGCCGGCCCGTGCGGCCACTGACGGTGTACGTGCTGCCCCATTCGCACACGGATATCGGCTATACGGAAATTCAGACGGATATCGAAGACAAGCAGGTTCAGAATCTGCTTGCTGGCATGGAAATCGCCCGGCGAACCGCAGACTATCCCGCCGGGGCGCGGTTCGTGTGGAATGTCGAGGTGCTGTGGGCCGCAGACCTCTTTCTAAGGCGGCTGGGCGAGGATGCGCGGCAGCGGTTTTTTGAAGCCGTGAAAGCCGGCCAGGTCGCGCTCAACGCCATGTACCTCAACGAGTTGACCGGCCTCTGCCGCCCCGAAGAATTGCTGCGCCTTTTCAAAATGGCCGCAGAGATGGGCGGGCGGACCGGCGTTCCCGTCGAGGCGGCGATGATCAGCGATGTGCCCGGCTACACCTGGGGCACCGTGAGCGCCATGGCGCACGCCGGCATCCGGTATTTCAGCGTAGCCCCCAACTATTTCGACCGCATCGGGGACATCCTGGTGCAGTGGGAGAACAAGCCTTTTTACTGGGTGGGGCCGGACGGGCGTTCGCGCGTACTTGTCTGGATACCCTTCTGGGGCTACGCCATGTCCCACCGATATCACGCGATGACCCCGCAACTTGTCCAAGACTTCTGTGACGGTCTGAACAAGCGCGCGTATCCCTATGAGATTGCCTACGTCCGCTGGGCAGGCATCGGCGACAACGCCGTGCCCGACCCCTCCATTTGCGAGTTTATCCGCGACTGGAACGAAACACACGTCTCCCCGAAATTTATCATCAGTTCGACCGCCGAAGCCTTCCGCGCCTTCGAAGTGCGCCATGGCGCCGAACTGCCGAGCGTGGCGGGCGACTGGACCCCGTACTGGGAGGACGGCGCAGGATCGTCCGCGCTTGAAACCGCCATGAACCGGGCCAGCTCGGACCGGCTCGCGCAGGCTGAGACGATCTGGGCGCTGGCGAATCCCCGGGACTATCCCCGCGCCGCCTTTGAAGACGCGTGGCGCAATGTGCTGCTCTACTCTGAGCACACCTGGGGGGCATGGTGCAGCATCAGCGATCCCTTCCGCCGCGAAACGCGCGAACAGTGGACCATCAAGCAGTCCTACGCCGTCGCGGCCGACCGTCAGTCGCGCGATCTCCTCAGCCGGGCCCTTGCCCAGTTCAGCGGCGCCGCCGTCCCCGACGCCATCGACCTCGTCAACACCGCGTCATGGACGCGCAGCGAGCTGGTCGTGCTGCCGAAGTTCCTCTCCGAAGGCAAAGACCGCGTTGTGGAGGCCGGCGGCCAACCCGTGCCTTCGCAACGGCTGCGCAACGGCGAACTGGTCCTGCGGGCGAAGGACGTACCTCCCCTGGCCGCGCGTCGGTATCTCCTGCACCAGGACGCGCCACACACGGACGGCGCAGCCGCCTCGGCCAATTCCGAGAATGCCACGCTGGACAACGGCCTCCTGCGCCTGCGTGTGGACAAACAGACTGGCGGCATCGTCGAGATCTATCTCAACGGGCTCGAAGCCAATCTCGTCGACACCGCCGAAGGGCAGGCCTTGAATGAGTACCTGTATTTCATCGGAGAAGATCCGGCGGATGTGAAGCCCGTCGAAAAGGTCCAAATCCAGGCCGGTGAATCCGGTCCCCTGGTCGCCTCGCTGCTGATCAAATCCGAGGCTCCCGGCTGTCACATGCTTGCGTGCGAGATTCGTCTTGTAGCGGGGCAGGATGTTGTTGAGATTATCAACATGGTCGACAAGGAACGCCTGGTGGCGCGGCGCTATCACGACAAGCGGGGCAAGGAGAGCTTGAATTTCGGGTTTCCATTCGCGGTGCCGGACGGCCAGGTTCGCCTGGAAGTTCCCTTCGGCGTCATCCTCCCCGGCACGGACCAGATCCCAAGCGCGTGCAAGAATTGGTTTACCGTAAGCCGCTGGGCCGACGTGTCGAACGATCAGTTCGGCGTCACGTGGGTGACGCTCGACGCGCCGCTTGTGCAGGTGGGCGGCCTGACGGCCAACCTCCTGAACTCGCAAACCAACCCGGAGGTCTGGCGCAAAGAAGTGGGTCCGACGCAGAAGATTTATTCCTGGGCCATGAACAACCACTGGGGCACGAACTACCGCGCCTTCCAGGAGGGGCCGCACGTTTTCCGCTTCCTGCTGCGACCGCATCGCGGCTACGATCCGGCCGCCGCGGCAAGGCTCGCGATTGCCGCCGGCCAGCCGCTCCTGCCCATTGCAGCCCGGGGCGGGGAACCGATGGCATCCCCCCTTCTCGAAGCACTGCCGCCTGACATTGTTGTCTCCGGGCTTAAACCCAGCGATGATGGCCAGGGGCTCATCCTGCGCCTTTGGAACGCTTCGGCACGGGACACGCGTGCGGACATCGCCCGCTACGAGGCGGCACCGTGGAAGCTCTGGCGGAGCGACATCAGCGAGCGGCCGCTCGAGGCTCTCGCGGGACCGGTAAGCATGCCCCCATGGGGCGTAGTGTCCCTGCGCGCAGAATAACGGAGAAGCGCGGAATGACCCCCGGGGTGCCGCAATAACCGGCCGCCCAATAAAAAGTACAAATCCCTATAACCACATGTTGTCCATATACCCACTCAAGCCACTTACTTGTTCTTGCGGTAAACAAGTACGGCCGACTTCGGTTTTTCACGCAAAACGATCTCGACCCCCTCTTCGAGGAGCGCCCTTCCGGTCGTTTCCGTGACATCGGAGGTATCCAGATTCGTCAGTGTGTAGGATGCGTCAACTTCCACGCCATGCAGCGTTAAACGCAGTGACTCCTCGGCGCTGTTTTCCCGGCGAAACGCCTGTACCATGCCTTCGCCGCGTTCCGGACAGTCGAACTGCCAGGCCATCCATACCGTGTCTTCCAGGCTGTAGGGCGTCAGCGGATAGAAATCGCCGAGCAAAAAGTCCTTCACCAAGTGCCACTCTCCGACCATGCGAAGATAGTCGGTCCAATCGAGTCCCTCCTGTCTTGGCGCCGGGCGGGCAAGGGCGAAGCGCGGACACCAGAGGCTCCGTGCCGTGTAGTCGTCCCTGTCGGGCGCGCCGCTTCCAAAGTAGGGAATCCACTGGGCCAAACCGTAGGTCTGGCATTGCTGCGTGTACTTCGGGTCGCCCAGGTAATCGCTGCGCAACAACGGCAGGCCGCGGCGGAGCGTCTCGAGGTCATTACGGCGGCCGCCGCTGGCGCAACTGTCAATCGGCATGTCCGGATGACGCCGGAGCAATTCATCCCAATAGGCAAGGTACCCCTGCACGTGCAGGTTCTCGCTCATGCCCTGCCGGTCGGGCGCATCCGCGTTCCGCCAGAACGCCAGGGGGTCCATGTTGAAATCCTGCCGGTAAAGGTCGACGCCCTGCTCCGTCAGCATCCGGTCGATATGGTCGGTGAGCCATTGGCGCGCTTCCGTGTTGCCGAGGTTCAACAAACGGACATCCGTGCCGGCGCCCGTCCCGTCGAAGAGCCATTCAGGATGCGTATCCGCCAGCCACGTGCCGGGCGACACGCGCTCGGGCTCAAACCACACGCTGAATTTTACGCCCTTGGCGTGGACATAGTCGGCGACTTCCTTAAGCCCCTCCGGGTAACGCTCCCGGTCGATCTCCCACGTGCCGACCTTCGGCCAACCCGCATCGCCACACGGATACCAGCCTGCGTCAATGACCCAAAGGTCGGGTTTCGCGCCCGCATCGATGTAGGCCCCGGCATACTTGATCTCATCCGCCGCGTTGCTCCGCAGACCCGGATAGAAGTCCGTGGTGCACATGATGAGAATCGGCGGCATGGGCTTTCCGCCGGGCTTGGGCGTGTTGTGGGCCAGCATCCACCGCCGCCAGAGATTCTGTGACCGCGCGCTGTCCGAACCTTTCCAGAACAGCAGCGCCGTCAATGGTGTCCGGATCTCCTCGCCGGGCTTCAGGCGCAAGTGCGTCAACTCCTGGCCCGCCACGGTCTGCAGGGCCCGCGCCCCGTCGCGCGTGAACCGCATCGCCCACTGTCCGGGCCAGCCAATCGCAAAAATCACCCCGCCCCCGGGCATGACGAGGTTGTAACAGGGAAACGCCTTGTTCGTGGGGCGTCCGCCCTCGGGCGCAAACTGCTGCACCACATTCGGGGCCAGCGTTATTTCATACGGCTCATAGCTGTCCGGAACGCAATAATCTCCCTTGATGCCCCGCAACACGAATTCTCCACCCTCCTCGCGTTCCCATCGGACATCGAGTCCCTGGATATTTTCGATGAGCGGCGTGTCCGTCGTCCCCGTATTGCGCAGATAGACGGTCCATTCAACGACTGGAAAATCGCCATAGGAGACAGACACGCAACGCACTTCTATCCCTGTCTTCGCGTCGGTCCACCGACGTGTTCGTTTTGTCCGGATATCATCGAGGTTGCTTTCCTCCTCGGTGAATGCGCAGGCTGCGAGCACTTCGCGTGACGGTTTGCCGTCATACAGGAATGAGAACACAGGCCCTGCGCTCGAATCCCCCGTCAGGGCCGTTGCGGACCAGCGTTGCGCTTCAGCGATTTCATCTGCCGTCGGAGAAACGGCCCAAGCGCATGGGAGACAGCAGGTCGCAAGAACAGCAAGACCAACAAACAACCCGCTCTGGCGCATGCCTCTACTCTCCTTCCTGTTTTACTTGTTTAGTGTATTTCCGACCTGATAATTCCATGAGTATACGTTCCAATCCCCGCGATAGCAAGCGCTGTATTCGGACGGCATTGTCAGCGCACATTGGATCGCAGGTACGCGTCCTGCAGCGGCAACTGGACGATACCACGATACACCCGTTTAAAAAGCGTTTCACTTTCCCGGTTCCTTATGCGGCGCCACGTCAAGGAGACGGGCTCCGGCGTTGAAAGAAGGCCCGTCGATTTTCCCCTGTACGCCTGTGGTATCATCGGCAAGTACCGAAGAATACGGAGCGGATTACACGTTTTGAGGAAAGAAGATGCATCGCGACCATCATAACGCCAGAAGGCATAGCCACGTTTTCAATCAGGACAGGAAGCGTCCCGGCGAACGCCGCACCTTGATCGTCATTGCCATTACGGGCGTGATGATGGTCATTGAAATTGTTACGGGCATGCTCTTCGGGTCAATGGCGCTGCTTGCCGACGGTCTTCACATGGCCTCACACGCGGCAGCACTGAGCATAAACGCCTTCGCGTATGTCTATGCGAGAAAACACGCGACCGATCCCCGATATAGTTTCGGAACGGGAAAGGTTAACGCCCTGGGAGGCTTCAGCGGGGCGCTGCTGCTGGCACTCTTTGCCCTGCTCATGGCGTGGGAAAGCGCCCGCAGGATGCTCAGCCCGGTAGAAATCGTTTTCAACCAGGCCATCCTTGTAGCCTTTCTTGGCTTGATTGTCAATGGTGTATGTGTCTTTATCCTGGGCGGAAGCGGCCATCAGCACGACCGTTCACATCCCGATGGGCTTCACGACGCGCAGGAACACCATCGGCACGACCATAACCTCCGTTCCGCATACCTGCACGTGCTTGCCGATGCCCTTACATCGGTACTCGCGATTCTTGCCTTGTTCGCCGGCAAATATCTTGGTCTGGTCTGGATGGACCCGCTGATGGGTGTTGCCGGCGCGTTTCTCGTCGCCCGATGGTCCATAGGCCTTTTGCGGGCAACCGCCGCTGTTCTTCTGGACCACCAGGGCCCGGAAGCCATCCGGCGAAGCATACGGGAAAGCATCGAAAGCGATCCAGACAGCACCGTGGCGGACCTTCACCTGTGGTCAATAGGCCCGAATATCCACGCGGTAATGCTTACAGTCGTATCCTGCACGCCGCAGACGCCCGATTACTACAAAAAACGAATTCCGCAGCACCTGGGACTGGAACACATCACCGTTGAAGTTCACCGGTGCCTTCCTTCCCATACCCCCGAAGCGGAATAAACCGGTTGCAGAGAAAAACGGACACAGGCATTGCCCGCGACCCAGCCACACCGAATCTATTCACATGAGAGAGGGCAACGGCCATTATGAATCCCGGCGGGGGGTATGATAAGTTCAGAATCAAAATTAGTAATAATACTTGGATTGGTTGTCTGATTCGACGAAAAGAAAAATCTATGAAGATCTAAATCCGCGCCGAGAAATCCCGGTGCTGCGTGAAACGGATGTGTTGGTAGTCGGCGGCGGTATGGCGGGCGTGGTGGCCGCCCTTGGTCACCGCGCGTGGCGGGTCTGGCGTTCCCGGGGTACAATGGGAGATCGCCAAAGCCACCGCAAGTACGCTTATGGCGACCAGGATTGCTATGCCTGTTCGTTTGACCATCATAAAACCTTGTCTGAAAATAGCAAATATTCGGAAACTAAAGCAACTGTAATCGTAAATTAGTTGCCCTGACGAACAATCACATGCAGTTTTTCAATGCGAAGTATGCAAGTGGACGTTATTGCTAATATTATAGTCACTATAAATATATTAAAAATGCTTGATTTTTTTCATAAAATAGAATACTCTATTTTAACGTAAGAACGTTTCCGCAGGGCTTTTAAAGTACAGGTTTAATAAACTACAAGGAGAAATGTAAAATGAAACAGGTCGTAACAGGTGTCTCTTGTGTGTTCATTTGTCTGCTGACATCGTTGGTCTTAGCCGATCCGGGCGATGTTTCCCTGCCCGATCCGGTGTTGGAGGCCGAGGTTGAAACCATCATCGGAGATGATGGCGTGTCCGGCGCCGTGGACGGCAACTGGCTGATCGGCGACGGCGGTTCCAGTGCGGGCGCGGGATTAAATGATCCAGACGGCCTGACCCAACTGGGAGACTTGGGTACCTTTACGTTTCCTATGGGCGTAACCGACCTGACCGGACTCGAAGCGGCATCGAACCTGGGATTGTTGATTTTGGGTTTCGGGGATATCCCGAGTTTGGCGCCCATCGCGAATTTGCCCGGCATTTTCGGGTTGGTATTTATCAATGCGGGTATTGGAGATACGGAACTGGCTGAATTGGCTGCGGGTTCCGTGGCACCCATGGTCCTGTTCCTGATGAATGCGGATCCTGATATCACGCCCAACACGCCCACTACAGCCGGTATTAACAGTATTGGTCAGATTGGAAGCTTTATGGAATTGGGCATCACGGCAACCGGCAATGACCTGGATATTTCCGGCTTGAGCGGCTTGCCTTTGGGTGATATCGGGTTAGGGCTTGGCTTGAATCTGAGCGCAAATAACATCACTGGCGGATGGGACATCATTGACGGGTTTACCGGCCTGGCAGCGCTTTCCCTGGGTGATACCGGCATGGATAACACGATACTTGACCTGATTGATTGGACCCAGATGGTGAATTTGGCCTATCTTGATTTATCCGTCAATGCGATTACCGACATTGCGCCATTAGTGGATCTTATTGGCGCTGCCCCGCCCGGGGAAATAGAATTGGGTGGCAACAATTTGGACAAGGACGCCGTTTGCACCCATATCCCCGCACTGGAATCAGCAGGCTTTACGGTATACCACACCAGTGCGCCCTGTGGCCCCGAACTCACGCTTACCCTGAGCGGCACCGGCCAGATATCTCCGGAGCCCGGTGTTTATCGGTACACGACCGGCGAGGAGGTATTCCTTAATGCTACGCAGATTAGTGGCGGCGGCATTTTCTCGCACTGGACCGGTAATGTCCAGGATACGGGAAGCGCCTCCACCAGTATTATCATGAATACGGATGAATCCGTGGAAGCGGTGTTTGTGGCCGGTGACTGGACGCTGACCATGCAGCACAGCGGCGCCGGTACGGGCACGACCTTTCCTGAACCCGGCGTCTGGGCGAAAATGGACGGGGATACTGTGTTTCTTACCTTTGCCGTTGATCCCGGAAGCTTCTGGGGCGGTTGGCAGGGCGATGCCGCCGGCATCCTGCCGACCTCCCTTACCATGGATGGTGATAAGATCGTGACGGCGGTCTTTGGCGACAACGGTTATGATTTGACCACTGCCGTGGACGGCCCGGGGAACACCGATCCTCCTGTGGGTACTTACGGTCTCGCCACGGGTACGGTCGTAGACATCACGGCCTCTTTAACTGATTTCACCTACCTTTTCCACCATTGGGAAGGGGATATCGGAACGGCAGACCCCTATGCCGCCACGGTGCAGGTTATCGTGGACCAGGCACGCAGCGTTACGGCGGTCTTCCGGCAGCCTGTGTTGACGATTAACGTCACCGGCAACGGTTCCACCAGCCCTGCTGCGGGTGCACATACCTATCCGGCAAACGAGTTGGTCAGTATATCGGCCATACCCGATCCAGGCTGGCGTTTTGATCATTGGGAAGGGGATGCCGCAGGTACAAATCCAGAAACGGGCCTTTCGATGGATGGGGACAAAACCATAACGGCCGTGTTCACCGAGATTCCCTCCTATGAGTTGACGATCAGCGTGGTGGGCAACGGCGCCACAGACCCCGTTGCCGGCACCTATAGCTACGAGGAAGGCGCCCCGCCGGTCGTCATCAGCGCCGAGGCGGATGAAGGCTGGTATTTCGACGGCTGGTCCGGCGACATCGGCGCCGCCGATCCGAACAGTCCGGTCCTTTCGGTTACCCCGGATCAGAACCGCACGGTCACGGCGACCTTTGCGCAATATGCCTATTCGCTGACCCTGCAGGTAGATGGCAATGGAACGCTCAATCCTCCGGCGGGCGTTTATTACTACAATGACGGCAGCCAGACGGTCCAGGCCATAACGGGTGGCATCGGCTGGGCTTTCGATGGTTGGACCGGCGATGTCGAAGGCGCCACCTATGATGTGGGCAATAATCTGATCGGCCTTCCCATGGATCGCAACCGGGTTGTGACGGCGGTCTTCGTGGAAGCCAACTGGGAGTTGACCATTATTCTTGACGGCCCCGGTGCGCCGTCGCCCTCGGCGGGCACGTATACGTATGGGAATGGCGCCACGGTCTATCTTTTCGCCGGCTGGGCGCCCGCCCAGCAGGCCACGACCGCCTTTGACCGCTGGTCGGGCGACCTCGAATCCACTGCCCAGTATGTGCCTGTCATGATGAATGCCAACAAAACCATCACGGCCCATTACGCGGCCGCCGACTGGACACTGACGGTGGAGCATGGCGGCGCTGGTTCCGGAACCACCTTCCCGACACCGGGCGTTTACGGTTTCCTTGACGGGCGCCGGACCGGCATTCCTGTTCAGAGCATTGCTTCCGGAAGTTACTGGGGCGGCTGGCAGGGCGACGCGAGCGGCTATGACCTGCTCTATGTGATGACCATGGACGGGAACAAAGTAGCCCGGGCCATGTTTGAAACCAGCGGCTATACACTTACCATCAATGCCCCGGTCGGTTCGGGCAGCACCTCGCCCGCCGCAGGACCTCATCCCTATGCTACGGGGGCGACGCCCACCATAAAGGCCACGCCCGCCAATACCGGTTGGGAATTCGACCGCTGGGAAGGCGACCTCGACGAGGCCAATCCCTACTATCGGGATTTGACCCTGGTGATGAATCAGAACCGCACAGTCACACCGTACTTCCTGGAAGGTACTGCCTGTGACACGCCTGCGGTAAGCGGCAAGTATCCCTTGGGCAGCGACCTGTGTTTCTATGTGCCGGACCCGGTTGCGCTTGGCTCCGCCTTCCAGTGGTTCAAGAACGGCGAACCCCTTTCAGACGGCCAGGTCATCGGCGCGCAAAGCCGGAGCATGTACCTGACCAACCTGCAAGTGTCGGATTCCGGTGCGTACATCTGCGAATACGATGACGGTGCCAAGGCCGCAGCCGTCTACGGTCCCATCAACATCCTGGTGCAGGATCCCGAAGCCATGCCGGCAACGGATGGGCGCGGCCTGCTGATTCTGACGGCAGCGTGCATCGCCGTCGGAATGGTATCCCTCATGCGGAAAGGACGTCGTGTCCTGACCAAATAACGATATCACAAGCGCAAACCTTTTGATTAACCCAGCCTGCGGGACATGCGGCGAAGTCCCGCAGGCTTTTTCTCGCTCGTTACTCAACTCCAACCCACGAAGTTACACTTCGCAACGGGTTAAAAATCACCCCCAGGCAAAAACTGATCCAATAAAGGTGCACGGAGTACAATTGCAGCGGGGAACCCGCTCCAAAAGGTGGTTTTGGAACAACCCCAAAGGAAATCATGGGCAGACAGGAATGTCCGCCCCCCCCACGTTCCGGGAAAATAGTGTCCCGCGTATTTTTAAAACCCAATCACGGCTGTGTATAACTCTTCCTGCAGATTTCTCAATAGGACAATGGGACCGCTCTCGGCAGACATGGTGGCAGCCCTGGCGGCCGTGCGCGCAGGTATCCGCGTAACCCCGGTGGAACGGTACGGCTGTTTCGGCGGACTGTGGACAGCGGACCTGGTGTTAATCGTATTATCCACCCATGTCCGCGCCGGCGGCACCCACCAGAAGATGGTACACGGCATCAGCGACGAGATGCTTGCCCGCATTGCAGCCATGCGCCACGGCGCGGTCACCTACGGCTTGGACAGCATACAAGACGCGACCACGGACCCGGAAGTCCCCAAGTACGTGATGGCGTCTCTGTTGCAGGAGGCCGGGGGCGATATCCTGTTGAACAGCTGGGCGACCAACGCCATCATAGGCGGCAACGTGGTTCGGGGTGTGCTGTTTGAGAGCAAGTCGGGCTGCCTGGCCGTGAAAGATGGACAGGTGGTGGACGCGCCACGAGTGACGGTGATGTGTTTGATGCCGCCGACGCCGAAAGCGTGCCCCATGTGCACCGCATGGGCTTGGTCCATCGTTTGGGCAATGTGCCGTCCGCGCTGGATCCGAAATTGCTGAACCTCGGTTCCATGACCCCGGTGCCGGACGTGCGCTGGGTGAACATGCAGGGACCACAGGGGGACTGTCTCGATATCGAAACCCTGACTCAGTGCGAACTCGACGGGCGTAAGTGCCGTTTGGCGCCGCCTCCAAAACAGCGCCAACACGACTATTCCATCGTACTTTCCGGATCGGGCTCTGTGTGCTGCTCTGCGGGTAACATATCGACAACAACAACGGTTTCCTGGCCTTCTTCAACAATGGCGAGCGCCTTGCCAAAGGGCAATGCCGGCCTGGGAGTGTTCTCGTCTATGATGCTGGTTGTAATTTCAACTTCTCCGGGATAGACGTTTTGCGCGACGATTTCGCCGCCACGGGTCGTAAAATAGTGTTCCCCGGCAACCTGCGCTATCTCAGGTTCCACGTGCTTCACAAGCGCGGTGAAGGCGTTGAGGGGCTGGCCGTCCTTAACGGCGTGAATCCGCAACGTTCCGCCCAAAACCAGCGTTACGGTTATGGATTCTCCCGATCCGGCTACGGCATAGGCCGAAGTGGACGTATAGCCAGGACAGGAAAAGGCCATCTTGATTTCCTCTCCCGCAGGGAGGTTATCCAATGAAAACGTACCATTTGCGTCTGTGACGGTGTTCGAGGAAGGCGCATTTACCCTGACTTTTGGAAGTGCTTTGCCCGAGGCGTCGAAAACAACCCCCGTTATGCCTGCGGCCGGACTGAGTGCCGCGTCCACATGGTTGCCCTCACCACTTATGAGTTCTTTTAACGTTGTCTGCCAGGGTGCGTAATCGGTTGCCTGAATTATTACCTGAATGCCCGTTAAGGGTATTCTTTCCATGCGGAATTGGCCTTTGGAATCGGCGAACCCGGCTTGACCGCTTTCCATGCCGCCCGTATCAAAAGGCGGGGAGGCCAACATAGCGTATTGCACCGAGAAATCGGTCACGGGCTTGCCGGTCTGTGCGTTGGTTACACTGCCGGTCAGGACGGCAAACTTCTGCAGGACCAGTTTGAGGTTTTGGGTGCCTGCGGCGATACCCGATACGGCCAGTGGCGAATACCCCGGAGACAAGGCGTATATAGTGTAAGTTCCCGGTCCCAACCGGGTGAATGCAAAACGCCCAAGCGCCCCGCACGAGACCCGTTGGCTGTTATCCAATCCCAATGCGGCCACGGGACAGGGCAGTCCGTTTGGATAGTATAGCGTGCCTTCTATGGTGAGATTGCCTTCGGGCATTTCCTGGATAAGCACATCGCGTTTTATTTGGTTGTTCGCCACATCCACATCGATACTGCCAAGGCGCCTTCCTGTTTGCAGCGTTGCGGTTACGGTGTACCTGCCTGGTAACAGGCCCGTAATACTAAACATGCCTTTGGGGCTCGTGCGCCCGCTATTGGAATCAGACGGAGTCAGGCGGCCATCTTTATGAATTGGATAGGCCCAAACATCGGCGTTGTAGACGGGTTTGCCGTTTATATCGCGCACAACACCTTCGATGCCTGCGCCGGCAGCGACGGAAAGAGTTAATACCGCTTCCACTTCCGGCGTTTCGGTGCTGAGCCTTACCGTAACCGTCTCGCTTCTGAACGAATCATTTTTCGCCAGAAGAGAAATTTCGCCGCCCTCCGGGAATGGAAGCATAAACGAGCCATCCGCTTCGGCAATCATGGTTGCCCACAAGCCCTGCTCGCTTGAGCCTTGTACTTTCGCCCGCGGCGCTGGACGGCCCTCCGTATCGACCACCACGCCTTTGACCAGCATGGGAGGAACGAGCGAAATGTCCTGGTCCGTAACGGTTTCCCCTTGTTTTACGGTTACGGTTACTGTATCGCGATAGGTCATGGGAAACTGATCATTGGGGGAAACGTTGATCTGGTAGGAACCGCCGGGCAACCCTGTGAAAAGGTAGTTCCCCGAGGCGTTTGTAACGGCTTCCTTGCTCATGGGCGGATGCGCATTGTTTGAATATATGCGCAGTTCTATTTCCGCGATGCCTCCCCCGGTAGAGGCGTTCAACACGCTTCCGGAAACGGCCCCTCCGTTCGTAAGGCACAATTCAATATTCGATGTTTTGCCGGGGTGTATCTGTGCCTTCTGGTTGGGTGAGGTGAGGATCAGCGCTGAGTCCTTTAATTTAAAGAAGTACTCGTCCGGGGGCAAAGAGGCTATCTCGAAGGCGCCCGCGACGTCCGATGTGAAGGAATTGCTTACACGGTAGTTTGATGTCTCGTCTCCATAACTTCTCGCCTGCATCCCGGTGTAAACCGTTCCGCTTATTCCGGCGATGGGATTGCCCTCCGTATCCACGGTATGCCCGCGCAAAGCGCCCGGCGTTTCGATAACCACGGTGGAGCGCAGCCCGTAACACGGTACATAATCCGTATAAAACGGCTCGCGTTCGGGTGCGACGATGTAGAGTTTCCAGGCGCCGGGGATAATCCCGGCGAACATGAAGCGCCCTTTCGAATCGCTTCGCGCCCGGACGCCGCAAACGGTCACATGGTCGAATTCCTCGCCGGAAAACAGCTCGTGGCTGACGGGATAAATAACGGCGCCGGGTACCGCTTCGCCCGATGAATCCACCAGCAGCCCGTAAGAACGAATCATGGGATACATCTTGACGTTACGCGGTCCGCGGACGTCTCCGTTCTCCTGAATTTGAAAGTCATGGGCCCCGCCAAAAATGCGCGTGGTCGCCGTGACTGAATACACGCCCGGCGGCATGTTTTCCAGGGTAAACGCCCCGTTGGCATCGCTTTGCGCCGTGTAGATATCCGTATGGTCAGGGGGAAGTTCCGTGGCTTTCCAGGTGACCCGTTCCGCTTTTACCTGCGCTCCGCCAACCGCTTGATCCAGGGGCGTGACCAGCACATTCGATAAAGAATACAGGGCTTCCGGACTCTGGTCTACAGATTCCTCCTGCTCCTGGACATCCGTAGCCGGGGGTGCTTCTGCGACGGCCGAATCTTGTTGCGCCTTAACCGCGGTCTTATCCTTGACAGGAAAACTCGGGGTCCACCCGAATAAAGTCGGCGCCGTAAAAAACGCGGTCGCGGCCAACGTCAGTACGGCCACGCCCGCGCCGGCCAGTTTTCCCGCACCCAGGAGAAAGCCCGCTATCGCGCCGTGCGCCGATTTGGCTTTCCAGGCCACCCCCGCCGCAAAGGCAGCGGCCGCGATCTTTTTTGATTTCCTGCGCAATTCGGCGGAACCGGCCAATTCCGGGATTTGCTTCAGCATTTTCTCACCGAGTGTTTCACGGGCGCGTTGAAGGCGTTTCGCGGCAGCCACCCGTGAAATCGCGTACATCCCGCTGATTTCGCGCAGCGAATATCCGGCATAATAATGGAGCAATAGTAATTCGCGTATCTCCTGATCCACTTCCTGCAGCGTTTGATGAAGCATCTCGTGCATCTCGCGACGGGCCGGTTCGGGATAAACCGCCGGAATCGATTCCAGGACCGTATCGTTCAAAGGAACTTCGTGTTTATTCTTCCGCTGCCAATTGAGCGCGTTGTGTCGCGCAATAGTCAACAGCCAGCCCGGAAATTTTTCTGGCGCTTTCAGGGAATCGAGTTTCTGGTAGGCGGCGATGAAACATTCCTGGGCCACGTCTTCCGCATCCGTGGGGTTGCGCAGAATACTCTTTGCCGTAGCGAGTACCGCCGGCAGGTACCGTCGCACCAGCATTTCGAATTCGTTCCGGTGGCCGCCCAGAACCCGGCGAACAAGATGTGCATCCGAACGCGCGAAAAGTATCGTAAGCATATAGGATCCTCCATTTACTCCTATGACACGCCGGACTAGCTACTGTTGACATCATAACGCAACGCCATGCGAGAATAAATAATTGGCGCCGTTATCCCCCAATCCTTAAGGTGGGCGGAACCTGTCAGGCCCGTTTCCATAATTCCTGTGCTATTATGAATCCTGCGCGACAGTGTGTTAATTTTACAGTGAAGTCCATCTTTAATTTTAGGCATGTTGCACTGTCCGGCGACAAACCCCGGCACAATGCCTGAATGTGTTGGCCGATTCAACCAGGAGAATACACCTATGAAACCTTATAGCCGACGCGATTTCTTGCGGGCCCTTGGCCTGGGGACCCTTGCCGCTTCCGGCGTTGGAAGCGCCTGGGCCGCACCAATTCATGAAGGCAGCCAAATTGTTGATGCGGTGAAAGACATTTCCCGCGGCGGCCCCGCAATCCTGGAAAACGGTACTGTGGTCCAACCGCGCCGGGAAATCCCCGTGCTGCGGGAAACCGACGTTCTGGTGGTGGGCGGGGGCACGGCGGGCGTGGTGGCCGCCCTGGCTGCTGCACGGGCAGGCGTGCGCGTGACCCTCGTGGAACGGTACGGCTGTTTCGGCGGGCTCTGGACGGCCGGCCTGGTATTGATCGTACTCTCCACCCATATCCGTTCCGGCGGCAAACACCAGAAGATGGTGCACGGCATCGGCGACGAAATGCTCGCGCGCATCGCGGCCATGCGCCACGGCGCGGTCAATTACGGCGCGGAAAGCACCCAGGATGCTACCACAGACCCGGAAGTCACCAAGTACGTGATGGCGTCTATGCTTCGGGAGGCAGGGGTTGACATCCTGCTCAACGCCTGGGTGACGAATGCTGTCATGGATGGCAACGTGATTCGGGGGGTAGTGTTTGAAAGCAAGTCGGGCTGCCTGGCCGTGAAAGCCAAACAGGTGGTGGACGCCACGGGCGACGGCGATGTGTTTGACGCAGCCGGTGCAGAAAGCGTACCCCATGTGCACCGCATCGGCCTGGTGCATCGCCTGGGCAATGTGACGTCCACGCTTGATACGAAAACGCTGAACCTCGGTTCGGTGACCCCGGTGCCGGACGTGCGTTGGGTAAACATGCAAGGGCCGCAGGGCGACTGCCTCGATATCGAAACCCTGACCCAATGCGAACTCGACGGGCGCGAGGCCATCTGGCGCCGGGTCAAGCAAATACAAGAAAGCGGCGGCGGCGAACAGGTTTTTGTCCTTGATGTGGCGTCCCAACTGGGCGTGCGCGCATCGCGTACCCTTGCGGGAACCGAAGAATTGCGCCTGGAGGATTGGAAGCAGGGGAAACAGTATCCGGACGTGATAGGCGTCGGCGGCGATTATTCTTTTATTCCGGGACGGGGCTGCCCCATTCCCTATGGTACCCTGGTGCCCAAAAGCATAGACAACCTGCTTGCGGCGGGACGTTGCGTGGCGGCGGACAATACCATGCTCAACTATACGCGCCTGATAGCGCCCTGCATGCTCACGGGCCACGCGGCCGGCGCGGCGGCGGCCCTGGCGGTTAAAAGCAATGTCGTGCCCCGCGAGGTTGAGGTTCCGGTGCTGCAGGACATGCTGCGACAACAAAAGGCCTTCCTGGGATGAAAGGCCCGAGAAAACGCACCGTCGCCAGAATAGCCCTGCTTGTCGCCCTCCCCGTGATCGCCTTTTGGTCTTTCCCGAGGGCGCTTGGCATCCTCCTGCCCGCGCTCAGCCCCTTCCTGGGCCTGACCTCGGCGCTGGCCACGCACACGGTGGGAATTACCCTGGCAGGTGCGTTGCCTATGACGGCGCTCATCCTCTGGAGGCGTCGCTTCTTCTGCCGCTTTCTCTGCCCTGTGGGGTGGGTCAGCGAAACCTGCGGCAAGATAAGTCCGCAACCCTGGCGCGGGTATATGCGCCTCCCACGCCTGGGTCAAGGAGCGGTCCTGTTCACCCTCGGCGGCGCACTGGCCGCTGTCCCGTTCTTTCTGATGCTGGACCCCCTCGCGCTGTTTACCGGCGCTGCCGGTACAACAGCCTATTGGGCATACGGCCTCTGCTTTGCCGGCGTTGTGTTGATCAGCCTTCTTTTCCCCGGCCTCTGGTGTGGGCGGCTCTGTCCGCTGGGTGCGTGTCAGGACCTGGCGGCCGACCTGAAGGATGTTGTGGGACAAAACCGTTCCGAGGGAAACGGTGTGACCGGGGATGCCCGGCGTGTTCCCCGGCGTCTATTCCTTGGCCTCTGTGGCGGCGCCGCAACAGCAGCCCTTGTGGATCGCCTGCCGGTGGCCGGAGAAACGCTTCCCCTGCGTCCGCCCGGAGCAGCGGACGAACTCACGATGCGCGCCCTGTGCGTGCGCTGCGGCAGCTGCGTGCGCGCCTGCCCGGCAGCCATCCTCCACCCCGACCTGACACCGCCTGACCTTACGGGATTGCTTCTACCTGTGGTGCGGTTTAAGACCGGCCACTGTCTCGACGATTGCGCCCGTTGCGGCGAAGCCTGTCCCTCGGGCGCCATCGCCTGCCTGCCCGTTGCCGAAAAGAACGAACGTAAAATCGGCCTTGCCATCGTTGAGCACGAGGCCTGCCTGCTTTCCCGGGAGATTGAATGCGGCGTCTGCGCCGCCGTATGCAAGCGCGGCGCCATATTCCAGGACTTTTCAAAAGACAGCTATACCGCCTCCATCCGCATTGATGCGGAACGGTGCAACGGCTGCGGTGCGTGCCTGGCCATCTGCCCGCCTAGAGCGATTACCGTCGTTGCCAAAACGCGCGCCGCAAATCTGCAGGCAGTAGAGATAGGAAATCGCCCGGCCGTGGACTAGCGCAAAATACGGTGTTAGTCCCGTTCAACTGCTTTTTTTAGGACAAACAACCCTCTTGTGAATAACAGCAGCCCCGTGATTTTTTAAGGCGTCACGGGGCTGCTTTTTGGATCAACGCCGTATGGCACGATTCATGAAGAAATGGATTTGCCGGGTCGTCGAACCTTTTAATTCCCTGATTTGTTATACAACGACGGGCGTAATGCCGAAGAGGCGGCAGTATCCCGTGAGTTCTTTTTTGAAGTCGCCGTAAACAAACAGCTGGTGGAAGCCGGGGAAGTTGAGGAGGTCGGGGTCGCCGTCGAGTTTTAGGTTGACAGAAACTACACATCCGCCACAGGGCGGCACCGCGTTCATGCCCACGACTTCGCCGGTTGAGATGTACATTTCCGGCGCTACCTCCGCGTCCGTGCGTAATTTTACGTCAAAGACCGTAACGCGGCGTCCGGTTTCCCACTGCGGTACGGGCGTGGCGTCGCGCATGCCGTGATGCGGTTGGATCCGGTAGGGGGCGGCCGGCTGGTTGAAGCCGTCCAGTCGGGTCGGACAGGTACAGTGCGCACCGATGAGCCAGCCGTGTTTCGTTTCGGGTACCGGATCCTGCTGGAAGCCCGGTCGCCCCAGCAGATATTGCGACAGTGCGTGGGTAACGCATGCTGTATGGTCGGCCTCGCATGCGGCAGGGATGCCCAGGTCCAGCATATGCGACCAGGAAATGCAAGGCAGGCTGATATCCGTCTTGCCAAACGCGCCGAGGCAGTCCATGGTAATGGCGTCGCCTTCCTCCTCTTGGAGGATTTGCCGTGCCACAAGGAGACTTTTCACGCCGTGGCGTACGTCTTCCACCGTCGGGCCCTTGACGCTCTCGGCATGCTTGATATAGCGGTCGGCGAGCGCGGCGATTTCATCGGAGTCGGCCATGGCGCGGTATTTCTGCACAAAAGTGTCGGCAGGTACATAGCGTAGTCTCACGCCGAAGTCCGCGATCTCCGTATCCTTACGGTCTGTGCCTTTCAGCACGATGTAGCGCGTCTCGCGCAATTTGGCGCCTGCAGCGAGCATGCGCATGCCGAGCGCCGCTTCGCTGAAGTCGTCGCTGCAGCAGAATAGACCGCCGGGGGTGTTGGCAATCTTCCGGGTGTTGGTGGTAAAGGCCGTACCCAATGGCGCGAAAATTACGGCGGGAAGGGAACTGTTCACGGCAAGCGTGGCGGTGGGCCACGCATGGTCCTGGCGATCAAGCAGCACCAGGATCAGGCCATCGGCCTTCGCCGCTTCGGCATCGGCGATCCACGCCTTTCCCTCTGCCTCGGAATAAATGGGCGTGCTGCGCAGGTCGAGCGATACCTCAAGCGTTTTGGCCGTATTTTGCATCTCAGCGGCGTATTTTTTCAGCGCCGCCTCACCGTCGAATACCGCGCCGGGCCAGCGCATGCCATAGGGACCTTCACGACGCACAAAAGCGGCGCAAAGCTTCGGGGTGTATTTGGATGCGGGACCTGATTGTGCGATTGGCGCCAGGGCGTCCTGTCCCCCCGTCTGCGCGCGGGCCTGTATTGCGGCGGCGAGCAGGCCGCCGGCCGCCCCCCTCTTGAAAAGATCGCGCCGCGACAGCGCATGCCCATTTATATCCGGGCCGTGAGACAGTTCGTGCTGTTTCATGTCTTCGTCCTCCGGTGTGACGCTCCATGCCAGGTTGTTATTGGATCAGTCTTTGGCGCGTTCCATAAGCGCCTGCAGAATTCCGAGCAGCAAATCATACGTTCTGACCTTACCACACCCGTTTATTGGCGCACAAGGGTATGCCTTCCAGTTTCATTTCCGAATACGGTTATCGTATCAGGCGGCAGGAATTAAAGAACCTTTGTAACGGCCCGGGAAGGTCCACCGCGGTAGGCATTTGCTACAACGGGCAAAGCCGCGAAAGCAGGAGACAACTTCATACACGATAAAAATGTAGACGCGACATCTTTGCCGCGTTCCTAAATTCTCAGCGCGGACACCAGCGCGGTTTTCGGGGTTGACGCCAGGAAGCGATCGCGTCAAGGCCAGGCGACGTGATAGCACAACATTTAACAAGTAGTTGTCGACATTTGGACGGGCGTTCATTGACAATTGGACGACTATAAACTTGCAATCAGACGATTCTGTCAGGTAAGATGTGGAGCATGAATACAGGCACGTTATATCCCCGTCATCTCCATGCGCGCGTTCTGGACGCACTCTCGGATTCGCCAGTGGTATTGCTTCACGGGCCGCGGCAGTGCGGAAAAACGACACTGGCCCGGCTGGTGGGGGAGCAGGCGGAGATGGCCTATTTCACTTTTGATGACGATGTGCAGCGGGCGGCGGCGCAGGCCGACCCGGTTGGCTATGTGGCCGATTTGCCAGAGCGGGCGGTACTGGACGAGGTACAGCGTGTGCCAGAACTGTTTACTGCGCTTAAGACGGCAGTGGACACCAGCAGGGAGCCCGGTCGATTTCTCCTGACGGGGTCCGCAAATGTATTGTTAATCCCTCGATTGGCGGACTCGCTTGCGGGCAGGATGGAGATACTGCGGCTGTATCCGCTGTCGCAGGCGGAGATGGCCGAGAGGACACCTGATTTCTTATCACGACTGTTTTCTGACGACTTCAAGACGGGGCCCTTTGGAGAGCGGCTTGGCAAAATCTTGGCGGACCGTGTGGCAGGCGGCGGGTTTCCTGCAGCATTGGTCCGGTCGCGGTATTCGCGTAGGGCGGCGTGGTATCGGGATTATGCCGAAACCTTGATTCAACGCGATATCCGGGATTTGGCACGTATCAGTGCATTGAATGCCTTGCCGCGTCTTCTGGCGATGGCCGCAAGCCAGACGGCCTGCCTGTTGAATGTGTCCGAGATTGCTGCTCCGTTCCAGATCAGCCGTCAGACGATTCGCGAATATATGACGCTGTTGTCACATATTTTTCTGCTGGACGAACTATCGCCCTGGCATAGCAATCGGATGAAGCGTCTGGTAAAAACGCCTAAACTGCATATTGGTGACACTGGTCTGGCCTGCGCATTGTTGGGGTTGGACGGTGACGCGTTGTGGGCGGACCGTTCCGTTTTCGGACGTATGCTGGAAACGTTTGTCTATCAGGAATTGCGACGGTTGGCCAGCGGACGTGAAGAACCGATTTCCTTTTTTCATTTCCGAGACAAGGACCAGGTGGAAGTAGATATGGTGCTGGAGTCGGCGGGTCGCCTTGCAGGCGTGGAAGTCAAAGCGGCCTCCACGGTAAGCGGCGATGATTTCAAGGGCCTCCGCAAACTGAAAGACGCCGCATCGAAACGCTTTGCCGCCGGGGTGCTCTTGTATGATGGCGGCAGGGTGGTCGGTTTTGGTGAAGGCCTTTACGCTGTTCCCATCACTTGCTTGTGGCAGGGTAGGGAATAACAATGCCGAAGATAGGCAATTATAAGACGGAGAATGCCGTTGTTTGCGTACACTTCCCGGGAAGCGTTATATCATATACATCAGGTGTTCAACGTGGTTGAGCGGGACAGAATATCCACGAGGAGAACCCTGATGGCTGGAAGTCTAATATCGTCTGGTTGCCTGGGGTTCGTCTCGGGATGTATTCTGTGTCGGGGCAAGGATAATCTTGCCTGCCTGCTGCCACAGGAAGGATGGCCAAGGCAAGTCTTCTCCATGGGTATTGTTTAAGTGAGGTCGAATGTCACGCGGCTTTTGCAAGAAGGGTAGTACCTTGAACGTATACTAGGTGGAACAGAAAGAACAAGCATGGGACAACTCGAGCACATCGAAGCGATTGAAAAGCGGCTCTGGAGCGCGGCGGATACGTTGCGGGCGAACTCGAACTACGCTAGCAACGAGTATTTCCTGCCCGTCATGGGCCTGGTGTTTCTCCGGCATGCCTACAGCCGCTACCTCGGCGTCAAGGATGGCATCGAAGCCAATTTGCCCAAACGCGGCGGCAAGACGCGCCCCCTGACAAAGGAAGACTTCTCGCAGAAGAGCGCTATCTTCCTGCAGCCCAAAGCCCAGTTCGACACGTTGGTGGCCCTGCCCGATAGCGCGGACCGCGCCAAGGCCATCATCGACGCGATGGAATCCATTGAGGCCGACTACGAGAACCTGCGCGGTGTCCTGCCCAAGAGCGAATATCAGGAACTCGACAACGAGGTCCTCGGTCAACTTTTGCGTACGCTTAATCCTGAAGAACTCAAGCGCGTCTCCGGTGACGTGTTCGGTCGTATCTACGAGTATTTCCTGACCCAGTTCGCCGATCAGAAAGCCCACGACGGCGGTGAGTTCTTCACCCCCGTCTCGCTGGTCTCGCTGATCGCCAATGTCCTGGAACCCAAAGGCGGCACGGTGCTGGACCCGGCCTGCGGCTCGGGCGGCATGTTCGTCCAGAGCGCACGCGTGGTCGAGCGGCGGCACGAGAACCCCACCGAGAAACTTACCTTCTATGGCTTGGAAAAGAACGCCACCACCATCCGCCTGGCCAAGATGAATCTGGCGGTCCACGGCCTCGAAGGTGATATCCAGAAGGCCAGCACCTATTACGAAGACCCCCACGAACTGCTCCGCAAGTCTGACTTTGTCATGGCCAATCCGCCTTTCAACGTGGACGAAATTGATGCCGACAAGGTAAAAAGCGACCCGCGCCTGCCCTTCGGTCTGCCCGGCGTGAACAAGAAGGGCAAGGTCTCCAACGGGAACTACGTCTGGATCAGCTATTTCTACGCCTACCTGAACGAACAGGGCCAGGCAGGCTTCGTCATGTCGTCCCAGGCTTCCAGCGCCGGGCGCGATGAGGCCAAGGTTCGCCAGAAACTGATTGAAACCGGCGACGTGGATGTCATGATCGCTATTCGTTCGAATTTCTTCTACACGAGAACGGTCCCCTGCGAACTCTGGTTCCTCGATCGCGGCAAGCCAGATTGCCCGAACGAACCCTCACCCCCAGCCCCTCTCCCAGGGGGAGAGGGGAGCAAAAAGAGCCACTATCGGGGCGGATATGACTTTGCCGGATTGGTTGACCGTGCCCGTGAGTTGCGCGTGAAGCAAACCCCGGCAGAAGAGTTGTTCTGGGAATTGGTCCGCGATCGCAGGTTTATGGGGCTCAAGTTCAGGAGGCAGCACCAGGTTGGCGATTACATTCTCGACTTCTACTGCCATGAGGCTAAACTGGCGGTGGAACTCGATGGCGCAGCCCATGAGCAACGCCGAGATAAGGATGCGAAACGAGATACTTATCTGAAATCGCAGGGAATTCAGGTTCTCCGCATTCCCAATGAGACCCTCATCAACAGCACTGCCGCAGCTTTGGAGCAAATAGGAGACCAGATCTCCACTCCTTCCAAAAGCATCGGACAAAAGGAAAGCCTGCTCCCCTCTCCCTCTGGGAGAGGGGTCGGGGGTGAGGGTAGATTTTCCAGCCCATTGAACAGAAAAGGCCACATTCTCATGATAGATGCCCGCAACATCTATCAAAAAGTCACCCGGAAAATCTATGACTTCAGCCCCGAGCAGGAGCAGAACCTCCTGGCTATCGTCTGGCTCTACCGGGGGCAGACCGAACGGTATCTCGACCTCGTGGCGGGCTACTGCCGGCGCATGTTGGACGAGCGCGCGGCGTGCATCACCGCTCAGGATGATGATGGCCAGCCTATCGAGCCGCTGCCGGACTTCATCGTCTCGTTGGCGGTCCTGCGTAGCGCTATTGCGCCGTTCCTCAAGGCCTTGGACAAGAACGCTTCCCACGCCGATCCGCTGAAGGAACTGGACGCCGCCCTGCCCGCGTTCAAGTCCGATACCCAGGTCTTCCAAAAATCCATCGCCAAGGAGCAGGCCGCCTGGAAAGGCCAAAAGACCAGCAACGGCGCTTTGAAAAAAGCGGTCGAGCGGCTCGCACCGCTCGCCGAAATCAGCCGCGACCTGGTCAAACAGACCGACCTGCTCTACAAGCTCGCCTGCCGCCTCATTGATGAATTGCCATCCTCCCCTCTCCCGCTGGGAGAGGGGGTGGGGGTGAGGGGCGTTTTCAGCGCTGTCACCCGTGCCCGCAAAGCCGCCGACGAAGCCCGCGCCCTGGCCGTCGAGCAACTCAAGCAGGTCCGCTACTTCTGGCGGCAAGCCCACTGGCTCACCGAGCGCTTCCCCGAAGCCAAATTGTGTGATGTCGAAGGGCTGGTCAAACTGGTGGATCGTACCGAGATTGAGGTCAACGACTGGAGCCTCACGCCGGGCCGCTATGTCGGCGTGGCGCCTGAAGAGGAAGACGAGAATTTCGACTTCGAAGAGACCTTGCGGGAAATTCATGTTGAATTGGACGATCTCAATAATGAGGCGGTGCAACTTGCCGCGATGATTAAGAAGAACTTCGAGGAATTGGGGATATGAGCGATAACCTGCCGCAGAAAAGTCATTTCTTAGTCTATCAGGCGGAAGACGGTACCTTTAAGATTGACGTCCGGCTTGAAGAGGATTCCGTCTGGTTGACTCAACCGCTGATAGCAGAGCTTTTTCAAACCAGCATTCCAAATGTAAGTATGCATATACGAAATATTTACGAGGAAGGGGAATTAACTTCGGAGGCAACTGTTAAGAAATTCTTAACAGTTCGAAAAGAAGGAAGCAGGGAGGTCCGTCGGGACCTGGAGTATTACAACCTAGACATGATCATTTCCGTCGGCTACCGGGTGAAATCTCATATCGCCACCCGGTTCCGCATCTGGGCCACCCAGCGACTCACCGAGTACGTCGTCAAGGGGTTTACCATGGACGATGAGCGGCTCAAGAATCCCGACCATCCCTTTGACTATTTCAACGAACTTCTGCGACGTATCCAGGACATACGCACCTCGGAAAGGCGCTTCTATCAAAAAATCACCGATATTTACGCCACCAGTATGGATTACGACCCCACCCAGGAAATCAGCCTGTCCTTTTTCAAGACCGTCCAGAATAAACTCCACTGGGCGATTACCGGACAGACCGCCGCAGAGATCATCCATGAACGCGCCGATCACAGCAAGCCCAACATGGGTCTCACCAACTGGCGCGGCGACAAGGCTCGCAAGCAGGATGTGACCATAGCCAAAAACTATCTCAACGAACAAGAACTGGCCGCCCTCAACAACCTGGTCGAGCAATATCT
>JAKJCY010000099.1 GCA_022706235.1 Candidatus Hydrogenedentota bacterium | reverse complement strand
TGCGGTGTGGCGACGATTACAACAGGGGTGTTCAAGAAAATCGTGGCTGCCTGGCTTGGGAGAAATTGATAAGACCAACCTTCCTGATTCCGATCCCCGCTTTGCTCAGGACACCTGCCTTCGCGGAGGATGCAGTATCACTGAGCGTGTGGGTGTCGCCCCCGCAGGCTTCCTGTTGTCGCGCCCGGTGGTATTCCGATCGAGGCGACCATGCCGCCCCATATAGTCAGGCAGGGAATGTCAGGCAGGGAATTGAACTTCAAACAAGACTTGTGTCATGATTCGTAGCAGGTTCTTTTGGGACCTTATTCCCGAAATACCACCGTCAAAAGCAAAAAGTTGAACCGTTGTATCGGTGCTGTTTTGGAGTGCGCAAGTCATGCTCGCGTACTCTAAACTTTCTAAAATCCGCTCGTTCCCAAATTCCATTCTTGTCATTACCCACAAATGCCATATCGTTATTTTGTGGCGAACAGAATGTAAAATATGGCACGTTATTATGTAAGTGCCCCGAAGGGGCTATATAACAAAGCCCAGGGTTGCGGTACTCCGCTACCCTGGGTATGCAAAGAATCCTTATCCCTTTCTGTCCTACTCCAACGGAGTTGCGTCGCCTTTACTATAGGCCTGATTCATACATGCTCCAAGGACGCAACCCCATTCGGGGTAGCAAAGAAGGGGGTGCGTACACATCTCCCAGGGTAGCGGAGTACCGCAACCCTGGGCTTTGTTATGGCATCCCGTTGGGATGCGTAAGGCACATGGTCGTCCTTCGTTTTTATGTACGCATCATCTCGATTTGTAGGTAATGACAAGAATAGGAAATGGGAAATCAGGGGGAAGGATCTGATTGACAACCGACTGCGCATAGAACGAGGAGTCTCTTGCTATATACACAGCAATAGATTCCACATCTTCCACCGCTTCCGGCGACCAAGTCTGTCTGTATGCCATTTATCAAGCCGCTTCTCTACTTCTTGCTGCGTCATTTCGCCTTCCGCTTCCGCCCTTTCAATTCCCCTGCGGACTTTCTCGACGACATAGAGATGATACTGAATATCTTCCAGGGTGCAATCATCCGGTAACGTTTCCAAAAGCGACTGGACATCGTTCTTAACGGTGCTCATTTGAAACTCTCCTGTTTTACCCGATTCCAATTCTAGCACCGGGTATAATAGAAATTCCACAGAGACAAGAAACAGAGCGTGAGTTATTCTAGTTCGTATGGTGTTAACGATTTTCCTCTCGTTCCCAAGTTGTACTTGGGAACGTCATTGCTCTTGAAGTTTTACTTCCTCTTTATTGTTGCGTTGCGTGCCATCAGATAAATTGCAAAGTTCAACTTTGCCTTCTCGTGCGTTCCCAAGTACAACTCTTGTCATTACCCACATCTTTCCGTTCAGGATATGGTATTTAGATGCCGACGGATGTATTCAGAATCCCAATGGGATTCCATATCATAGCCCAGGGTTGCGGTACACCGCTACCCTGGGTAAGTGATGTTTTCCCTTCTCTCTTTTCTACTCCAACGGAGTTACGTCGGTCTTCCAATACAGTACCCCAATTGACGCAACCCCGTTGGGGTAAACGGGAATTGGGGCGATTTCCAACCCAGGGTAGCGGAGTACCGCAACCCTGGGCTTTGTTCTTAAATCCCGTTGGGATATTGAATTCAAACATTTGCTTTTCACCGCTACTATTCATTGCCAAAAAGATGTGGGTAATGACAAGAGTACAACTTGGGAACGAGGGAACGCCGGTCGGGGCGGGGTACCTGCGTCCGGGTCATGAGATGTCTCCCGCACGCTGAAGCGCGAACAACCTACGAACCCCTGCTACTCCTGGTCTACTTGGTATCCCTGCTCGCGGTATTCCTTGAGGCGGTAGGTGAGGGTGCGGCGGCTGATGCCGAGGGCCTTGGCGGTTTCGCTGCGGTTATAGGCGTGCTCTTTCAGCACCCGGAGTATGGTGGCGCGTTCCATCTCGTCCATGACCGTGCCCGCTGCGGCGCCGTCCGCGGCCGTTTCCGGCGCCGCCGGATCCTGCTGCACGCGCCGGGGCAGGTGTTCCGTGAGGATGACGTCGCCCCGGGCGAGCAGCACGGCCCGTTCGATGGCGTTGCGCAATTCGCGCACATTGCCCGGCCAGGCGTACTGCTCCAGGTTGGCGATGGCGCCGGGGGAGAAGCGGGGCCTGCCCTTGCTGAATTCGGTGGCGAAGCGCTCGGCCAGGGGCATGATATCCGCGATGCGCTCGCGCAAGGGCGGCACCTGGATTTCCATGACATTCAGGCGGTAGAACAGGTCTTCCCGGAACCTGCCGGCTTCCACCTCGGCTTCGAGGTCCCGGTTGGTGGCGGCGATGATCCGCACGTCGGCATGGATTTCAGTATTGGCGCCGATACGGCTGAAACGGCCGTCCTGGGTGACGCGCAGGAGTTTTGCCTGCAGCGCGGGAGACATTTCGCCGATCTCATCCAGCAGCAGGGTGCCGCCGTCGGCCTCTTCGAAATGTCCGATGCGCCGCGCGACCGCGCCGGTGAAGGCGCCTTTTTCATGGCCGAACAGTTCGCTTTCCAGCAAGGGCTCCGGAATGGCGGCGCAGTTCACCTTGACAAAACGCGCGTTGGCGCGGGCGCTCCAGCGATGGACGACATCCGCAACGACCTCCTTGCCCGTGCCGCTCTCGCCGGTGATGAGGAGCCGCGTATCCGACGGGGCAACCAGGGCCGCCTCGCGCAGTACTTCCCGCATGGGCGCGCTTTGTGCGATGACGCCCTCCGGGAGTTGAAAGCCCTCCAGGAGCACTTTCGCGGGCCCGCTTTCTGGGAGCGCCAGACCGCGCCGGACGGCCTGGAGCAGCTGGTCCAGGTCGATGGGTTTCTCCAGGTAGTCCACGGCGCCGCCGCGAATGGCGCCGACTGCGTCCCGAATGTCCGCGTAGGCGGTGACGAGCAGCACGGGCAGGTCGGGGTGACGCTCCGCCACAAAGCCCAATAACTCCAGGCCGGTCATGCCCGGCATGCGCACGTCGGAGATGAGCATGCCCGGTTGCGATGCCGTGAGCAACTCCAGGGCTTCCTGACCCGAGGAAGCGGTGGTCACGGGGAATCCCTGCCCGGTAAGAAAGGAACAGAGCAGGCTGCGCTGCCCCGGATCATCGTCCACGACAAGAATAGGATGCGTCGGCTCTTTAGCCATTCGTGTTCTCCCGCAGCTTCGTTTTTGCGAGGCGAATCCCGCTGACCCGGAACACCGCCCCCTGGTCGCCGGGCTGGCAGTCCACCGTCCACTGATGAGCGTGGGCGATCTGCCGTACGACGGCAAGTCCGAGGCCGGTTCCTTTTTCGGAGGTGGTATAATAGGGCCGGAACACCTCCTCGCAGATCTCTGTCGCAATCCCCGGTCCATCATCCTGCACTTCCAGCCGTGCCGTTTTATCCGGCCCCGCAATAATCTGCACCGTTACGTGGCCGCCGTTGGGAACCGCCTGCACGGCATTCAGCAGCAGATTGAACAAGGTTTGGCGCAGCATGCCTTCATCCGCCCAAACGGATACTTCCGGGCCGGTTGCCTTCAGCGTGACGTTTTTCTCCTCACAGTCAAAGGCCAGGACGTCAAAAACGGATTGAACGAGCCCATTAAGATCCACCGGCTGCGGTTCCGGCTGCACCGGGCGCGCGTAGTTCAGGAACTGGTTGAGCCTGCCCGTAACCCGGTCGGTTTCTTCCGTGATGTTGGATGCGGTCTTTCGGATGTCCCCGGGGGTATCCGGCCTGCGGCCGATCATCTGGGCCATGCCCCGGATCAGGTTCAACGGGTTCTTGGTTTCATGGACCAGTCCCGCCGCGGTCACATTCATGTCCCGCAGACGCATGGCCGTTTCACGCTCATGCACCAGTTGTATTTCCAGGTCGGCGGAATGCCTGAACGCGCGCCACGCCAGGGCCAGCGCCAGGCAGGCCAGCAGGGCGCCACCCAGCACAATCCCCCGAAGCCGCAGGTCCGCCGCCACCTCAAGGCGCAAACCGTGCGTGGGAAGGGTCACCAGAAACCAGTGTATCCCGTGTTCCTTGACCAGGCGGTCATAGTCGGGCTTGTTCATCCAGGGCGGCTGTTCCGGCGGCGGGCCTGGCGGCGGACCCAGTACAGTCATGAGCAGGTCTCGCAGGGTATCAGGATTCATGGGACGCCCGGGCAGGAAGCGTTGAAGTTCTTCCCGGGCCTTTTCGCTGACCGCGCTTTCATCAAACAGTGCGAGTATTTCATTCACTTTTGAAGCATCCAGGGGCTCGTGGGTCATCATGCCGAGCAGGATGTTGCGGCTGGCCTCGCTGAGAACGCTGTCGAGACGCGGATCATTAAGGATATGCTCCACGCGCCCCGGGGGCGGTGGAGGCATATCTCCCAGAAAATCGCGGCCCGGGCCGCGTCCGCGGCCGCGCCCGCGGGCCCCCGGATGTCCCGGCGGCCCAGGAGGCCCGTCCATGGGCAACACGGCCGCCATGCCGTCAGGCCACTCCGTTCCCGGGCCTAAAGCGATAAGGTTGGCGAAAGATGCCGACTCCTTTGCCCAATATTCATGGCTTTGCAGTAGGACGCCGGGATCCACCGGCAGCGGCTTCCCGGCGGAAGCCACCGCGTCCCCCGACGCATTGAGCAAGACCACGGATTCCAGTTCCGTGGAATTCACCAACTCGTTCAGGGCGGCTTCGATGCGGGGCCTGGGGATGAACGCCATCCGGCCCTGGGAACGGATAACCACACTCAATGCGGCCGAAAAATCATGGGCGCGACCGGCCAGGTTTCTCCGGGCAAGTTCCTGTACGCGTTGATGTTCATAGGTCTGCCAGCCCGCCACAGACAGGCCTATAAGCGCGAGGAATACATATATCAGGTTTTTACGCATGGCCAAAGTAATTCCCGTGCATGGGTATCGCACATCCTGCCCCACCGATTATAGAGTATTCCCGGCATATCCGACAATCCGCAAACGGACCTCCTTTTCGGAGTACTGAAGTCTCCGCTGCTCTTTCACCGATTTTTGCAGGTCTGGTGTTCATAGATCTACGTGCCCCAAGTAAAAGGGGAGGGCGGCATATCGGAACGGGATGATATGCCGCCGCAACGAAGGGAGGGGGTAGGGGAAACTCACTATGGGCGCGGGCCGCCCTGGCCGAATTCGCCGCGTGGGCCACGCGGACCATCAGGACCGCCCCTGGGGCCTCGAGGACCGCGTGAACCGTCCGGAGCGCCCTGCGGGCCGCGTGGACCACCCATGGGGCCCCTCGCGGACTCCAATTGTTCCAGGGTCACATTGCCGTCGCCGTCCACATCCAATTCTTTGAAACGCTCCAGGGCGGCCTGTTGATGGGCGATAAGAAATTCCGCCTCGCTGATCACGCCGTCCTTGTTGGCGTCACATTCACCGGGCATCGGGAAGGGAGGACGCCTGGGGGGACGCTGCCCTTTGGGCATGCCGTCGGGCGGGTATTGGCCCTTCGGTTCTCCACCGAGGGGCGGAGGCGGCGGCCCGGCAAAGTCTCCGCCGGGGCCTTGTATCCTACCGCGCGGGCCACGGCCCGGCCTGGGGGCTTTCTCGAATTCTTCCAGGCTCAGACTGCCGTCGGCATTGGTATCCAGTTCCCGAAAACGGTGTTCCAAGGCCTTGCCAAAGCCATCCGAGAATTCCGGAACGGTAACCCGGCCGTCCCTGTCAGCGTCAAACTTCGCGGGGTCGGGTCCCATCGGTCCGGGTCCACCTTCGGGCCCGCCCGGCGGCGGCCCCATACGGCCGTCACCGCCCGGGGGCGGCGGCGGGGGAGGGGTATCCCCGGGCGCAACCTGCGCCCACAGGCTGCCGGCAGCAATTACCATTGCCGAAACCACAAGGCAACTCATCACAAAGGCTTTCGTTCTCATAAGTGACTCTCCTTTCTTGAAACGTTGGCGACATTGGTTTTGGAACCTTCACTACGCGGCTCCTGAATTCATAAAAGCAAGCCGCATGCCAAACTAAACCGTGCAGAGCATTAACCCTACAAATCAATTTCCTTTGAATCTTCTGGTTCCCAAGTTCCCTTTCACGTCATTACCCACTACTTTCGCCTTTATTTTGCGTAATACACATGCAATTCCGAAAGGCGCAGTGACCTGGAAATGCCCCGAAGGGGCTGTGCACGCTAGCCCAGGGTTGCGGTACCCCGCTACCCTGGGAGAGTGTTACCAACCCAAGTCATGTTTACCCTGGAAGGGTTACGTCACTCATCCTTTTTGACATAACCCCTTTGGGGTAAACACAGTGTTGGGCATTATCTGACCCAGGGTAGCGGAGTACCGCAACCCTGGGCTATACGACAGAATCCCTTCAGGATTCCAACACAAACTTCATGAGGCGATAGGCAATTTCTCACCCCGTGCTTGTGGGTTAGGACAAGAATTCCCATTTTGGAAGCGGAGAAATATTCGGGGAAAAAGGGAGGATCAAAGGCGTAACGGGCATGAACCCGTCACTTATATGCGCAAATGTTACTCGCCGTCATTTGGAATCATGCGTAAGATATGCGCATCGTCAGCAATATAAAAGTGTCACGACACAAAAAGTTTCTGTGGATTAGCTGAACTTGTGATCGAATACGAATTTCGGCAGGTTAATACCGTGGCATACGGAACATTTCCGTCCGATGGGACCTGGCTCGCCCTGGTACTGGATAGCTTGAACGTTGTCGGCATCATTAAGGGATGGGCCCATGGCATGGGGACTGCCGTGACATGCGGCGCAGGCGACTCCGTGGTGGCCCCTTGCATTTCTGAACAGGGTTCCTTCCTGCTCGAATTCAAATCCATCCCGCTCGTGACAATCATCACAACGCGGTTCATCAACCCAGGGACGGCGGTTTTCCGATGCGACTGCAGACATGTCGCCGTGGCAACTCATGCAGCCCAGGCCTTTTGACACATGCAGATCGCGCAGGCATTGGGTGCGCACACCGGGATGACAAGCGTAACAGCTGACCCCGATGCCCGCAGCCTGTAACACATCCGCGTCCATACGCCCCGAGTGGGAGTGATGCATCGCCCGGGACAGGGAGGACACCCCTTCTTCACCAATGGTGCCTAACGGCGCCTGCGCGTGACAGCTGCCGCACATCACCGGTTGACTGTTTACAAGATCCGTATCGTGTTCTTCGTCATGTTTGGTCAAAATGTCCAATGCCGTTGACAGGACTTCTTTACCTTCGGACCGCGCTTTATCATCCTCTCCCCCATGACAGACGGCACAACTAATTTCCCAAGAAACGGGCACTACTGCCTGAGTGCTGCCGACTGCTTCGCCGTCCTTCTTTGCCGTAAACAATCCAAGAGGATAAGGATTCTCCGTACCGTCATCCATAATTGGTGTAATGGGAATACCTGTTACAATCCACCTGGATTCTTCTCCTGATGGCAATGCCATTACACCCGTCAGACCGTTCCCGGTAAGACCCGTGTCCGGCGTGAGAGAAACACCCATCAACGCGTTGGCATACTCCCAGAAATTGGTTTTAGTGGAGGAAATGGTATTCCCCGGTATTTCATAACTGATTTCCAAGCCTGAGCTAAGGATTTCAGGCGCTAACCCCCTCTGGATAACCTGAGCCTGCACCGTATTGTAAGGGGGTAAAATCATAAACGAAGAAAAGTCCTCATCCATGCAATGCATGCCCAGGTCATTGTTGGCCAGGATTACAACGTCTTTGTTACAAGCGGTCAATCCGAATGCGAGCAAGACTGACAATAAAAGATATATGGGTTCTTTATTCATGGCACACCTCCTTGTTCTATACAAATGTTTAATCCCATCGCCAACAGCGATAGTTTATCTGTTTTTGATAAAACTGTCAATAAGATAGCGAAAGGTTCGCGGTTGCCTGTTGAGGCGAGAAAAGCAAAAAGAGTATGCTGATAGATATGATACGCTTCTGTCGCAACAGGCAATACTTTTACACCCGCAGGTTCCGAGTGAATTGGATGGATAAATGAATACCCTTCGCGCTTATCTGGATACATCGGTTTTGGGCGGCTATTTTGATCGCGCTTTTGAAGCTGATACCGTTGCATTTATCGAGTGTGTTCAGACCCGAAAAGTATCGCCCTTGTTATCTGACATTGTCCTCGGCGAAATATCCCGTGCGCCTGAACCGGTGCAACGGCTGCTTGCGGCCTTGATTGAAGGCGGTGCGGAAGTGTTGCCCGTATCCGAGGAGGCGGTGTTGCTGCAGGAAGCCTATCTTGAAAGCAACACGCTGACACGTCGCTGGTCGGAAGATGCCCTTCATGTTGCGATTGCCACTGTGGCGCGCGCCGATGTGCTTGTATCGTGGAACTTCAAGCACCTGGTCGATCCCAGAACGTGTGCGCGCGTTTAATGGTATTAATCTTGGCATGGGCTATGGGCTTATCTCGATATTGCCTCCGGGCGATATTGTTCACTTGGTGAAGGACGTATCATGAAAAAAGAGTATATTGACTGCATTGCGCTTAAGCGGCGCATACAACGGGAGATCGCCGCGGAAACGAAAGGCATGACGCCACTGGAACGGCTGGTTTACTACCGCAAGCTTTCCGAGGAAAGTTCTTTCGCCGCTTTGATGCAAAAACAACGCCGGGGAAACAGACGTAGCGTTCAGGCAACGTAAACTTCTATTCCGCTTTTAGTCCACCCATTCTGATGATAAAGGAAAGCGGAACAGGAATCTTTTCGGCTCGCTACCAAACAGGAAGTTGGAAGCCAAGGGAAAACGCGGCACGGATGCCGCGTCTACGTTACCCACTACATTCCCATGTTTCTTTGCCCAACGGCGAAAGAATATCTTTCTCAAAAACCAGGGTATCCGCGAGGCTTCCCATTTTCCCACGCGCATCGGAACCGCTTATGGGTAACACCTGCGCGAAAGGTTCACCGCGCCTGGTAATCACTATACCTTCCCGCGTCTTTGCCACCCGGTCCAGCACTTTGAGGGCACGGGCCTTGAACTGACTTATTCCCATTGTTTCCATACAGGTCTCCTACCCTTGATTATCGTCACTTCAATTGGCCACTTCAAGCGGTGACGGTTCCGAAATATACGCTTGAATCCTAGACCGCCGGCGTAGCAGAAGGTCGGAAGCAGGTGATAGATTAATTAATCTTTAAAGGATCTTCGGGCGTTTCCCAGCCGCCGCCGAGGGCTTTATAGAGGGCGACGAGACTGGTCAATACGTTGGCCTCGGACTGTACGCGCTGGTCCTGGGCGGCGAAGAGGGTGCGTTCGGCGTCGAGTACGTTGAGGAAATTGACGAGACCTTGTTTGTAGAGGTCGTTGGCGATATCGAGGGCCTTTTGGCTTGCTTCGACGGCGGTGGTGAGTTCGACGAGGCGGTTTTGTTCTTTGGCGTAGCGGACGAGGGCGTTTTCGACGTCTTCGAGGGAGATGAGGACGGCCTTTTCGTAGTTGAGGAGGGCCTGCTCCTGTCGGGCGTTCTGTATGCTGATAGTGGCGCGGATGCGTCCGGCGTCAAACACGGGCCATTGTATTGAAGGTCCTATGGACCACATATGATTGGCGCCGAGGCGCAGGCCGGCAAAGGTATCATCGGTGCCTGAAAAGGCGCCCGTAAGGGAGAATTTCGGGAAGAGGTCGGCGGTGGCGACGCCGATGCGGGCGGTGGCGGCGGCGAGTTCGCGTTCGGCGTAACGCACGTCGGGGCGGCGGCTCAGCAGTTCGGAGGGGAGGCCGACGAGTACTTCGGGGGGCGCGGGGGGCAGGGACGCGGGGATCACCAGTTCTTCGCGGAGCGCGCCGGGTTCGAGTCCGGACAAGATGCCGAGGCGGTGGATGGCCTGTTCCACGTAATATTCCATGGCGGGCACGGTGGAGCGCATGTTGGCCAGTTGGGCTTCGGCGCGTTTTACATCGAGTTCATTGGTCAGCCCGGCGTTGAAACGGGCCGTGACCAATTCGAGGGATTCTTCGAGGGTCCGTATATTCTTGCGGCTGATATCCAGGCGGTTCTGATAGGCGCGCAGGTCGAAATAGGTGCGGGCGACTTCGGCGGCGACCATGATGAGCAGGGACCGACGGGATTCTTCGGCGGCCTCTATCTCGGCGCGGGCGGCTTCCGTTGCGCGGCGCACGCCGCCGAAGAGGTCGAGTTCCCAGGAGGCATCGAAGCCGGCCTGGTACAGGTTGGAATACCGGCTTGGCGGCGCGGCGGCGCCTTCGGTGCCCATGGACACGCTGACCGTCGAATTGCCGCTTCCCGTAAGATCCGGTGAAAACGTGATGCTGGGCCCGCCGGGGGTGGAACCGGTGACGGAAATGCCCTGAAGCCCGTTTTGGGAAAGAACAGCGGTGCCGCGACCGGAGGGACCGCCCGATGCCGGGGTCTCCACGCTTTGTCTGCGCTGATAGGAGGCGGAAGAATTCACTTGGGGCCAGAGCGCCGCGCCGGTCATGATGAGGCTGGCCCGGGCCTCGCGGACGCGGCTCTCGGCGGTTTGCAGGTCCAGGTTGGACGCGAGCGCGCGGGCAACCAGGGATTCGAGGGTGGGATCGCTGAATGCCGTCCACCAGTGGATTCGTTCCGGAGACGCGTCTGTTTCGCCGCCCTCGAGGGGCTGGCTCCATTGATCGGGCACGGTCAGGTCGGGCTTCTCGTAGTCGGGGCCGGTCATACATCCCGTCAGTAACGCACCCAGCAGGGCAAGGGTTATCCAGCCAACGGATTTCATGCCGATGTTCCTTCTTGCGGTTGATGGTTCGGGGAATCTTGCGGGACGGTTGGCGGCGTTGCCTTGGGCTTTCTACCGAGTTCGCTGATCCACTGGACAATGACGAAAAACAGGGGGATGAAGAATATGGCGAGGAAGGAGGCGGATATCATGCCGCCCATGACGCTGCCGCCGATGGAGTGGCGTCCGGACGCGCCGGCGCCCTGGCTGAGCACGAGGGGCAGCGCGCCGAGGATGGTGGTGATGGCGGTCATCATCACGGGACGCAGGCGGAGCCGCGCCGCTTCGAGGGCCGCCTCGAAAATGCTTTTGCCTTCCGCGCGTTCAACGGCGCAGAATTCGATGATCAGGATGGCCATTTTCGCGGTCAGGCCAATGACCGTGAGCAGGCCGATTTGGAAATAAATGTCGGCCTCCTCGCCCCGGTACCAGACCCAGAGCGTCGCGCCCAGGGCGGCGAAGGGGACACTCATGAGCACGGTTACCGGCAGGGACCACTTCTCGTATTGGGCCGCCAGTACGAGGAACACCATGACGAGGCCGAAGAGGATCACGTAGAGGGACTGGTTGCCGGCCTTGATTTCCTGGTAGGAGCCGGAACTCCATTCCACGGCGTACCCCTCCGGCAGTTTCTCGGCGGCCAGTTCCTGCACGCGGCGGATGAGCTGGCCGGTGCTGACGCCGGGCGCGGGCGCGCCGGTAATCTGAACGGAGGAGAAACTGTTGAAGCGGCTGACCACATTGGGGCCGGCCTCCATAGCGACATCCACCACCCCGGCCAGTTCCACCATCTCACCGGCGGTAGTGCGCACGTGAATTTTCTTGATGTCGTCGGGGCTATCGCGGAATTCGGGATCGGCCTGCAACTGGACGCGGTAGACCCGGCCGTAGATGTTGAAGTCGTTGATATAGTAAGAACCGAGGTAGGCCTGCAGTGTGTTGTAAATATCCCCGATGGGAATGCCCAGCACCTTGGCCCGCGTCTTATTGAGGTTGACGCGCACCTTGGGCTGTCCTGTGTTTAACTCGCCCGAGACCCCCTCAAAAAGGGGATCCTGATTAAGTTCCGCCACGAAGGACCGCATGACCGTGGAGAGTTCGGTGATATCGCTGCTGCCCCGGCTCTGCAACTGGGCCTCAACCCCCGCGCGCAGCCCCAGGCCGAAAATGGGCGGGGGGATAAAAGCGATCACGGTGGCCTCTTTCAGCGCACCGAAGCGCCCGAAAATGCGGCCCACCACCGCCGACGCGCTGTTTTGGGGATCCGGGCGTTCATCCCAGTGCTTGAGGTTGACGAACATGGTTACCGCGCTGGAGGTGATGGCGCCGGAAAGCATGTCCTGGCCGCACAGGGCCGATACGCCTTCCACCTCGGGCTGACTCATGATGAAGTCCTCGATCTCTTTCACGACGATCATGGTGCGGTCCAGGGAGGCGCCCTGCGGCAGTTGCGCCACCACCATAAAGAAGCCCTGGTCCTCCTGGGGCACAAAGGCGGTCGGCACCTCGCGGAACAAGGTGTAGGTCCCCCATAGCACCACACCGAAAAGGATCATGGAAAGGACGCCGAGCCGCACGACCCATTTGACTGCGGTCATAAAACGGCGGGACAGGAAGTTGAACCCGTTGTCAAACCAGCGGAATATAAAGAGCTTGTTATGGTTGGGCTGGAGCAGGCCGGCGCACAGCGCGGGGGTAAGCGTCAGGGCAACCACGCCGGAGAAGGCGACGGCCATGGCAATCGTAAGGCCGAACTGGCGGTACATGACGCCCGTGCTGCCGCCGATGAACGCCACGGGCACGTAGACGGCCGCAAGCACGAGCACGCTGGCGATAATGGGGCCGGTCACTTGTTTCATCGCCTTGATGGTGGCGTCCCTGGGCGACAAATGCTCCTCGTGCATCAGGCGCTCCACATTCTCCACCGCCACAATCGCGTTATCCACCACGATGCCGATGGCAAGCACCAGGGCGAACAGCGTCAGCGTATTCACGGTAAACCCGATAATCAGCAGTCCCGTAAAGGTGCCTATGATCGAAATGGGGATCGCGACAAGAGGGACCAGGGATGCGCGCCAGCTGCCCAGGAACATAAGCACGACCACGACCACCAGGGCGGTGGACTGGAGGAAGGTCATGGCCACCTCCCAGAGGGATACCTTGATGAACTTGGTAGTATCCATGGGAATGGTATAGCGCATGCCCTTCGGAAAATTCATCGCTAGTTCTTCCAGCGCGGCCTTGACGCCGGTCATGGTATTCAGCGCGTTTTCCTCCGGTTGCATAATGACAGGCATGATGGCAGTCGTTTCCCCGTTGTACCGGCCCTCGGTACCGTAGCCCAGGGCGCCCAACTCGACCCGGGCGACTTCTTTCAAGCGAACGACGGAACCGTCGGATTTGGCGAGCAGGATGATATCCTCAAATTCCTGCGGGGTGGTAAGCCGTCCCGGCGCCAGCACGGGAAAGGTAAATTCAAGGACATTCGGGTTCGGCTTGCCCCCGATTTCCCCGGCCGCATAGAGCCCGTTCTGTTCCCGGATGGCCATCGCGACATCACTGACCGTCAACCCTTTCATGACCAGAAGATCCGGGTTCAGCGAAATCCGCATGGAATAGTCCTTGTTCCCGAAGACCATGACCTGGCCCACGCCTGGCACTCGCTTGAGCGTGTCCAGCATGTAGATCATTGCGTAGTTGCTGAGGAAAAGGGAATCATGTTCGGGGTTGTCCGACTGCAGGGCGATGATGCCCAGGAAGGTATTCATGCGTTTGGACACCGTGGTACCCTGGCGGATGACCTCCTGGGGCAAGCTCGGTTCGGCCCGTTTAAGGCGGTTCTGCACCTCGACCGCGGCGATATCCAAATCCGTGCCGATTTCGAAGGACAGCGTAACTGAAAGGCTGCCGTCATTGGCGCTCTTGGACTGGTAATACAGCAGGTCCGGGATGCCGCTCATCTGCTGCTCGATGGGCGTCGCCACGCATTCCATGACCGTCTGGGCGTCCGCGCCGGGATAAAAGGCGCTGACCACAACGGTAGGCGGCGTAATCTGGGGCGAAGACTCAATGGGCAGGGTGTACAGGGACACCAGGCCACCAATAACGATGACGATGGAAATAACCCACGCGAATACGGGGCGATCAACAAAAAAATTGGCAATCATAGATGTTTCCTGCTGCGGGTTGGGTTCAAGACTGCGACGAGGCGGCATCAGGCGGCGGACCGTCCCCGCCGGAACCTCCCGGAGCGCCTTCCTTGTCTCCCACACTGACCTCCACGCCGGGACGGACTTTTGTCAGACCGTCCGCAATAACCCGTTCGCCTTCTTTGATGCCCTCGCGGATTACCCAGTCCGATCCGGACCATTCGCCGGTCGTGACCGGTCGTAATTCCACCTTGTTCTCGGCGTCAACCACATACACATAGGCTCCCTGGGGCGACTGGCCCACTGCGCGCTGAGGCACCACCAGCGAACCGGGACGCTCCCAACCGTTGAGGAGCACCTTCACAAACTGCCCGGGCTTCAAGGTACGTTCAGCGTTTTTAAAGGTGGCGCGTAATTCTACCGTCCCGGTTTTTGGGTCCAGGTCAATATTCTCAAAGTCCAAAATCCCTTTGTTCGCGAAAGGCGTGCCGTCCAGGAGTGTAATCTCAACTTCCATGTTTCCCCCACCGTTAATACGCTTCAGGCGTCCCTCTTTTTCATCCTGTTTCCACGTCAGAAAATCGGTTTCACTGACCTTGAACGAGACATAAAGCGGGTCCACCTGCTGCATAACGGTAAGCAGACTGTTCTGACCGGCGTCCACCAGGCTGCCGGTTTCTTTCAGCGCCTTGCCCACATAGCCTGTCAGCGGCGCCCCCACCTTGGTATAGCTGAGTTCCAGGTCGGCCTTGGCCAATTGCGCTTTTGCCAGGCGTAACGCGGCGCCCGCACCCTGCCGTTCCGCGATCTTCTGGTCCAAGTCGCTTTGGGTGATGGCGCCGGGCTGGGTTACCGACTGCAAGCGCTTCACTTCCTGGTCCGCCAGGCGCAACCGGGCCTCCGCCTGTTCCACCTGCGCGGCGGCAACCTCGCGGTCCGCTTCAAAGGAGCGGGGGTCTATGGTGAACAATTTCGTGCCTTCGTCCAGGTAGGCGCCCTCCTGAAAATCGCGGGACTCCAGAAACCCCTGGACGCGCGCCCGGACCTCGACCGTCCTTGACGCCTGTGTCATGCCCACATACTCGTAGGTGACCGGCACGGTCCTGGATTCTACGGTTACAAGGGTAACCTGGGGCGGGGGCATTGCACCGCCCGGAGGCCCCTGCGCATACGCCTCTGAAAACATGCCGCCTGTCAAAAGCATTGCAAGAAGGATTCTGCTCTTCATCCTGTCTACTCCGGTTTTGTGCCATTAAATATTACTTGGGGAAAGGAA
>JAKJCY010000098.1:6209-15366 GCA_022706235.1 Candidatus Hydrogenedentota bacterium | reverse complement strand
GAAATTTCACGTATTTGGGCGATATTTTTCATAATCCACGTTCAAACCGTCCGTTAGTGTACCGGGACACACCGGGAGCGCCACCCCATTCGACGCAACCCATTCAGACATGCAAAAACCGGGTCACCCCAGAAGTGCATACAATAGCAACGTAAACGCGAAAGCCGTTATTCCCTGCACCAGGGTGGCAGGCGTCATCGCCTTGTAAGCGTCTTTTACGGCAAGGCCGCTGAACTGCGCCACCACCCAGAAATAACTGTCGTTGGCATGGGATACGACCATACCGCCGGCGCCGATCGCCATGACCATGAGCGCCAACTGTACCGGCGTAACCACGCCAAGCTCCGTCAGGAACGGGGCGATGAGGGAAGAAGTGACCACCAGTGCCGCCGTAGTCGAACCCTGGGCGGTTTTCAGACATGCGGCGATGATAAAGGGAATCACCAGGACAAAAGGTCCGTCAAAGAGTCCGCCCTGGGCGAGCCCCTTGATCAATTCCGCCACGGGCGTGGCGCTCAAAACAGCGCCGAACGCCCCGCCCGCGCCGGTAATCAGCAGTATCGGGGCGGCGTGCCGGATACCCTCAGCGGTCCAGGCATTCAAGACGCCCGCGCAGGAACGGGGCAGCAGCAACAAGGCAAAGCACAACCCCACAAACAAAGCGGTTACCGGCGCACCCAGAAACAAGCCTGCCTCGGCGCCAAAGCCTTTGTAGCCCGTGGCTGATATGAGGGAACCCGACCCGATAAGCAATACGGGGACCACTATTGGCGCAAAGGCCTTCCACGCCGCAGGCAGGTCGCCGGGCAGACTGGTTTCTTCTTGGCCGGAACAATCGTCGTGTTCGCCTGGCACCACGATGCGCGACGCCACCCCCACCGCCCACAGGTACCCGGCAAGAATCGCTGGAAGGGAAACCAGCAGGCCGATGATGATAACCAGGCCGAGGTAATTGGCTGCGCCGATATTACCCGCCACCGCGATGGGCCCGGGCGTCGGCGGCACCAGCGTGTGCGTGGAGTATAAGCCCGTGGCCAGCGCCACCGCCATGGACGCCATGGGCACGCGCGCCCGGCGCGCAATCGCCTTGTTCAGGCTGGATAAAATCACGTAGCCGGAGTCGCAAAACACGGGTATACTGACAATTGCTCCGATAATGGACATGGCCATTTGCGGCCGTTTCTCGCCCACGACACGGAGCACTGTCTCCGCCATGCGCAACGCGGCGCCGGATTTTTCCAGAAATACGCCGATAATCGTGCCGACGACGATGACCAGGCCGATATGCCGCATCATGTTGCCAAAACCCGTGTTGATGGTTGTCACCAGGTCGGAGAGGGGCATTCGCACGCACAGGCCGACCAGGAACGCGGCCGCCATCAGCGCCAGAAAGGGATGCAGTTTGAACCGGGCGGTCGTCACTACAATGAAGAGCACGGAAGCCGTCAGAACGACGATCAGCAGCGGGCCTTGTATCATGATGAATGTCTCCTTCCTCATCCGGGACGGAATTCCGTCGCTGTGCACAAAGGTTTCAAACTGACGCGGCGGCGCCACCTTTTCCGAGAGCACATGGTACATCACCTTCAGGACAAAGACCAAAATGACGGACGAGTAGCCCGGTTCAGCCCTGCCGGGGCGAGAGAAATTGAGGACAAGGTCCGGTATGATTTAGAATGATTCCGGGTCGGGCGGCCTGGCCGGAATTTTTTGTAAATCATACTGGATAATACCCTATGGATTATATTCTAGTCTGTGTGGCGGGAGAACATAAAGGCAAAGCGTGGCCGGTAACCTCCGCGCCCTTGACTCTGGGCCGGGATCCGGGTTGCCACATTGTCCTGACAAAGCCCAGTATTTCCCGGCGCCATTGCCAGGTGCTGCAGCGGGACGGGATGGTGCTATTGGAGGATTTGGGTTCGCGTAATCTGCCGCTGGTCAATGGCAGGCCGGTACGCCATCATACGCTCCATGCCGGGGATGACCTGTTTCTGGGCAGGGACCATTTCGCGCTGACAGCCTGCGCGGCGGCCTGTGCCTCGCCTGACAGCCCCTCCGGTTTGCTGTCCCGGACGCTGGACTGGGAATGTACCGGCGAAGATGTTGGCGGCGGGAACATGGCCCGTATGCGTCCGCGTACGGTACAGGACCTCGCCATGCTTTACGAAGCGGTTTGCGAGTTTAGCGGTTGCGCCGACCCGGAGGTCTTACTGGAAATTGTGCAACGGCATCTGATCCAATATTTCAATCCAGACGCCGTCTGGATTACCCGGGGAAGAATGCAGAGCCGATGTATCATGTGGAGCCGGAGCAAGACGCCGTCGAAAACGGCCCTGCCCTTCCCGCCCGAAGCCGCGGAACCCCGTATGTTGATGGAAAGGGCCATGGAAGAAAACCGGGCGCTGCTAGAACGCACCGGCGCCGTGGAAGAAGGCCAAGAGGAAGTGCTGACCTATGCGGTGCCGGTCCTGCTGGACGGAACGCCCCTGGCCGTACTGGCCGTGCGTACCCACACCGCCCGGGACGTGCATCCCGACGGGGGCCACCAGTTCATCGCGTTATTTGCCCGATCGCTCGCCCCCGTTCTATATAGCGCCGACCATCATGCCGCCTTATACCGGGATAATGAACGGTTGCGGGTACGCATGAATGAATCCCATACCATTGTGGGCGACAGCGAACCCATGCAGCGCCTGCGCACGCAAACCCTCCAGGCCGCCCATACAGCCATCAATGTGCTGATTACCGGTGAAACTGGTGTGGGCAAGGAACTGGTCGCCCGGGCGCTTCATGATTTTTCGCCCCGGCGTAACATGCCCTTCGTGGTGGTCAACTGCGCGGCGATTCCCCGCGAACTGTTTGAAGGCGAACTGTTCGGCCATGCCAAAGGTGCCTATACGGATGCCTCTTCGACGGAACCGGGGCTTCTGGACCAGGCGGACGGCGGGACCCTGTTTCTGGATGAAATCGGCGACCTCAGCCTGGATAACCAGGCGCGCATCCTGCGTGTCGTGGAGAATCAAACCTTTAGGCCCGTCGGTTCCGTGCGGGAGATTAAAGTCGATGTGCGTTTCATCGCCGCCACGAACAAAGACCTTGAAGTGTTGGTGCAGCGCAGCCGATTCCGGAATGATTTGTATCACCGCATCCGGGGACTGGAGATTATGGTGCCGCCCTTGCGCGAGCATCCGGAGGATATTCCCGCCCTCGCGGAGCATTTCCTTTCCAGCCTGCGCGATGAAGGGAGGCGGCCCTTCAAAGGCTTTACACCGGAAGCCTTTGAATTCCTGCGGCAGCGAAACTGGCCAGGCAATGTCCGCGAATTACGCCATGCCGTCCACCGCGCCATGACCTACGCGACAAAGGAGGTTATTGGCCCGGAGGACATCCTGGAACCCCCGCGTTCCGAAGAAGCGCCTTCCCGGGGAAACGCCCCGGTCTTAACGCTTGAACGGATGGAAAACCAGCATATCCGGCAGGTGCTCGCCCAGCATGGGGGAAATGTGCGCGCGGCTGCACGGGCGTTAGGCATCAGCCGCACCACCCTGTACAACAAAATCAATACCCGTAACTCGGAACAGTAGTATTCCGGGGAAGGGCGGATTGGGGCACGCTTGACCGCGGCTTTTCCCGACATCCGGTATGCATGATAAAGCCCCGAAACATTCAGTCCCGGAGCTGATTTCATTTGAGGGACCGGATGACCTCCCACACCTGACCTATACCCTCGCCCGTCACACTGGAAACGGGAATCACCAGCGCGTCCTCCTCCAGCCCGAGCTGTTCACGCAGGGTGTTGAGTTGCCTGCGCCGCTGCCCGCTTTTTACCTTGTCGATTTTGGTGGCAAGGATGAGGGTGGGCCGCTGATACTGTTCCAGAAGTTCAAGCATCTGGTGGTCGTTTTCCGTGGGCGCATGACGGGCATCCAACAGCAGCACCGCCAGGCACAAAGTTTTCCGGGTGCACAGGTAGTCGAGCATGTGCTTGCCCCACTCCTCCTTTATGGACTTGGGCACCCGCGCGTATCCGTACCCGGGCAGGTCCACAAAATTCCAGCGGCCGCCCACATCGAAAAAGTTCAATGTTTGCGTTTTGCCCGGCTTGCCGCTGGTTCGGGCCAATTCCCGTCGTTTTACCAGAGCGTTCAAGAGGCTGGATTTACCGACATTGGAACGGCCCATAAACGCGATTTCAGGCCGGTTCGTCTTGGGAAAGTGCTCCGGCAGCAATGCGCTGCTTATAAAAGCGGCTTCAACCTTGGCCATAATTTCCCCTTTTATTTTTTCCGGGATTTCCTGGCGCTGGCCCGGCGTTTTACGGCAGGACGCGCGGGTGGAAAAACGGTTTCCAAGGCTTGGTCCACCGTGCTCACCAACACGAAATGCATGTTGTCGCGCACCTCGGCGGGCAGGTCGGGAAAGTCCTTTTCATTTTCCCGGGGCAGCACGATGGTCTGAATGCCGGCGCGGCGCGCGGCCAGCACCTTCTCCTTGACGCCGCCCACAGGCAGCACCTTCCCTCGCAGCGTGATCTCGCCGGTCATGGCCAGGCCGGGCGCGGGCGCCGTTCCTGTCAGCGCCGAGAGAAGGGAAACGAGCATGGCCAGCCCGGCGGAGGGGCCGTCCTTGGGAATGGCGCCCTCGGGCACATGGACATGGAGGTCCTGATTCTTGTAAAAGCCGGGGTTTATCCGCCATCTCATGGCATTGGCGCGGATGTAGGAAAAGGCCGCCGTCGCGGATTCCTTCATGACCTCGCCCAGCTGTCCGGTGAGCATCAGTCCGCCCTTGCCCGGCATAAGGCTCGTTTCCACGCGGAGGGTTTCTCCGCCTGCCTGCGTCCATGCCAGGCCGATGGCGACCCCCGTTTCCGATTCCGTTTCCGCGGTGACTTCCGCATAGGGAGGCGGTCCGAGCAGCTGGACAATCCGGGCCGTGTCCAGGGGGCCAAGGCCCGCCTTGTCCCGGTCCACAATCTTCCGCGCCGTCTTGCGGCACAGGCTCGCGACGGCGCGTTCCAGTTCGCGAACGCCCGCCTCGCGCGTATACCGCTGTATCAGCGTGTTGAGCCCGTCGTCGGTGAATGCCACATCCCGGGGCTTCAATCCGGAAGAGGCGACTTGCCGCGGAATAAGAAAAAGCCGCGCGATTTGCGCCTTTTCCTCGTGCGTATAGCCGGGCAGGCGCACCATTTCCATGCGGTCCTGAAGCGGAAAGGGAATGTTGTATTCACTGTTGGCGGTGGTAATGAAAAAGACTTCCGACAAGTCAAAGCCTACTTCGAGGTAGTGGTCGCTGAAATGCTTGTTCTGTTCCGGGTCCAACGCCTCGAGCAGGGCCGAGGAGGGATCGCCCCGAAAATCCACGTTCATCTTGTCCACTTCATCCAGCATGAACAGGGGGTTTTTCACCCCCGCATCCTTGATGGACTGGATCAGGCGTCCGGGCATGGCACCCACATAAGTGCGCCGGTGTCCGCGTATCTCCGCTTCGTCGCGGATGCCGCCAAGCGAAACACGCACAAAAACACGCCCCATGGCGCGGGCGATGGATTGGCCCAGCGATGTTTTGCCGACACCGGGAGGCCCGACCAGGCAGAGAATGGGACCCTTGCCCTTCTTGTTGAGTTTACGCACGGCCAGAAATTCCAGGATGCGCTCCTTGACTTTTTCGAGGCCGAAATGGTCCGCGTCAAGCACTTCACTTGCCTTGTTGAGGTCGATGGAGTCGCGGGTGCTTTTCGACCAGGGCATGTCGCACAGCCATTCCAGGTAACCCCGTAACACGGCGCTCTCGGGGCTCATAAGGGGAAGCCGTTCATAGCGCTGAAACTCACGGTCCGCCTTCGCCTTAACTTCTTTGGGCATGCCGGCCTTGTCCAGCAAGTCCCGCAATTCCGTGAATTCGTTGCCGCCGTCTTCCCGCGAACCGAGTTCCTGCTGGATAACGCGCATCTGCTCCTGCAGGTAATGCTCGCGCTGGCCCCGTTCCATCTGTTCCCGGACCCGGTTGCGGACCCGGTACTCGATTTCCGCCAGCTCAATTTCGCGTGCGAGCAGCACCGACAGTTTTTCAAGCCGCCGTGTCACGTCAATACATTCCAGCAGTTCCTGGCGCTCTTCGGCGTTGATAAATAAAAAGGCGCACACCGTATCCGCGAATAAGTCCGGATCCGACATCGCCTGTATGGTCAGGAATACCTCCGGCGCGATGCGCTGGGTCAGCCGCACATATTCTTCAAACTGGTGCAGCACGGCGCGCATGAGCCCTTCCAGGTCCTTTCCGTGCGGCGTCGGAGACACGATCTTTTCGACTGATACCATATAGGGGAGGCTGCCGAGGCGGAAAACACGGACACGTCCCCGGGCCATTCCTTCCACGACGACCTTCATTGACATGTCGGGCAGGCGCAGAATATTCACGATTTTGGCCGCCGTGCCCACGCGATAAAGTCCGGAGGCCTTCGGTGTCTCTTCCGAGGCGTCCTTCTGTGCACACAGGAAAAGGGGGCTGCCCTCTTCGTATGCTTTTTCCACGGCCGCCACCGACGGCGGGCGCCCTATAAACAGAGGTACCACCATGCGGGGAAAGACCACCGCGTCTCTCAGCGTCAACAAGGGTAAATCAAAAAAAGGGGATTCTGGTTCTTTTTTTCGTGGAGCCATCAGTTGAAATTTCCTTAAAGCAAATACCCGTCCTGCCGGGGAGCCGACGCCGGGCGCCGGACATAAGAGGGGTATTATACTGGTACCGGCCTTGGCCCGCAAAAGGCCGCGCCGTCTCGCCCTACACCTCACTCCCCGGTACACGGGGCCTTGCCGCGCCCGCCTTGTCAGGCCGACGCCGAATTCGCCCCGGAACCGGATACCCCTTTGCGCTTGTCATGTTCGTAAACAATGATCGGCGCCTCACCCTCAAGCACCGCGCCGGGCGTGATAATCACCTCGCGGATATCGGAACGGCCGGGAATATCAAACATCAGATCGAGCATAGTCTCTTCGAGTATGGCGCGCAACCCGCGGGCACCCGTGTCCAGATTGATGGCCTTAAGGGCGACGGCCGCGATGGTTTCCTCCTGGAATTCAAGTTTGACTTTTTCCATCTGGAACATTTTCTGGTACTGCCGCGTAAGCGCGTTCTTCGGCTCCACCAAAATGCGCTGCAGGTCGTCCGCGGACAGGTCATGCAGCGTGGCAACCACGGGCAGTCGGCCTGAAAATTCGGGAATCATGCCGTACTGGATCAAATCCTCCGGTTTCACCAGGGAAAGAATATCGCCGATGCGCAACTGGTTCTTGGACTTGATGGGCGAATTGAACCCGATGGTGTTGTTGCCGGTACGTTTGCGGATAATCTGATCGAGGCCGTTAAACGCGCCCCCGCAAATAAACAGTATGTTGCGGGTATCCACCTGAATGCATTCCTGCTGGGGATGCTTGCGGCCACCCTGGGGCGGAACGTTGGCGATGGTACCCTCGATGATTTTCAGCAGCGCCTGCTGCACCCCTTCTCCGGACACGTCCCGCGTGATGGAAGGGCTGTCGCTTTTGCGCGCCGTCTTATCTATTTCATCGATATAGATAATGCCCGTCTCCGCGCGGCCGCAGTCAAACTCGGCATTTTGCAGCAGCTTCAAAATGACGTTTTCAACGTCATCGCCCACATAGCCCGCCTCCGTGAGCGTCGTGGCGTCCACTATCGCAAACGGCACGTCCAGCATCCGGGCCAGGCTTTCAGCAAGCAGCGTTTTACCCGTGCCGGAGGGGCCGATAAGCAGTACATTCGTCTTCTGAAGTTCCACCCCTTCCACCTCGGCGCCCGTGGCCAGGCGCCTGTAGTGGTTATGAACGGCTACGGACAAAATCCGTTTCGCCCGTTCCTGGCCCACCACGTATTGATCCAGAAAGTCCTTGATATCCTTGGGCGTCGGAACATGGACGGCGCGCCCCCCTTTTTTCCGGGCGCGATCTTCGGCGACAATTTCACTGCACAGCTTTACGCATTCATCGCAGATATTGACATCCGGACCCGCCACGAGTTTACTGACTTCATCGTGGCGCTTCCCGCAAAAGGAACAGCAGGGAGCGTTAGAACGCGAACGCTGATGCGGAGCCATAAAAAAAATATCTCCTACGGCTGGGGGTGCACTACCCGGCGAATTTAAGCTATTCAACACTAGATAATGTGCTATTATAGCACTTTGAGGGCATTTTGTCAACAATATATTGTGTTGATGAGAACCTGCCCTGCCTGACGGTACGTATCCAAACCGTGCGTTATACTGCTCCCAAAACCCGGTTACGTATTAACACCTCATCAATCAGTCCGTATTCCTTCGCCTCGTAAGCGCCCATGAAGAAATCACGGTCGCTGTCATGGCGTATAACTTCAAGATTCTGGTTGGTATGTTTAACCAGGATTTCGTCAATCATTTCCCCGATGCGGACGATTTCGCGGGCTTGGATATCGATATCGGAGGCCTGTCCCTGCACGCCGCCCATCAACTGGTGCAGCAAAAATCGGGAATACGGGAGGGCGAAACGCTTTCCCTTGGCGCCGGCTGCGGTCAGTACGGCGGCCATACTCGCGGCCTGCCCGATGCAGATGGTGGTGATGTCGGGGCGCACATATTGCATGGTGTCGTAGATCGCCAGGCCGGCTGTGACGCTGCCGCCCGGCGAGTTGATATAAATATTGATATCCTTATCCGGGTCTTCCGCTTCCAGGAAAAGCAACTGTGCAATGATGTAATTGGCGACGGCATCATCAATGACATACCCGAGAAAGATAATGCGGTCCTCGAGGAGCCGGGAAAAAATATCATAGGCACGCTCGCCCCGGCTGGTTTGCTGGTAAATGGTGACTGCCTGCGGGTCGATGGGCGAACGCCCACCCAATCTCCCGCCGGATAAGGCGGCGGCGGCCTGCATCATGGTCTCACAACGGGTCTTATTCTCAGCCATCCTGATTTTCCTCTGCGCCGCCTTGTTCCTGGCCCCCGGAAGCCTCTCCGTCCTCTTCCTTAAAGGGCACCAACTTGATGGAGGCTTTCGCCACGATCGCGTCCAGCACCTTGTTGGTCAGGATGCGGTACACACTATTCGTGCGGATATCTTCCCGGGCAAGGAACTCCTTCATGAGTTCAAACTGCTTGTCG
>JAKJCY010000098.1:0-6112 GCA_022706235.1 Candidatus Hydrogenedentota bacterium | reverse complement strand
CGTCGCCCCCGGAAAGAGACCGCGCGTACTCGTCCATGTCCGCTTCGGAAACGTCGATTCCCTCTTTTTCGCAAACCGCATTTATGGCGTACATGGACTTAATGGCAAAAAGGCCGCGCTCTTCCGCATTTTTCCGTATATCGTCATCTTCCTTTTCTATTTCTTCGACGGGCACATGCCGCTGAATCAGTTCTTCTTTCATCGAATCATATTCCCCGTCAATAAAGCGCTGTGTCTGTTTCGTGGGCAGGGTGAAAACGCTTTCTTCGACAAGTTTTTGCATGGCTTGATTGCGCAACAGATCCACAAGCTGGGTGCCCGCGTTTTCCGCGATACGTTTGCGTATGCTTTCCCGCAATTCCTCCAGAGTTTCCTGGCCGGCTTTCCTGGCGAATTCATCATTCACTTCGGGCAGCACGCGGCGCTTGACCTCATTGATCTTGATTTGATAGTGCGCGGTTTTTCCGGCAAGTTCCTGCGACTTATAATCTTCAGGGAAGGGCACGTCCGCCTCCACGGCATCACCACTTTTCGCGCCACGCAGAACAGTTTCCATATTCTCATGGAACCGCTTGGAACCCAGAATATAGGGGTAATTTTCAGCGCTGTTGCCCGCGAAAGGCTCCCCGTCTATGGTGCCGCTAAAATCCATGATAACCTGGTCGCCGTCCCGGGCGCCTTCGTCCATCAGCGGTTCATACCGGCCGAAGCGTGAACGCATGTCTTCAATTGCTTCGTCCACATCCGCCTGTTCCACCTGGAATTCCAGCTTTTCGAGTACAAACTGCGTATAGTCGGCCGGTTCACATTTTCCTGAAGTTTCAAACTCCAGGGTGTAGACCAGGTCCTTATCCTCGGGGATATTTTCCGTATTCTCCAGCCCTTCGACCTCTACTTTCGATATGGGTTTGAGATTTTTTTCCTTGACCAGGCTGTTCGCGGCGGCGTCCACCAGGCGCTCCACTACCGTGCTGCGCGCATATTTGCCCAGCCGTTTCTCCAGTAATTTACGGGGCGCTTTACCGCGGCGAAAGCCTGGAACCTGCACGCCGTCATTCACTTCTTCGTAAACGTCATCCAAGGCCGCCTTGATATTCGCAACGGGAATGGTGACCTTTACACCGACGAGACAATTGTCCTTCTCTTCAACTTCAAACAGCGGCGGTTCTTTCCATTCATAGGGTTTTTCTTCCGCTTCGCCTGCGTTCACTTCGGCATCCGCCATCGTTTCAGATTCCACCGGGGATTCCTCACGCACATCTTTTTCGTTGTCTGTCATAAGAAGGTCTCACTTCCACTAAAGTTAGGGCTGGTGGGCGAGGCGGGACTTGAACCCGCACATCTTGCGATACTGGATCCTAAGTCCAGCGCGTCTGCCAGTTCCGCCACTCGCCCGATGCAATTCTCAAGACCACTGCATGGAACGTGCGCCTGTCACACGTCTGGTCAGCTTAATCAAAAAGGGACGGACGGAAACCGCGCCCGCCCCGCCTGATGCGCAGTATTATAACACATTGGCGGCCGCACAGGACTTTAAGCCGGCCGAAGGAACGACGTCCTACGGCGAAAAGCACAACAAGCCTGTAAACATTGAGTAGAACACGGCCCCACACCCCGTATTGTATCTAAAAAGCGGGCCCGTAATCAATTACCCCTCCCACGCGGCAAGGGTAATGGGTATGGGCTTGCCGTTCCAGCCGGACCTCTCCGGCATGAAAAAGGCCTCCTTGGAAAGATTCCGGCCCGGGGCGTAGCAGGACTTTCCGGACGGGGCTGTGTCCTATCCGTCACGGTGACGGCGATGTGGCACCCGGCGGTGGAGGGGGGCCTGTCGGTGGCCCGGAAACCGTCGGCGGCGGGGGGCCGTCCGGTGCGTTTGCCCTTGGTGGACGCTGTGGAGGTATTTTCGCGCCGTCCCGGGGCGGACCACCAGGCCGTGCCGGACCGGGTCCGGCCATGCCGGGATGTCTGCCTTGCGCCTGCTGCACAATACGGCGTATCTGATTTTCGAAGTCACTCAGGAACAATTCCAGTTTCGCCTTCTGCCAGACATTCAGGTTCATGCCGTCAAAAGTGCTGCGCAGGGTCTGCTCACTGGCGGCGCTCTGCTGGTTTATGGACTCCAGCTCCTTCATAAGGCGTTCAAGAGCGGCCTCATCCTGCTGCTGCTTCAATACCGGACGCAGTTTCCGCATAATGGACATGCGCTGTTGGCGCAATTCCCGCTGCCGGTCGTCGAGTTCCCCGAAACGGCGCATTACCAGCAGGCTCTGCTCATCGGTCAGTTCCAGGTCCCGCGTGAGCCGGCTGACCATTACCTGCCGCATCATATCGCGGTTGTCTTCCACCACTTCCGGTGATGGGGCAGGGGAAACGGCTTCCTGATCTTCCGCTGGTGGAGGCGGCGGCGGTCCGGAAGGTTGGGCAAAGGGCGTGCCACCGGCGGCCAGCAACACGATCATCAACGGAATCCATCGCTTTGTTTTCATGCGAAAATCTCCTGACAGTTTCAGGCCCCAATTAATGCGGTCCGCAAAGCATTATTCAATGCGTCCGCTTCGGCCTTGTCCATTTTATCCACAAAATCCAAGAGTGCCGTAAACGAAGGCGCCTGGATTCCCGAATATTCCGTGAGTAGATCTTCGGAGGATTCTTCCTCGTCATTTAGGCCCGCCTGCCCGGCCACGCTGGATTCAGCAAGCAACCCGAGCAACAGTTCTTCCGGCATCTCTTCGACCAGCATCATGGAGAGGGTCATGCCGCAATGGTCGGAGACATCCGCCAGATCGAGGCCAAAGTCCTCTTCCTGGATTTCGTACAGCGGCGGTATTGATGCCTTGTCTTTATGAACCGCAACCATGGGCGGGGAGACCGTGTCGGTCACAGGCCTTTGCGCATAGAACAACCAACCGCCCGTCGCCACCACGACGGCGGCGGCCGCCGCCGCGAAGACGCGCAGGAATGCGGAGCTAAGTCGCGTTGTACCGGCCCGCTTCAGGACGCGGCTCGCGAAATCCGGCGTGATTTCCGGTTCGGGAAGGGCGCGAAGCACTTCGCCCATGCGTCGGTACTGCCGGTAACGCCGCCCGGCGGCCTCGTCCGCATCCAGCCACTTCCGGGCGGCTGATGCCGACGGTTCCTCTTCGTCCAGAAGTGCGCTGATTTGTTCCAGCGCTTCTTTATTGAGGTTATCTACTTTCAACACCAGTCTTCTCCATACCTGGTTGCCACATACGCGCGCACCTGCTCACGGGCGCGCGCCAAGCGACTGCGTACGGTGCCCACGGGACATCCGACAACTTCCGCTATCGCCTGGTAATCCAGGCGTTGAAATTCGCGAAGCACGAACACCTCGCGATATTCCGCCGCCAGAACGGACACGCCCGCCTCCAGCACGGCGGAGAGTTCTTCTGCCCGGGCCGTATCGTCCGGGCGTGCCGCCCGGGCACCCGGATCACCCTGCGCCTGCTCAAAAGCCGCCAGGCGCCGACGCAACCGGCCCGCAGCGCGCAAGTGATTCATCGCCGCGTTGCGGGCATAACAAAATAACACGGTAGAAAAAGCGCTTGCCTGCCGCAAACGGCCGAGGGAACGGTACAGGTTGATAAAGGCTTCCTGCGCAATATCCTCCGCATCTGGCAGGGAACCGGTCATCCGGTAACAAAAATGGATGATCGGCTTCTGGTAACGGCGCACCAGCGCCGTGAAAGCGTTGTTGTCGCCCGCGGCCGCGTGCCGCGCTAACTCCCAGTCTTCAACTGGCATCATAACAGAATTCCGTTTTCTTAAAGTTAAACACCCTGTACCGGAAAAAGTTCCTTACTTCCATGGTAACATGACGTTGCACCCTACCTCGGAATCGCCCATCGGCGGGGTGAGATGGCATTCCAGGCGGTGGTTGCGGAGCCTGCCTTACCAGGCGGCATACGCCGCCTACCCTGTGGCACCGATTTGAAACCGCTTGTCGCGTCGGCGGGGCTCATAGACGGTTTGCTCGAAAACGTGTGTCTTGCTACAATTACGTTTTTCCAAGCCGCAAAGATAACAGGAACCCTGCTTATGCGTATTCTTCTGGCCAAACCCCGGGGCTTTTGCGCAGGCGTCGACCGGGCCATTAAAATTGTTGAAAAGGCCCTGGAACGTTTCGGCGCGCCCGTCTATGTTTTAAAGCATATCGTACACAACGCTCACGTGGTGGAGGAACTTCGTGAGAAGGGGGCCGTATTCGTCCAAAGCATTCAGGAAGTTCCGGAAGGGGCCCATCTGCTTTTCAGTGCCCATGGTGTCGCCCCTCACTGCTGGCATGAAGCCCGGGAACGGAGACTGGATATCATTGATGCCACCTGTCCGCTGGTGGCCAAGGTGCACCAGGAAATTCAGCGCTTTGCTAAATCCGGATATTCCATCATTTACATCGGTGATGCGGGCCATGATGAAACGCTGGGGGCCATCGGTTGGGCGCCGGACAACATTCAACTGGTGCGCACCGAGGCGGATGTGAGCGCTATTCACGTAACCGATCCGGAGAAAGTGGCGTATATCACCCAGACCACGTTGAGCGTGATGGATTGCGCCGGCATTGTGGAAGCGCTGCGCAAGCGGTTTCCCAACATTGTGTCGCCACACAAGCCGGATATCTGTTACGCCACCAGCAACCGGCAAATGGCGATCGTGGCGCTGGTGCCCGAATCGGACCTGGTGCTGGTGGTGGGCGACCCTGAAAGCGCCAACTCATGCCGCCTGCGGGATATCGCGTTGAAACTTGGCAAGCCCGCGCATCTTATACCGAACGCCGACGCCATAGACCCCGCCTGGCTGGAAGGCATCGCCACGGTGCTGCTGACTTCAGGCGCCTCGGCGCCCGAACACCTGGTGGCGGCGGTCATCAAACAGCTGCAGCGGCAACAAGCCTGTACGGTGGAGGAACGCGTCCTGGTGGAAGAAGATGTTCATTTTCACCTCCCCCTGGAATGACCGGCGGACGCTCCCTCGTCTTTCCAATGGTTCAGAACCCAAGGAAAGGGCAACAGATAGCCTCTCACGGTATCCCTTGCCGTAAGTCCATGACAGGCTCATGATTTGATGAGGGGAAGAACTTGTCTGAATTCGGGCGTGCCCGCCTTGCGCAACCATTCGAAAATGACCATTTCACAGCAAACGCAGGTCACCCCCTCCTGAATCATCCGGTGGATGCCCGCCTTGTAGTCCGGTTTCCTCGCCGAGACCACGGCATCTCTGACCAGGAACACCTCGTACCCCGACGCCATGGCTTCCAGGGCTGTCTGCATGACGCATACATGCGTTTCCATACCGATGAGGAGCATCTGCTTTCTTCCCGTGCGGGCCAGGGCTTCCCGAAATCCCGGGTTGGCCATACAACCGAACTCCAGCTTCGGCAGGGCTGGAACCTCGCCCAGCGCGTCACGGATTGTTGCATGGGTGCCGCCCAACCGCTCCGGATTCTGTTCTGTCACCACAACCGGAATATCCAAGGCGCGCGCCACACGAATAAGTTTGGCCGCCTGCGCGATATAGGCGCGGGCCACCTCTTCTGATTTTGGCATGAGAACATCCTGGATATCGATTACGACCACTACCGAGTTTTCTTTGACAAGCATCTTTGCTCCCTCGAACAACAAACCTGTGAGGGATACACTATGCCTCACAGGTTTGACACTGTTTTTTTTCTGCAGACCCGTGATCCGTCCTACGTTTAAATCACGGTTAATCCACCGGATCGGCCGGTGGCTGTTGATTAGCGGACAGGAATAGACATTCCGCTTGTATTACCTTCTGGAACCGGAACGGCTTTTTTCTTCCCGTACGGCGCTAGCCTTGTAAAACTGCGCCGGCTCAATGATAGGAGGGTGCAGTCCTTCCGTTTCAATGTCGCCATAGGACACGCGGCCCCGGTACGTACGGTTGGAAAGAATAATGGCAATGGCCTGCCGGGACCACTTGTTCCCTTTACGGGTAAAAATACTCTTACTGTGCAGGTAATCCACCACCTTACCGGTGCTTCGTGTGCGCAGGTATTCCCGGAATACGATACGCACCACTTCCGCTTCACGGTCATCAATCACCAAAGCGCCCGAACTATCATTCAAACGCC
>JAKJCY010000097.1 GCA_022706235.1 Candidatus Hydrogenedentota bacterium | reverse complement strand
GAAATGTGTGATACGGTAAATGACCAATTGAAACGGGATGGCCGCTGCATGGTCGTAGTCAGTGAAGGGTTCGACGTGGGCGAGCTGGGCGAGGTGAAAGACAGTTTCGGCCACACGAGCTTCGGCTCCTCTCAGATGACCGTCGCCCAGAAAGTGGTCAATCTTCTCAATCAGAACGGGCTGCCCGTTCCGGGCAAGGCGCGCGGCCAGGTGCCCGGAACGGACCAGCGCGCCACCACGGCTTACGCCTCGATTGTGGACCTGGATGAAGCCTACAAGGTAGGCCAGCAAGCCGTAGTGATCGCGGCGTCCGGTGAAAACGGTTGGATGGCCACCATCTTGCGTGAACCGGGACTCCTCTATAACGTGCGCTATGACAAGGCGCCGCTTGAGGCGGTGGCCAATTCAGAGCGCATGTTCCCAGCCTCCTGGATCACGCCGACCAAGACCGATGTCACGGAAGCATTCGTATCTTATGCGAAACCGCTCATCGGCGAAGACTGGCCGAGCGTGCCCGTCATTAATGGGCGCCAGCGTCTTGCACGGATGAAACCGCTCTTTGCCGAGAAAAAATTGCCGTCCTATGTCCTGGAGGCCTTGCGCAAGAAATAGGTTTTCAGGCTGCACCGGACTGGAACGGCACCGGCAGGCCGGACGAACCGGACCGGGCGGATCTTTCGGACCATCAATAAGTGAAACCTCCTATATGCATTACCTGTTGCTTATGTACATGATGGGAACTTTACCAATGTCATTACCTGCCGATGGACCGATGTTTGCACCTGATTTTTATGAGATTGGCCCCGGATGTTTATGGCTTCACGAACACAAAGCGCCCCTGTCCATGAACGAATGGTTTATCGCAGGACCGGGTCCCGGGGTGCAGCGGGAGGATTGGCTGCAAGCGGCCCGGGCCTGGCGCAAGCAGGTGCTTGCCGGCAAAGGCCGGTATCTCGAAATGAACAGCGGCGGATGGCTGCGCCTGGCGGAACCGTTGGCGGGGGCGCTGGCCCTAAGGCCGGGGACAACCTGTTCCTGGCGCTGACCGCGCGGGCGCCCCGGGGCCCGGCCCGCATCTCCCTCGTCCTGGAAAGCGCTTCCACCTCCGTAAGTGCAGGCGGGGTGGATATTCCCCCGGACGGCGAATGGCATGAACTCTCGTTGTCCCTTGTGATTCCGGACACCGGCCCGGGACCCCAGCCGCTGCGCCCCAAACTGCTGGCGGAGTCCCTGTCCCCGGACGCGTCGGCGGCGGTGGACCTGTCCGGCGTCATCCTGGGTATCGATGATCCGGCGCGCATGGATGCCCTGGGCGGGATGCTCCGCGCCCTGGACACTACCCATGTATGCCGCTGCGTGTATGACCGGGAAGACCTTGCCTGGACCGCATCCGCCTTCGGTTGTTATTTTCTTTTCGCTTACGACCAGCGTTTCTGGCAACCGGACAACGGGTACCGGGTGGATGCCTTTATGGAGGAGATGCGGCAGCGTTTCGGCGGCGTGGAGACGGTGATTCTCTGGCCGGCCTACCCACGCCTCGGCGTGGATGACCGCAACCAGTTTGATTTCTTCCGGGATATGCCGGGCGGTTTGGAAGGCTTGAAGGAAGTCTGCCGCAAGTTTCACGAACATGGCGTGCGCGTTCAGATCCCCTGGCTGCCCTGGGACACGGGCACGCGCCGGGAGGGCCGACCCGATGAGGACGTGCTGTCGGAACTTGTAGCGCAACTGGAAGCGGACGGCCTGTTTCTGGATACCTTGACTGGCGCGGCGCCTGCCCTGCGGCAAACAATAGACGCGAAACGGGCGGGCGTGGCGCTTGTGCCGGAACTGGGGCCGCCAGTCCGCCAATTGAGCCTGTGCAACCTTTCCTGGGCACAGTGGGCCCAGGATCCCACTCCGCCGGGCATGCCCCTGTTAAAATGGATAGAGCCCCGGCATCTCCATTATTTTACCCGGCGTTGGGAAGACTCCCACCGGGATGAAATAGAAACCGCCTTTTTTAATGGAACCGGACTTCTCCTCTGGGAAAATATTTTCGGGACCCATAACCCCGTTTCTCCGGCGGACGCGCTGCTCTGGAAACGGTGCGCCGCCATTCTGCGCGCCTATCCCGAGGTGTTTGTTTCCAACCTGTGGGACCCGTTCTATCCCACGCTTCATGATGAAGTGAGTATACACCGCTGGCCGGGTGCGCCCACCACGCTGTTTACGCTCCGCAATCTTGGCGATCCCATCGTACACGGGCCGCTCCTGCGCTGGCACTTTCCAGAAAATTCCCGGCCGGACGACATGGAGATACACGACCTGTGGCACGGCCGGGAAATCCGCTGGGAGATGACGGTGTTCGGCATGGTCCAGGTCTGGGGCGACCTTGACCGGGTGGGCTGTATCGCCGTCACCTTTGGGGAAGACCCGCAGATCGAGGAATGCCTGCACGCCCAGGCTGCCCTCGCCGCACTGGCCGAAACGCCTCCGGATCCGCCCGTTTTCCCGGCGCTGAAACAGGCAGAAGCAACCGAAAGCATGAACGGAGCTGCGGAGGGCATGGCGCGCATCACCGGCGGCGCCCAGCGGATGCGCCTTCACCATCTCCGCCGTGAATGCGGCTGTTATCCGGACCCGGGCGCGGACGACGGCCGAAAACCTTACTTCACTCGGGGCACGCCCCATGATGAAATTCTTGAACACGACTACACGGTGACCGTACCGGACTTTTTTATTGATGAGGCGCAGGTCAGCAATGCCGAGTTTGACCGTTTCCTGAAGGCAAGCGGGTACCAACCGGAACATCAGGAGAATTTCCTGCGCCACTGGCCCGACGGTGTCATGCCGCCGGAAATCGCCGATCTGCCCGTGGTTTATGTGGACCTGGACGATGCCCGCGCCTACGCGCGCTGGGCGGGAAAGCGGCTGCCCAATGAAGCGGAATGGCAGCGCGCGGCGCAAGGCGACGACGGACTCCTGTGGCCCTGGGGCAATGACTTCGACCCCGCTAAATGCGCTTCCGCCGCATCCGGTCCCCTGCCGGTGCGTTCGCTGCCGGAAGGACGCGGCCCCAACGGCCTCTATCACACCTGCGGCAACGTATGGGAATGGACGGAAAGCGAATACGACGACGGGCACACCCGCTTCTGCATTATACGGGGCGGGTCCTGGTACCGTCCTTCAGGCAGCGGCTGGTATGTCCCCGGCGGTCCGCAGCCGCTGAACACGCACACCAAATTCCTGCTCCTCTGGCCCGGCCTGGACCGCTGCGCCACCATCGGCTTCCGCTGCGTGAAAGACGCAACCTCCTGAAGCCTTTGGTTGAGGCTTTTTCGGACCCAAAAGCGAAAAAAGATCTGCGTACAAGCAAAATAACCACAATTACGGTGTATCCAATATCCAGCACATCGGCGTCTCTTCTCCGGGAGCATAAGAATAGGCTTCGCCATTCTGCCAGAGATACGCTGCGCGAATCGCATAGGCCAGTGGATTGTCACCATTCTGCCAGCCCGCAAGATAACCGATAGCCTCGCCCATCACCATGCGCCAGTTATAGTTCAGGTCGGCCGGGTGCAACACTTCCTCGCGCAGATAGGGATAGCCGTTGTTTACCGTATAGCCGGCATCGTCGTTCCAGTCCACATCGAAATCCCAGCCTGTGTACGTGTCCGCGCCGTAAGGATGCGTCATGGCATCCGTGCCGCGCCCTTCGCCGCAGGCGCTCGTGCCTACCCCGGAAACATCCATATCCCAGTAACAGGCCGTCACGACCGCATCACCGCAGCCCGCCGCCAGGCCGCCAACAATTTCGCTGCCCGATACCGGCCCCGCCGCATAACAACAGGTAAGGGCGCCTTGATAGTTCGATCCTATCAGCCCCCCCACGATGCGGTTGCCCGTAACGGTTCCCCGGGCATAAGACAAGGCCGTTTCACCTCCGGATTGATATCCCACCAGGCCGCCGATATTTTCATTGCCCGAAACCGGGCCGAGGGCGGAGCACTTCCTTATGGTGCCGCCGATGTTCACCCCGACGAGGCCTCCCATATCCATAATACCATTTACGGTTACCGAAGTATGACACCCCGCTATCAGCCCCAGGTCGTGACGCCCGACCAGGCCGCCCGTGGCAAAGCCTCCCGAACTGCCCGTGACGGTTCCCGTGACCTGGCATGCAATAATGTTACCACCATTATTCCAACCCACCAGCCCCCCGGTGCTTTCCCTGCCAGTAATGCTCACGGTTTCCACGCCAAATCCGTGAAGTTCCGCGCCGGGATCCAGGAAACCGAATAAACCGACATTATTGCCCGCGGGCAGGTTGATCAGAGCATTGCGTATACTATGGCCTTCCCCGTTAAATACCCCGGTAAACGGGACCAGGTTGGTTCCGACAGGCGTTATTGAAATTCCCGACAAGTTGATGTCCGCAATCAAGCGAAAGCACTTGTTCCAGTCTTCCGGTGTACCGCATAGCGTCATCCAGTCCGCAATCTCGCCAATTTGATACGGGTCGGCAGGCGTGCCCGCCCCGCCGCTGTACCCCCCGCCATAGGCCGCTTGCGCCATGGCTATCATTATCGTAATGCTCAACACCCTTCCAAACCGTATCCATTTGTTCATTGAGGGCTCTCCCGAAGTAAACTTGCCGCCGTTTTTTGAAACCCGCCGTATTACAAACACTCTTACGAGAACACCATTATGATACATCAAACACCAGGGAAATGATCCGGTCTGGACAAGGACTATCATTTTCCATGTCCGTCAACTTGCACTGACGTTGAAATCCACCTTGGCCGTTTGCCCGGAAGCGCTCATGCAGGACACCTGGTGCTGGCCGGGCAGGAGGTCAAGAAACAGGGGCCGCATCCTGTCGGAAGCGCCAAGGTAGCGGCCGTTGCAGTACCATTGCAGTTCTTCGTTGCCGATATTGGCTTCAAGACGGATACGGTCCTCGCCCGTTTCTCCGGACAAAACATAGGTGGCGTTTTGCACGGGCCTTTTGATACTCAGTTTGCGCTGCCTGCCGGTGGAAGGGCCGGCTTCCTCAACGACGACAGCGGCACCTTCGGAAGCGGGCACCTTGGCAAGGTCCCATCGCCGGGTGGTGGGAGGCCAGTATACCCCGACGGTGCCGTCCAGTCCGGGACGATGCACATCGCAACGCCGGTGAAGAAACTGTCCCGCAGGGAACAGGGCGGTGGCGGTCCGGGAACACCAGGGGCTTTTCGGCAGGCCGGACAGGGCGCAGATTTGCACTTCGCACAGGCGTCCTTCCGTAGAGGGCCATGCAGGAACGGGAGGCACCGGCAGGGAACGGAATATGCGGGCCACCAGCGGCAGGGCGGCATGGGCGCCGATTAGCCGGGGCGCGGCGCTGCCGTTGGTATTGCCGAGCCAGGCGCCAATCACGTAATGGCTGTTGAAGGCCACGGCCCAGGCATCCCGAAACCCGGTGGAAGTGCCCGTTTTCCAGCATATCCGTGAACTCCGGTCATTGAGACGCACCACGTTCGACCAGGGTTCATCGGGGAAGGGCTGTTCGAGCATGTACCACAGGGCCAGCGCCGTCCCTTCGGACAAAAGGCGGCGGGACGCAGGCGCAGACTCGCCGCGAACGAACACGGCATCCTGGCGCACGCCAAGCCGGGCAAGAACGAGGTAGGCGTTCACCAGCGCTTCGAGGGTCACCTCGCAATTGCCCAGCACCAGGCCCAGGCCGTAATGGCCCGAAGGATACTGGATGCCGCTGAATCCGAGGGAACGTAAAAACGTGACGGCCTCTTCAAGGCCTGCCCGCTCCAGCACCTGCACGGCCGGAATATTCAGGGACCAGCGCAGCGCCTCACCCGCCGAAATCAGCCCCTTGAATTCTCCGTCGAAATTGTTCGGGTTATACACGCCGAAATCAAGATTCTGGTCCAGGAAAGCCTCCGAAGGGTACAGGCGCTGCTGTTCCATGGCATAGGCATAAATGAAAGGTTTCAACGCGGACCCCGGCGCGCGGCGGGCCCGGCACACATCATACTGGCCGCGAATGCCGTCACTCGCGAAGTCGGCCGAACCGACCCGGGCGAGAACGGTCCCCTCGCGCACATCCACAACCATCACCGCCGCGTTATTGACCTGATTGTTGAATTGACGCAGATACAGCGGGATCATCTCTTCCAGCCGCGCCTGCAGCGTGCCGTCAAGTGTCAGCGCCAGGCGGCCGTTGTCCCGCGCGCGACCGCCCAGGGACTGGGCAAGATGCGGCGCAAGGACGGGATATTCGTGACGGCGGACGCCCGGGGGCCGTTCCAAGGCTTCCCGCAGTTCCTTCTCGCTGATCATCCTTTCGTGCCGCATGCGGCGAAGCACGGCATCCCGCCGCGCCTGCGCCCGTTCCGGATAGAACAACGGGTTCATGGCCGTGGGTGACTTGGGGAGCCCCGCGAGCAGGGCGGCCTCCTCCAGGGTAAGCTCGGTGCAGCACTTGCCGAAATAGCGCCGCGCGGCCGCTTCCACGCCCACCAGGTTGCCCCCGTAGGGGGCCGTATTCAGGTAGGCCGCCAGTATGGACCGTTTGTCGGCGGCCCGGTCCAGGCGCAAGGCGGTAAAAGCCTGTTCCACTTTTCCGGCCAACCGGCCCCGTGCGGTCTGATGCCGTTTGGCCAGCTGCATGGTCAGGGTGGACGCCCCGGAAACAATGCGCCCGGCGCGCAGGTTGCGCCATGCGGCACGGAGCACGGCCCGAAGGTCAATCCCCGCATGGGAAAAAAAACGTTTGTCTTCGGCGGCCAGGGTCGCCTGCACCAGCCACGGGCTGACAGCATCCAAATCGACCGGGAACAACCATTGTTGGTCCTCGTTCAGGTAGGCGCACATCAGGTTTTCACGCCGGTCCACCAGCGCCGGCGACAGGTCCACCGTTAGAAACGGCGCCGTGTCCAGAGGGGGAAATACCCCGGAAACGGCCCGCATCAGCGGCGCCTCCAGCCACACAGCCGCCGCAGCGCACAAAAAGATAACCGCGCTACCCGCCGCCAAATAACGCCAAAAGCGGCCGCCGCGGCCGAACCCGCGCTTGGGAGGTTTTTGTTTGTCTGCTATGGCGTTCATGGCCCCGGTCGGCCCTGCGGGGTCTTGTGAACCCCGCAGGGCTTGTTTCCCTTCTATTCCACGGTGATTTCCGACGGCACGGTGGTTGCCGTGATTTCCGGCGCATACATGCACTCCGCATGGAGCGCGGGTAATTGGAAGCGGCCGGGCGTAACCGCGCGCACCAGATACCGGAAGACCACCGGTTTTGGTTCCAGCCGGTCCAGCGCGATGGCGATACGGTCATCGCGCACCTCCAGGTAATCGGGGGTTGAAATCAGATTTCCGGCAACACCCTGTTCGAGTTCAGGCTGTTCATCGGCTTCCAGCCTGGGATTGGCCACTTCAAATCCCGCAGGCAGCAGATCGGTTACCAGCAGGTTCTCGACGGCCTTCTTCGGCGCCAAGGTCAACTGCACCAGGTACTGCCCGGTGTGCTTGAAAACCGTGGCATCGATTTTGGACCCGTCCACGTTCAGGAACTCGCGGGTAATCGCGATTCCTTCCTCCACGGGCGTCAGCCTGGGGGCGAGGGGATTGCCGGCCATTTCCACATAGATATACACCGGGGCGCCGCCCTCATTGGCAATCTCAAAGCGGGGCGGCACACCCGCCACGTTTTTCGAGAACAGTTCGCCGGGGCCGAGCATCCGTTCGCCGTCGGCATCCACAATACGGACGGAGGCCGAGGCGGGATCCGCGGTCTGCTTTTCAAGATACATGGCCAGCGCCGTCACCGCGAAGGCGGTTTCCTGGGTCGTATACTTCACCGCGCCCAGATAATCCACCAATGAATTCACCAGCGGCAGCATCTTCTCCCCGGGCGCATTCAGGTGCAGGAGCGCAATGAGCCGCACCGCCTCGGAACGAACGGCGGAATGGAGCGTCCCCGAACTTTCCCGGCCGCTTTCCTGCACGACAGGCATGCTTTCCAGACGGTCCAGCGCCGCTTCCGGGTCGTTCGTGTGCATGGCCCCGGCGGCCGCCAGCAGATACCGGGCCGATACCGGAACCGGAACCGTGTCAAAGCGCTTGATGTATTCGATGGCCTCCAGGTTGCCGTCCAATGCAAGCACATAACAGGCATAGGCGCGCAGGTAATAATCGGACGCGGTGCTGATCAGGTCATTCTTCATGATTTCAGCCGCGTGCCGCTGCAGGTTCTGGAAGGCGGCGTCGTACACTTCGAAAGCGTGGTCACGGCGCACCAGCGTCAGAAAATGCAGCGCATAGACCGACCCATAGGGATAGGATGTTGCCGACCCGGGCCAGAAACCGATGCCGCCGTTCGCGGTCTGCATGCTCAGCAGCCGCGCAATCGCCTGTTTCAGGTACCGTTCCGCATTTTCGGCCACACGCACCGCCTCCGTATCGCCGACGAACAGGTCCTCGTACAGGCGCGCATAATTTCTCAGGAAATACAGGGGCATGGCCCGCGACACCGTCTGTTCCACGCAGCCGTAGGGATACCGGAGCAGGTATTTCAGGCCCGGTCTGATCCTCAGGAACAGGTCGTTCGACACTTCGATGGCGGTGTTCAAGCCGGGGTCCATCTTGAACAGCGTATTTTCAATGACCCGTTTCTCACCGGGCTTGAGCGTGATAAATTCGGTGTTCGTCTGGTACGCCGCGGGAGCGCGCACGGGAATGGGCGCTTTTTCCGTAATGGTTTCCAGCACCGTTCCCGAGGCATCCGTAATGGTCATGACCCACTCCAGCATGCCCTGGCCCGTGGCGGCCGCGGAGGTGACCCGCGCCCGGACGGCGTCCTCCGCCCCGGGGCCCAGCGCCAGTTGCTGCTCTCCGGCCCCGGACAGGGCGCCGGAGGCGTTCCATCTTACGGCGGCCGTAACCGCCGCATCGGTGGTGTTTATCGCCACGGCCGTGCAGTCGAATTGGTCACCGCACAAGGTGAACCGCGGCATGGAAGTGCGAAGGATATAGGGGCGTTTTACCAGGACGGGGACCGCGGCGCCTCCGACGGCCCGTTCGGTCACGGCCACCGCCACCAGCCGCAACTGGCCGATGAATTCAGGCACATTGAACGTGATCACCGCGCGCCCGGTGGCATCGCTGCGCACAATGCCGCTCCACAAGGCAACGGGTTTGATCCAGTTTTCATCCACCTGCGAGGTAAGCCCGAGCCGGCGCATCATATCACCGCCGGGGGCGGATTCCTCGGGCTCATAGAAGACCTTGTCATAGTAGTGCGCCTGCCGCACCTCCATTTGCCGTGAACGCTGGAAGTAGGTGTAGGGGTCCGGATTGTCATACCCGAGAATACTATGAATGCCCTCATCCACGGCGGCCACCGTGATCTCCGCGGCCACGGGGTTACCGGCCTGGTCGCGCGTTTCCAACACCACCTCCAGGGGCGCGGCGGGCAGAATTGTTTCAGGCACGTTGACAAAGGTGGTCTCGATACGGCGGTCCGGATTGTCCAGGGGCACGTTGGCCATGACGAAACTGCTGTAGGGATAATTGGACAGGGCCTTGTTCTGGGCGGTGCGCACCACGGTCACCTGCATCCAGGTGTTGGGGAACCAGGCGGACGTCACGGTAAAGGCGGCGTGCCCTTCCCCGTTGACGACCGGCACCGCGATACTGTCCTTGAGCGCGTCGCCCTGCGCCACGATATAGGCCATGCCGTCGTAGGGCGATTCTATGGACAATTCAAGGGGATCGCCGACGCGGTACGTTTCCTGGTTCATGGCGAGTCGAATCAGTTCCGGCCGTGAGGCGGATTCCACGTTCAACCGGCCCCACCAGCGGTTGAAGGTGATGGAGCTATACATGCGCGTTTCATCCGCGTGCACGCGCAGCCGGTATTCTCCGTACGCCGGATACGGCAGTTCCAGGGTGCCCTTGCCACCTTCGAGGGCGACGTCAAAGGTCTGCACCAGGTCGAAATTTTCGTCCCAACGCGGGTCATTACGGTTGTCAAAGCGCCGCAAATAATAGTTCCATACGCGGCGTTCCAGCGATACCTTCACGGAGGTCAGGGCCGCCGCCGTCTCGTCGGGGTTCAGGGCGAGCACATGCACGTCCAGGATTTCGCGCTCGGGCCGCGGCGCGGCCGCCATGCCCAGCAGCACCAGGTCGGGGAAGGCGATGGCTTCCGCCGAGTCGGTCACGGCGCGGCCGCCCAGTTCGAGCACCCGGCCGCTCGCCACCACTTCAAGCGGCATGGTCGCCTCCTCTTCGGGTTCGAACGTATAAGAGAACGTCGATTTGCCCTCCGCATCGGTGATGGATTCGCCCAGTGGAATGAGGTTTTCTTCAAGGGAATCCTCATTGCCGAAGGAATAGCCCGGCCAGTCCTTGCTTTCATAGCGCATGGGCCGCAGAAACACGCGCCCTTCCGTTTTCCGCCCCGCGGCCACCCCGCCGAACAGATTTTCCGCCGTTACCAGCAAGTCCACGGAATCTCCGGGACCGAGCCGTTCCGCGCTGAAGGCCGCCGTGGCGCGCAGCCGGTTCGGCACGAATTCCTCCAGGTTGAAAGCCGCGATACCTATGGCTTCCTCGGCCTCGGGCACACGCAATTCCACGCTGTATTTGCCCGTGGGATGAACGCGCTCGGACTGAAAATCAAAGCTGCCGGTGCCGAATTCGGAAAGGGTTACCGGGACCTCCTGTATCCAGCGGCCCTGGGGAGTGCCGATCCGCAGTTGAAGGGGCACACCGGCCAGGGCATCCACATAGCGGGTGCGCGTTATCCAGCGGATGTGCACCGGCTCGCCGGGCCGGTACAGGTTACGGTCCAGGTAAATATACGCATCGTATCCTTCGGGGTCGAAGTAGGGCATATCCGGGGTGAAGGGCGTATTCTGTTCCTGCGGTTCCCGCAAGTCGAGGAAGGTGTAATCCTCGCCCTTTTCAAGTACGACAAGCGCAGGCTCGCCCAAGGTGGCGTCGAAGTTGCCCAGCCGCGCGATGCCATCCGGACCTGTTGCGATGGTGCCCATGGGTTGGAACCGGGTGGAGTAGACGGTAACCTGGGCCTGAACAACCGGTTCGAGCGAGAAAAGGTCATGCACAAAAACGACCAACCCGGAATCCGTCCAGTGCGCCAGCGCGCCCATATCCGTATAAATTAGAATGCGGCTTGTCTCACTTGAATAGCTGTATTCCGGTCCCACAGTCATGACAAACACGCCGCGCTTGTCCGCCGGCATCAGGGCGCCCATGTCAACGGGAACCGAATGCGTTTTATCCGGATCGTCGGGAAACGCGACTTCAAGCGAGCCCAGTTCGCCCGCATACTCATCCATGAGGGACTCCCGGTGCCCGTATTCCACAAAGTCCCGCGCAAAGATGGGTATATTACTCGGGAAAATCCGGGCCAGCGTAACCCAGGCTTCCGTAATGTTCCGTCCTTTGACCCGGGGCGCCGAGGCTTCTTTGCGCAGATAATAGTACAGTTCCGGGGAATCGAATTCGGCGCCGGACATTTTCGGCGTCTTCTCCAGCGCCACCATTTCAGCGCTTTCAAGCCGGGCCGATTTATCGCTCGATTCCAAACCGCCCGTCACGGTAAGCACATACTCCTTTTCAGACTGCCAGTCGCCCTTGATAAACATGCGGCCTTCCCATCTGCCCGGTTCTACGCGCATATTTTCAATGGGCGGCACAATCTTGATGTGGTTCAGCAGGTCTTCCGTCGTCACGCTGTGTGACAAGGAAAGGTTAAGCGCGTAACCGTCAATATCCTCTTCATCCCAATAGTGGTCCTCAACATCAAGCGCCTCAATCTCTCCCGATGACTCCTGCTCTTCACTTTCCCCGGTGGGCGCATCGGAAAGGGTTTGGGTCCATTCCGGGTAGAGCAGGGTCGTTCCGGTGCGCGAGGGTATGCCTGCGGGAATCCGAAGATTGATTTTATCAGGGGCCGTTTCATTTGCACCGGGAATCACGTTAAACACAAAGTCCGTTTCTGTTGCGCTTTCAAGCGCCAATGCAAGCGGAGCATCCGTGTCGAACCGCTTTGCCTGGACCAGGTTGATAAACGGTTCCGCCTGTACCGGCACGGAAAAATATAGTTCCAGCCTCGCCGTTTCTCCCCTCGTATAGACCGCCGATTTTACTTGTACCCGCTTTTCTGAAGGGAATACCCTCTGGATGGCGCCGGAAGTAAATTCGAAGGCATCGCCCCACCGAAGACCGTGCCCCACGACCATGTACAAGGGAAAAGATGTGGATCGGGGAATTCCAATGATTGCCTGTTTGGGGGTTCCTTCCCCCCCTTCCTTGAACGTACAGGCGACCGGTTCGTTGTTGTTGGCACGCACCGTCAGCAACGTTTTCAGTTGTGCCGTATCCACGGGCCGCGAGAAATCAATGCTCAATTCCATGGCATCCTGCGTACCCTGAACAACGGCTATTTTTTCGACTGCCAGCATTTCATTGGAAAAGGTCAGCACGCGGTCTTCCATGCGCAGCGGTTTCCCGGAAACGGAACGCAGTCCGGGGTGCAACAGGACCTTGATTTCCTTTACGGCGGAATTTTGGACCAGCGCGCCCAGGTAGGCCGAGGAAAACCGGAGCCGGTTCCCCTCCAGAAGGGCGTGACCATCCACATTGGGGTCCACGGTCACAGGAACAGGCGCGACGCCTTCCACGTCTGGAAGGGGGGCGAGGTCTTCATCAAAGAAAATGACGATCTCCTCCCCAATCTGCATGCCGGGGACGGGATAAAGGCCCATAATCCGCAAGGTCCCCTCCGCCGTTACAGCCGGTTCCCCGGCAGCCGCCGCCGGCTTCGGACCGCCGCAGATGCGCAGGATATCCTCCAGCGGACTTTGACGAATACCTTCCAGCACTTGCTCCTGGAATTCGGAAGGCAGCGTTTCAAACACCTTCAGGGGCAAAGGATCTATCGCAACGGAAACGCCACAAAACAGTACGGACACCACCGCCGTCAAACAACGCATCTTGTACATACCCCACATCCCTTTCTGGATTGCGGTTACGGGAACCTGGCCTCTTCCGAACCCCAACATATCCCCGGGACGCTGGAAGAAAGACGTCTCGAAGACGACCTTTCACGGTACGACACGATAAGCATGACTCATTTAAATAACGTCACAATGCGGCGTTCAGGAGTACTCAGTCCAGTTTTTTTATAAAGATATTCCGGAATTGCACCAGGGAAGGCGGTCCGGCCCAGACACCGTCCCGTTTCGCCCCATGGTGCTGCAATGCGATGGGTCCCGTTTCCGGAAGTCCCGGAAGTTCCGCGTCATCGAGTACCGTCTTGCCGTTGAGTTCCACGGTCAATCGATTGCCGCGAACGGTGATGATAAAGCGATTCCATTGCCCGATATCATTGTCCGCATTGATTTTCGGCGTTACCCCGGCGCGCACCTCGGCCGGCATGGATTGGTCCATGCGATATCCATATACCTCGCCCGAGCCTGCCGGCCAGCACCAGATGTTAATCTGCGCTTTTGAGGTTCCCCGAACATACAACCCCGAATCCGAATCCGGCACGGTCATCCGGATGGGTTCCCCGTTCGCATCCAGTTTGTGGGTGCCGTCCGGTTTGATTATCGGCACGTTCGGATTTAGATAAGGCGTTTCCTTGATGCGCCAATCCAACTGCAATACAAAATCCCCGTAGCTTTCTTCCGTCCAGAGACACTTGTCTTCCGGGGCCTCGCTCAGAGCATCATAATCAATTACCCCGTCCACAATCCGCCAATGCCCGTTATCGCCCTCAGGAATTTTCCAGTTGCTGAAGTCTGTTCCGTTGAACAGCGCAGTGAAACCCTCCGGCGCTTCCTCACACCGGGCAAACCCATTTATAAGCATAAATCCAGATAGCGCTGAAAAAAAACATATCGAAATACACTTGTTCACTTTGTTTTTCTCCTTGTTGTGATGCGCAACGAAAGACGAAACACCTGTTTACTACATTCAGACTTCCTGAACTCGTCGGAATATACAATGGCACTTTTTGTGAAAACACATAGACTGAGTAAAGAAGGGACTAACTGCCAAATAGCCCCTGAGTACAGCGTGTAATCCTGTTTTTCATGCTTGCTATTTGGTAGTCTGTCCCTTCTTTACGGTCTTTTGCGTCAAACTTTTCTGCAATACTGTTTTCCGAAAAACCACGTCAAAACTCTGTCAAGGTCAGGAACTCTGACATTAGAGATTCCAAACAACCTGTTTAGTAATCATAGCACACCGACAGATGAAATGCACGTTGAATAATTACCTTATGATAGGGGGATTTGTGCGATTTGACAAGATTTGTTTACAATGATAGCCTACTAAAAGCAAAGACGGACGGACGCCTTTGAAGTGTGCCAATAAAAGCGACACACCCGGATCAAACAAGGAATCCCGCGTATGAAACGACGTGAATTCATCAGCGTACTCGCCGGTTCCGCCGCTGCGGCCGCCGCGGATACACTCCCCCGGAGAGAACACACCGGCTTGTTACCAAAGCGTTCGCTGGGCAAAACCGGGATTTCTCTGTCCGTCATCGGCTTCAGCGGACTGGTGGCGAGGGACAGTACTCCGGAGGCGGTGGAACAAGTGGTGGGCGAGTCCTTGGACAGGGGCGTGAACTTTTTTGATATTGCCGCTTCTTATGGCAACTCAGAGGTAATGCTCGCCCCGGCATTGCGGCCACACCGTAAAAATATTTTCCTGTCCTCAAAAACCCGTGAACGCACCCGCGAAGGGGCGGAGGCCGATTTTAATCGTTCCAGCGAAATCATGGGCACGGACCACTTCGACCTGTATTTGGTACATGGTATACAGCAGGTAGATCGGGATGTGGATGCGGCTTTTGCCGCAGGCGGCGCCATGGCGTTTTTGTTGGAAAAGCAACGGGAAGGCCGCATACGGTTCCTGGGATTTTCCGCCCATTCCACCGAGTCAGCCCTGGCCGCACTGGAACGCCATCCTTTTGATTTCTTTTATTTTCCTGTCAGCTACGTGCCCTGGCTAAAAGCGGATTTCGGACCGGCGGTGCTTGCAGAGGCTCAAAAGAAAAACGTTCCTTGTATCTCCCTGAAGTCACTGTCACGGCAACGGTGGCCCGAAGGCGCACCAAAAGCCGACCGCTGCGCCAAGTGCTGGTATCAACCGGTAGAAGACGATGCGGAAGCCGCCCTGGCCATGCGCTGGGCGCTGAGCCAACCCATAGTCAGCATCCTGCCGCCCGGTGAAGAACGGTATTACCGTAAAGCCCTGGAACTCAGCGGCTTCCTTGAGCCGGTCACGGAGGAGGAAACAGGGCAGCTGCGGAAACTCGCTGAGGACCTGCTGCCGCTTTTCCCGAGGGCGTAATAGACCGAACCGAACGGACCGAACATACGGATCAAATTGGTTGTTTTTCCCCGACTCAATATCAGATTTCCTGGGCCCATCGTAAATGCGCATGGTACTGGTAAACAAGCAAAAAGACAGTGTAAAAAGGGACTCATGACGAAATAGCCATTAGTAACGCAAGGATACAGGTACTTTGCTGCCCTTGGCTATTTCCTAGTCTGTCCGCGAATTACCCCAAGGGGGGACTTTGCGGAATATGCCTTGGGTAATATGCGGATACGAACCGTCTTATTCCAAGTCCGGATTTTCTCTCGGAGAATGTCCTTGCGTCACACCCCCCTGATGAGCGCCCTGAAAGATCCCCCCTCGCGGGGGGCGGTGCTTCAGCACCGGGGGATGTAAAGGCGATATAAGTCATTCTT
>JAKJCY010000096.1 GCA_022706235.1 Candidatus Hydrogenedentota bacterium | reverse complement strand
CCATGTTCATGGATGTCTTCACGGCAGTGGCTGAAGCGGTGATGGCGAAAACCGCGCCCTTTAAAGAACTCCCGGTCATGCTGGGCGGACGTTATGGTTTGTCTTCCCGTGAATTTACAGCCGCCATGGTCAAGGGCATATTTGATGAAATGGCCCTCGAAACACCTCGTAAGCGCTTTACTGTCGGCATCAAGGACGACGTTGGCAATACAAGCATCGACTATGATCCCAACTTTACCACGGAGAGCCCCGATACGACCCGGGCCATCTTTTTCGGCCTGGGCGCGGACGGCACCGTCGGCGCCAACAAGAACTCCATCAAGATCATCGGCGAGGATGCCGGCTATTGCGCCCAGGGGTATTTCGTCTATGATTCGCGCAAATCCGGCGCCATGACGACCTCTCACCTGCGTTTCGGTCCGAAGCCCATCAGGAGCACCTACCTCATCAGCCGTGCCAATTTCGTCGCCTGCCACCAGTTCTCCTTCATGGAAAAATTCGACCTGCTCAAGTGCGCCGAAGACGAGGCGGTATTCCTGCTCAACAGCATTTACGGTCCCGAAGAAGTGTGGGACCATCTGCCGAAAACGGCGCAGCGCCGCATTATCGAGAAAAAACTTAAGTTCTACGTTATTAACGGTTTTGAAGTGGCCAAGGCGGCCGGGATGGGCGGACGCATCAACACCGTCATGCAGACCTGTTTCTTCTATATCAGCGGCGTGCTGCCGCAGGAACAGGCCATCGAATCCATCAAGACTTCCATCAAGAAAACCTACGGCAAGCGGGGCGAATCGATTGTGCAGAAAAACTGCGCCGCTGTCGATATGGCCATTGAGAATATGCACGAAGTGAAGGTGCCGGCGACGGTGACGAGCAAGTTTGATCTGCGTCCGCCGGTGGCGGAGCATGCCCCGGAATTCTTGCACGAATTTACCTCGTCCATCCTCGTGGAGGAAGGCGACACGCTGCCGGTCAGCAAGATGCCGGTAGATGGCACCTTCCCGGTCGGCACTACCCAGTGGGAGAAGCGCAATATTGCCCTTGAAATACCGTTCTGGGATCCGGAAACGTGCATTCAGTGCGGCAAATGCGGCCTGGTCTGTCCCCATGCCGTCATACGTTCGAAGATAGTGGATGCTGAAGCGCTGGAAAATGCACCGGAAGGATTCAAGTCCGCCAAGGCCAAGTGGAAAGACTTTCCCGACAAACGTTTTGTGCTGCAAATCGCCCCTGAAGATTGCACGGGATGCACCTTGTGTGTACAGACCTGCCCGGCCAAGAATAAACAGGAACCGAAACTTCACGCCATCAATATGGTGGAACAGGTCCCCATTCGCGAGCGTGAGCGCGCCTGCTGGGACTTCTTCCTGACTCTTCCGGAAGTGGATCGCAACGCCGTGAAGCATAACCTGGTCAAGGATGTTCAGTTGTTGCAACCTCTTTTTGAATTCAGCGGTGCCTGTGCCGGGTGCGGCGAAACCCCGTATCTCAAACTGCTGTCCCAGTTGTTCGGCGACCGTTTATATGTCGGCAATGCCACGGGTTGCTCCAGTATTTATGGTGGAAATCTGCCCACCACGCCATGGGCGCCGAATAAAGAGGGACGCGGTCCCACGTGGAACAACTCCCTCTTTGAAGATGCGGCTGAATTTTCCCTGGGTATGCGTGTTACCATTGACCGCCAGACCCAGTTCGCCGAAGAATTGCTGAAACGACTTGAAGGGGGTATCGGCGGCGAATTGGTCCAGGCGCTGCTCGAAAATTCCGGCAAGAAAACAGAACCGGAAATCCTGGAGCAACGCAGACGCGTGGCGCTGTTGAAAGAAAAACTCGCAGGGCAGTCGAGTATGGAAGCGAAGGCGTTGCTGCACGTGGCCGACTTCCTGGTGCACAAGAGCGTGTGGGGCATGGGTGGTGACGGTTGGGCTTACGATATCGGCTTCGGCGGCCTTGACCATGTAATCGCCTCGGGATACGATATCAACCTGCTTGTTTTGGATACGGAAGTGTATTCCAATACCGGCGGGCAGTGTTCCAAGTCAACCCCCCGCGCCGCCGTGGCGAAATTCGCGGCAGGCGGCAAAACCTTAGGCAAAAAGGACCTGGCCCTTATAGCCATGACTTATGGCAGTGTTTATGTGGGCCATGTCGCGCTGGGCGCGAACGATTCCCATACGGTCAAGACTTTTCTGGAGGCCGAAGCCTACCCGGGTCCATCCCTGATTATCGCCTATAGCCATTGCATCGCCCACGGGTATAACTTGTCCATGGGCCTTGAACAGCAAAAAGCGGCGGTGCAATCCGGCCATTGGCCCCTCTTCCGGTTCAATCCCGCTCTGAAGGGCGAGGGCAAGAATCCATTCCAGCTGGATTCGAAAGTTCCGGATTTGGACTTTGAAAAGTATGCCTACAATGAGACACGATACAAAATGCTGACCCTGAGCAAGCCGGAAGTTGCCAAGCAGCTGTTGGTCGAGGCGCGTAAGGATATCGCCGAGCGTTGGCGGATTTATTCTTATCTCGCCGATATGCCCTGTGGTGATTCCGTCAATCCGGAACCGGAAAAGCCGGCTTCCTGATTCAATCAAACTGCAATTGCTGTAAACCCCTGTAACAGGCCGGCTGGCCGGTGCCATCCAGACAAGGAGATAGAAATGGACCTGACAACCAAATACCTTGGATTTGAACTGAAAAATCCGCTCGTGGTATCTCCCTCGCCGCAATGTGAGTCTCTGGACAACGTGAAACGTATGGAAGACGCGGGCGCGGCTGCCGTGGTGCTTCACTCGTTGTTTGAGGAGCAGATTGCCCATCTCAGCCACGAATTGAACGCGAACCTTCAACAGGGCGAAGAGAGTTTCGCGGAAGCGCTTTCCTACTTTCCCGACGCGGGCGAGTACAGAATGGGGCCGGATACCTACATTGAATATGTACGTCAAGTGAAGGCGGCTGTGGGTGTTCCTGTCATCGGCAGCCTGAATGGGGTTTCCAAAGGCGGCTGGCTGGATTTTGCCAAACAAATTGAGGAAGCGGGCGCTGATGCGTTGGAGTTGAATGTCTATTTCATTCCCACCAACCCAGACATGGACGGCCGGACCGTGGAAAACCTGTATATTGATTTGGTCCGCGATGTAAAAGCCGCGATTTCGATCCCGGTTGCGGTGAAGGTCGGCCCGTATTTCAGCGCTTTCGCCAATATGGCGAAAAAACTGGATGAAGCCGGTGCGGACGCCCTGGTTCTGTTCAATCGTTTTTATCAGCCCGACCTTAATCTCGAAACACTCGAAGTCAAAGCCGACCTTATGTTGAGTTCCCCGGGTGAGCTGCGGCCGCGTTTGCGTTGGGTAGCCATTCTGTGCAGCCTTATCAAGGCCGACATGGCCATAACCGGCGGCGTGCATACCGCGGAAGACGTGCTTAAATGCATGATGGCCGGCGCGAAGGTCGCCATGATGACCTCGGCCCTGCTTAAGAATGGCATAGGCCATCTCGGCACGGTGCGTGACGCCATGGCGCAATGGATGGAAAAGCACGAGTATGATTCCGTGCGGCAGATGCAGGGAAGTCTCAGCCAGGGTAAATGTGCCGAGCCCGCCGCCTTTGAGCGTGCCAATTACCTGAAAATCCTGAAGCACTACACCCCATCCCTTTAATACAAAGTCAATCCAGTCTATTCGGAGAACAGCGAAGATGCTGTTCTCCATTCTTTTTTGGCAGGGGACGCGGAATAGGACTGGCGTTTCAACGCGTCAGGACCCCGGGGGCACGGCTTTTTTGTCGTGTCTTAGAAGGAATTCTCGTAACCCTTCTTTAAACGCTTTCTTAAAGGGCAGGGAAAAATGGGTCGCCCCGGGGATTTCCCGGGCCTCCAGATTGGCGGTCACCGCAACCAGGTCGTGTGCCAGGGGCAACAACCCATCATGGTCGCCGATAATGTTCAACATGGGCACCGTGTTCTTTTCCAGCAGGGATTGTTCCACTGCCAGTTCCTGGTACCCGGCTTTCAGGGCGGTTCTGACCGGCCTGCTGATGATACGATCGCCGATAGAGCCGCGGATCCGGTTAAACAGTGATTTTGGCGTGGCGGCGGCGAAAACGGAGGCCGTTTCTACCTTTCGGGTATCGGTGTTCTCCGGCGGCTTGTATGGGTTGGGCAGGGGGGAGGGGTCATTCGGGTCCTTCCAGCCTGCCGCGCATATGGACGCGCTGATAAAACGGTCCGGATGCAGGGAGACCGCCTTGAGCGCCAGAAACCCGCCCAGCGAATAGCCCGCCACATGGGCTCTGCGAATTTCCAGATGGTCCATGAGCCGCACAATATCTTCCGCCATCTTCACGCCGTAAGCGGCCGGAACCTCAGGCTTATCGCTCCGTCCATGACCGCGAAGGTCATACGAGATTACCTGGAAATTCTTCGCCAACATTCTGGTGACACCCGGCCTGCGCCAGTTCAAGTCCGCGTTGACACCGATGCCGTGCACCAAAATGAGCGGTGTGCCGCTCCCTTCCACAGAATAAAATATCCGGACACCGTTCGATTCAAAATACGCGCCTGGCGTGCGGTGGAGCAGCACGTATAGAAAGATTCCTGCCAGCAAAAGAAGCACCAGCAATACACTTCCTGTCCCAATGAAGAGTGTGGTCCTAAGACGCATGGCGTTTCCTCCACTGTTTTGTTACTTTTTCAGCGTGAACTTTCTGTCGTTGCAAGGGACCATAGGTATCAGGCCGCGGGCCATGTTTTCATGATTTCAGGAAGAACTCTATTCGGCCGGTTAAAACCCTGGCAGGCTTCTATGATAAGATTTTTAAACAATATAATGCAATGCCCCCTTCCTGTATCAGGAACCCCAGTGTCACAGTCTACTAAAGAATCGTTGCCATGATTTTCAACTCGGTTACCGCTTATTCCTATAAACTTTCCTTAAAGGCGCCGATAACATTGGCGGGGCATCGCTGCGCGTACCGTGAAGGCGTGCTCCTGGCCGCACAGATGGAAAACGGTTCTGTATGCTGGGGTGAAGCCGCACCGCTGCCCGGTTTTTCCGAAGAATCGCCCGGCCGGGTTGCGGAAGAAGCCCGCAGTGTCGCCCTGCACCTCAAACACAGTCATGCTGTATCGGAAACTGCCCTGCCGCAAGGCGTTTCCCCGTCAGTCTATTTTGCCTATCAACATATCCTCCAGTCACTTTCGGCCCGGGAAGAAGGCCTTCCCCTGCGCCGTTATTTAAACCCGGAGGCATCGGACCGTGTGCCTTTGTGCGTGCTGATAGACGGGGTGGGGGAGAGGAGCCGTATACAGTTTCGTCGCGCTTTTCAACGGGGCTATACAACACTTAAACTTAAGGTAGGCCGTTCTCTTTTAAAGGAAGAAGCCGCGTTTGTTTGTGAACTACTCCGGGAAGGGGGCCCGGAAATTTCCCTGCGTCTGGACGCCAACCGGACGTGGACCCGGGAAGAAGCCCTGCAATTCTGTCAGGCGGTGCCCGTGGAACTAATCGCTTTTCTCGAGGAGCCTGTAAGGGAGTTTCAGGATCTGCCATTCATTCAGGAAAGGACCGGCGTGGCCTGCGCGGTGGATGAAACACTCCAGGCGTTAAGCCGGCATGTAGTGTGCCCGGGATCCGGGAAGAGCAGGGGGGAAGCGGAACAGCTACGAAGCGTTGTGGAACAGGCCCGGTTTCTGGTTTGGAAACCTTCCCTGTGCCTGCCCATTTCTATGCTGGGAATTCAATCCGGGGTGCCGGTAATTTTGAGCGCCGCCTATGAGACCGGTGTGGGCACGGCCGCGATTCTGGCGTATGCCGCCGCGTTTTCGGGCAGCCGGTGGGCCGCAGGGGTGGATACCTACACCCGCCTTTCATCGGATATTCTGGAAACGCCTTTGCCGCTGAACATGCCCGAGATTGACCTAGTCGCGTGCGAGGGCATGGGTATTTCAGTGAATCCCAGCAGGTTGAAGGTTTTATGGCATGTGTGACTTGGCTTCTTTCATACCTTGTCCCCTGGCTGCAGCCGCGCAGGCTTTTCCCGAGGCCCTCGCCTGTCTTGATGACCGGGTCTATTCCTATGCCGTGTTTCGCCGCCGGGTAGTTCACTTTAAACAGATATTGATGCGGCAAGGTATCTTACAGGGAGAACGGGTAATACTACTGGGCAAACCCTCCTCCTGCTATTGTGCCGCGCTGTGGGCCCTTATCCAAACAGGATCGGTGGCATGTCCGCTGAATCCGGCCTTGCCCGGAAGTGCAATCGCGGATATTGCCGCACGGTTACAGCCGGGACGTATTCTCCACGATACGGGCATGGAGACCGCTCTGGAGCGGATCCATGTGCCTCGCGTCTCTTTTCAGGAATTGGAAGGACAGGCGGAGACGGGGGGCATGGATGCGCTGACGCCCATGCTGGACGGCAGCCTGCCTGCCACCATGGTGATGACTTCCGGCAGCACAGGAACCGCCAAGGCAGCGGTACACTCCCTGGGTAATCACCGGTATGCCGCTTGTGCGGCGAATGCGAACATGCCCCTGGGACAGGGCGACATATGGCTTCTTTCGTTGCCCCTGTATCATGTTTCCGGCCTCGGGATCCTGTTCCGCTGTGCCCTGGCCGGTGCAGCTGTTGCCATTCCCCGGCAGGGCGCTCCCCTGGAGGAGGAACTGGCGCGAACGGAGGCGGGCTACGCCTCCCTGGTGCCTACGCAGTTGCACCGGCTGATGGAATCCGCGAATGGAAGGAAAGTGTTGCGCAATATGAAAGGAATTCTTCTGGGCGGTGCGCCCGTGGATACGGTTCTTGTCAAACGGGCCTGGGAAGCAGGGGTTCCGCTAATCCGAAGTTACGGCATGACGGAAACTTCCGCACAACTCGTTGCGACCAGCCCCGACGCTACACTGGAAGATTTGTACAGCAGCGGCCGACCGCTGATGCCGGGTACGGTGCGTATATCGCCGGAGGGGGGCATTGAAGTGCGGGGACCTTCGGTTTTTCTCGGGTACTATGAGGAAAGCGGGCAACTGAAAAAGCCTGAAACGGAAGAGGGATGGTTTCCCACCGGGGACCGGGGATATTGGGATGGCCGGGGGCGATTGTTTGTTACGGGCAGGGCGGATACCATGTTTATTTCCGGCGGAGAAAACATTTATCCCGAGGAAATAGAACAAGCCCTGAAAACCCTGGCGGAAGTGAAGCACGTCGCTGTGGTAGGCGTGCCCGACCCGGAATATGGGGCCATACCGGTGGCATTTATCGCTCTGCGGAATCCTCAGGATGCCGTGGCGGAAACGCTGAATGTGCGGTTGCGCCAGCTTCTGCCCGGGCATAAACTTCCTCGATATTACTTTCCCTGGCCGAAGGATGTCCCGCTGGACAGCAAGATAAGCCGAACCTCTCTTTGTGAGGAAGCTGCCAAACATCTGCGACAATAGCAAGGGTGGGGTTTATCGGCGTCTGATTCCCGCCGGCGTCTGCCCGGATTTTTAGATTCGACTCCCCACGCCTGTTTTATATATGATGAGTCCATGAATGGAGCAAGCACGAACAAAGCGTTTCACCCCGTAATGGTGGTGAGTTTCTGGATGGCCGCCGCTTTTTTTCTCCGCATTTTCGGCATCAGTCATGAGTCCCTGTGGTGGGATGAATATACCAGCCACGTCTATCTCGATAGCCCGACCCTTGCGGACTTTTTGTGGATGAATCGAGCGCTGGACCCCCTTACCCTGCCCGTATATTATTGCCTTGAATATCTTTGGACTCATTACGTGACCGGTTCCGTCTATGGTCTTCGGTTGCTGAGTATTTTCATAGGCCTGGCCACCTTGCCGATGGTATACGGCCTGGGCAGGCGCATTTACGGCCGTCGTGCGGGCTATGTGGCGACGGCGTTGCTGGCCCTTTCCCCGGTACATATTCATCATTCCCAGAGCATACGGATGTATGTCGTATTCGTGTTCCTGGCCGTGGCGGCGGTGTTCTCGTTCCTGCGGCTACTGGAGCGGCCCGGGTGGCGCCCCTGGTTACTCCACGGCATGGTCTCCATCCTGCTGTACTGGACCCATCCTTTTGCCGGTCTGATACCCGTCGTGCTGGGTGGTTTCTTGCTGTTGCGCTATCGCAGCCGGACGGCTGTGTTTTGGCGCTGGACCATTTCCCAGGCTTTGCTGTTCGCGCCCACCTTGTTTTATCTGTCAACGGTGCGGTTCTGGCCGAAAGATTCCACCAGCCTTTGGATTATGAAGCCGGGATTCCGTGCATTGCTGGCCGACCTGTTCTTTGACGATGTGAGCGCGTTTCACTGGCAGTTTCGCTTGAATGACTTTGCCCAACGGGTTGCACCGGGCCGCCTGGCGCTTGACGTGCTGTTCGCTGTCCTGATATTGTTCCTGCTTTTAAGGGCGCTGAGGGAATGCCTCTATCGTACGAAATCCCCAACGGACCAGGCGGTACGGGAACAGAAACTGCTGCTGGTCGTCTGGTTGCTGCTGCCGCCGTTGATGTTGTTTGTCGTGTCGTACCTGCTTCGCCCGTGCATGTTTCCACGCTACACGGTGCATTGTATTATTCCGCTGTATCTCCTGGCAGGCGGCGCCGTTACCTCCATTAAGAGCACAGTGTGGAACAGGACGCTGATTGTATGCCTGATCGGCTCCATGTTCCTGCAGTGGCTCTGGCTGCAGCCCGGCCCGCAGCGGACCGACTGGCGTACCGCCGGAATACTGCTTCACGAAGAGGCCGGCGGGGAGGATATCGTGCTGGTCGAGAATTTTTTGTGGCGCGATGTGTTCACCCATAACCTAAACCATCTCACGGAGGGGCCCCTTCCATTGCCCGTGGCTGCGGGGGGAACGCAACAGATACTTGCCGCGCAGGCCGCGTTGTGCACTGGTACGCTCGCGAAACAGGCTTCGGCGGGTCATTCCCCCCACGTGTGGGCGGTCCTTGCGCTGGGTTACTTCGACCCGGGATGGCCCGCAGCGTTTGAACAATGCCTGCACGCCTGGGGGATTTCCTTTGAGAGGCGGGCGTTGCCGTCCATCAGAAAGATTGCCCTCTACAAACTGACCTCTACGTCGACGGTCCCCGTGGCGACCATGGAAGAACTGTTTGCGCAATGGCAAAATTTTTCAGAACCGGCGGTTTCATGGGACGGCAGCCTGGACCATACCACCCTGCAATCATTCGGAGACCTCGCCACGGAACTGGCCGTTCACGGACGGCCGCAAATGGCGCGCGGGATTCTTGACGCCCTGTTTTCATTCGAACATTCCCCCGCCCGGGATATTTATGGCAATCTCTACGCAGCCTTGGAAACGGGCGGTGATATCACACCGGAAGCTGCCGCCGTGAAGAAACTTTGGGCGGGGTATGGCTTCCGGGAAAATGGACAAACCGAGTTTGCCTGCCGGGCTTTTAAAGAAGCGGTATCCTATGATGGCCGGTATGCCCTCGCCTGTTTTGAATTGGGAAATGCATACTATGCCTTACGCCGGTACCAGGAAGCCGCGGAAGCGTTTGCGTCGGCCGCGGCGGCGGACGGCCGGTATCATATGCTGGACAGTCTCGGGCGTGCCTTGCGCACAGGGGGGCGCGTTGAAGATGCCTTTGAGGCGGTGCAGGCGTACCGCGAGGGTATCGGCGCGCAAAGCCGCGGCGAATATGAGGTCGCGTCCGTCTTGTTGCGACAGGCCGCCGCCGCCGACCCCCATCTCGATGATGCTTACACTTCGCTGGCCTTTGTCCTGATTGTCCAGAAGAAGATTGAAGAAGCGCAGGAGGTACTGAATGCCTATCTGGCGCTGGACGGTACGCCCGTTCCCGGTGCTTACGGCTTGCTGGCGGTCGTATCTATTGCTCGAAACGAACTGGATAAGGCCTTGGAATACGCGGAAAAGGCCTTCACCATGGATGAAGCCTACGCAAGACAATTCAGTTCCTTCTTTTATGCCTTTCTTCGCGACGGAGATTATACTATGACAGTGGAGGCGATGGAGGCGCTGAAGGCGGAGGGAGTGGACCTGTATCCGCTGGTATATGAATATGTGGTCCATCTGCTACTCTGAAGCGTAGGCGCGTGAGCCGCTCTTGCTGAAAATTTATTATGGGTTCAGTTTCTTACCACAAGGAGCGTTATGTCCTGGTTGAGTTCAAGAATCCACAAACAACGCGTCATTCCGGTTTTTCGCGGTGGAAAAAGGACGCTTAGCGGCGCGGGTGCCAAACCGCGAAAAGACCGGAATCCAGTTCCTGAAGCCGTGGATGCGGGATTGGCCGCATTCGTTGTGTTTTTCGAGAAGGGAACTGGGTATTCATTGCAGCAGGCCCAATCTGGATTCCGGTATTTTTCGCGTTGTCCAATACCGTTCTTCGACCCGAGCCGGAGATCGCGAAAAAACCGGAATGACCATGTTTACGGCTGTTCATAAGGAAAGGTGAAATAGGTTGATACAGGCGTTTTTTACTCTCCCTTTATTTTTCTTTATCTATAGCAGTGCAACTTGTTGCGCCAAAGACACCACTTCTTCCGGGCGACGTCCCGAAAGAAACGCAGTCCCTTATACTTTTGATATGTCTGCCGAATCGAGGAAAGGGTTTCCTATATGCCGCTGATAGAGGATGGACACCCGCAGGTCTATGCGCCCATGGTGTGGCGTTCATTCGCGAAGATCAATTTGTACCTGGATGTGTTACGAAAACGTCGCGACGGTTACCACAATATTGAAACGATATTTCAGACCGTAAGTCTTTACGATGAACTCACCTTTATTAACGACGACAGTCTTTCCTTGTCCTGCAACGGGCCGGGATTGGATATGGGACCCTCCAATCTTGTGTATCGCGCCGCGGCGTTGCTCCGGGAGGAAACCGGATGCCGAAAGGGAGTGCGCATACACTTGGACAAGCGCATTCCTATCGCGGCGGGATTGGCCGGCGGCAGCGGCAACGCGGCCGCCACCCTTGCCGCTTTGAACAATCTATGGAATTTGAGGCTTTCCTTCGGACATCTGGCGCGCCTGGCGCGCGGACTGGGGGCCGATGTCGCGTATTGCCTCTATGGCGGTACCATGGCGGGAACTCAGCGTGGGGAAGCGTTGGTTCCGTTGCCGCCGGTACACGAACCGTGGTTTATTCTCGTCCATCCTGCCGCCGCCATGAGCACGGCTTCCGCCTATAACCATGTTCTTCTTAAAATGAGCCCTGAATTTCCTTTCGCCGGAAGGACCCCTTCCTTCCGCAAAGCGATTATCGCCTTGGCGGAAGGGGATTTTCCCCGGGTGCTTTTCAATAGGATGGAAAAACCCGTCTTCTCAGAGCATCAGGCCCTCGGAGAACTGAAAGAACGTTTATACAAGGCCGGCTGTGGGGCCGTCGCCATGAGCGGCAGCGGTCCCACGCTGTTCGGAGTGTGCCGCTCCCGGCAGGAGGCACTCAGGATAGCGGAAGTGTTCCATGCCGAGAAACCGGAGTGTCCAACAAGTGTGGTGAATCCCTCGCCGAAGGGTATCGAGTGGGTGCGATAACAGACCTGGCGGTTCCCTCCCTCATCTTTACGGGCAACCTCCCTTTTTATAGGGCAATCCCATTGTGTATACTACTTAGACTGCGAATAGAAACACGGTAACTAATGACCAGGCAGTCATGTGGCGTGTAATTACGCTATGAGGCTAACCCAAACTCAGATTTCCTGAACCCGTTGGAAATGTGCATGCATTGGTAAACAAACGGAAAGACGGAGGAAAAAGGGACTGATGACGAAATAGCCATCAGTAACGAAGAATCCACGCCTTTCGCTGCAATTGGCTAGTTCGTTGTTTGCGGGTGGTGCGCCGTGGGATTCACCCGTAAACCGCCTTGTCGGTGCAAGGGTAATAAGGAAAAAAAATGTAGAAGCGGCATCTTGCCGCCTTGTATCAAGGAAAACATGCGGACCGCAATCACGATGGAAGCGGCAAGATGCCTCTTCTGCGATTGTCGTCATTCCTTATGTGCGGATTTAGGATGGAGTGTACGGATTGACAACAGAACTACAATTGGAAGTGGGCCGGGTACTCGCGGAACGGTACGAGATACGCCAGAAACTCGGACGGGGCGGCATGGGCTCCGTCTACCTGGTTTTTGACCAAAAAACAGGACGGGAAGTGGCGTTGAAAATGCTTCACGCGAAATACGCGGGCAGCAAATATGCCATTGCACGCTTCATCCGCGAAGTGACAACCGCGCGAAGCCTCAATCATCCGGGCATCGTGAAAATATTCGATGCCTGTAAATCCGACAATATCCTGTTCTATACCATGGAATATGTGGAAGGTAAAACCGTGCGTCAGTGGCTGCAGGAAAGGCATCGCCTGGAATTTAAATCCGTTGTCCGGGTATTGTGCCTGGTGGCGGACGCGTTGAGCCACGCCCATAAAATCACCATACACCGCGATCTTTCCCCTGAAAACATCATGGTCATGAGAAACGGGTCGATCCGTCTGTTGGATTTCGGCCTCGCGAAACTCGATGACCAGTTCAAAGGGCTGACCGTCGTAGGCACCAATCTCGGAAAATTCCGGTATACGGCGCCGGAACAACAGTTGGATCCGGCCAAAGTGGATTATCGGGCCGACCTGTTCTCACTCGGGGTGATGTTTTTTGAATTGCTTACCGGCAGAGCGCCCCATCCGGGACACAGACTCAGCCAGTTATGTCCCGGTTTGCCGTCGGGTGCGGACGCTTTCGCGGAAAAAGCAATGGCGCCGGATCCCGATAAACGGTTTCAAACCGCAGTCGAATTCCGCGATGCGCTGCTCGAACTCTATCGAAGTTCCAGAGGCGCATCAGAACAGGATACCGTCCTCCGGAAAAGTCCTAAACAAAAGTGGTATCAACGGATTTTCGCCTTCTTTTCAGTCCGTGCTCGTAGCGGACAGCGGAAAAACGGCGACAAAGCCAAGTAGGACCACGCATGTCTGTGAGACGAGGCTCGATGTGATAATCGCCTTGCCAACAGCGTTTCAATCCACGCGCTCCGCCGCGCGGGGCACAAACGAACATAGAGCGCATCGCCTGTGCCAACTTCCCTGTTTTGTCCGTTACATTATTCCATTTGGTAACGCAATTGGGTGCAAATTTTTACTTTGCAACTGTGGGGATTTATATAGCGGTCGTCGGGAGCTCGTTAGCAGCCCCGTATTTTAGTAGGCGTACCTTCCCAGGTGCGCTATAGGGGTAATCTCCATAACTTGTTACACTATGGCGCACCTTCAGATTTCCTGATGTGGTTGGAAAATTCGTGACCCTATGTGCCTGGTTTTCTATTCATTTCCAATCAAATGATACTGTAGTGTCATATTGGTTTCCGGATATTTGGTCTCAGTATCGTTGAGTATTTCAAGCAACGATTGGATGGCTGCTTGTGCTCTATGGGTGGTGGGAGGATGTATATGCACGTGCAGGAGGCCTTGTTGCTCATCGGGGTATATGTCGACAGTCTGCTTCATCAATTCACAGATAATGGGTCTTGCGTCTTGTGTCCTCGCCAGCATTGGCCGTAATTGCATGGCCATCATGGTTTCCGCACGGTAGGCGATGAGTTTAATCGTGGTGATAAATCGTTTTGTATTCGACGACAATTTCAGTATCTGTTGTTCTTCAGGCAGTTCGGTAATATCGACGTGATGGGCCGTCTGCTCAATCTGTTTTTTAATCGTGTCGAGGTCGTTTTTCAGTAGTTGCGCCTGTTCAAATATTTCTGCAATTTTGCGCAGTTGCCTTTGTCTTTTCTTGTCGTCTTCTGACGGATTGAGTTCGCTTGCCTTTATCTCGGCATATTTTCGGTTGAGTTTGTTTTGAAGACTTCTTCGTCGAGATTCCAGTCGGCGATATTCGGGATTCACCACCCTTTTGGGGTCAGGAAATTCTTCTACGTTACACTCGTCCAACGCGTCTATAGCATAGTTTTGCTTCATGTAGGCGAAGAAATTTTCCTGAACCCATCGGTTGAACATGAAGGCGGCGTCACGCTGACTATCGCTATGGAATGCGGTGGAAATCAGGCTGGTCTGGTGGCCGGATTCGGTCAGTTTGCGCACTTCGCGCACCCATAGAGCCTCCTCTGTCGAACCAATGCGCGTACCGCGTTCGGCCAGAAGCATCTCCACGATTTCGCCGTTGGGCATCACGACGCGATAGGGCATGAATTCCTCTTTGTCCCACGTGGTCTTGGGAAATTTGTGATAGGTAATGCAGGCAATGCGATGCTCCTCCCATAATTGCTTGAACAGACGGGGGCTGTAGCCTTCTCGGTCAAAGACCATGGTGAAGCGGCACAGATGTGGGTTTGTTTTTAACTGTTCTTCCGTGGGCTGGTTGGGAATATCGCGCAATAATTGAGGGATGACGTCGTTTTTCAGCGTTTGAATCAGCCCGTCGTCAATCTGTTTCTCCACCACAAAAACAGGACGTCCTAATACATCGTTGATGTAGTAATCCGTAACGCCCCGCATGCACAGCCGTTCACGACTCACATACCGTCTTGGTAGCGGTGTCTTATCGCCATGATATACGCGCACATGACCGTCCAGATACAATACGCCCGCCGTGTCTGGATGCTCGTGCAGCCAGTCTCTGCGCAAAAGGTCGGCCCACTGTGTCACGTGCGGTTCGAGACAAACTTTCTTGAGGATGCCGCGCAGGGTGCGCACTTCGGGAATGCGATCCAATCCCATGAGTTTGCCCCATTCGCCTGGAGATTCAAAACGAAGCCGTTCAAGGTGCTTGATCCGGCAAAGAGACATGCAAGCCACAAGCACAACCACACTGTACAGCGAATAATATTTCTCTTGGAAGTGGGAGAAACATTTCTTGAGATGCGACAACAGGCCGTTCGCCATCAAGACAGGCAGGGCCGTTAATACGCCGCCGTTGGGTACATCACGACAGGCTTCAAAACATATGGGGGTTCCGGCAAGTTGTCCCATGGCGGCCATGATGCGCTCCAGAGCATGGGTACAAGCCATGCCCATATCCGCTTGCGCATCACGAACGGCGCGTTGCGAGGCGTCGCTCGCGGCAGACAGGAACGCAGTAGAACCTTCCACTGCAATCGCCTCGGTGGGGGCACAAGACGGCTGAGACGACTCTTCGGATGCGCGCACATGCTCGATTAAACGACCGGACTCAATCGCCTTGCGAAGACAATCCGGCTTGATGCCCAGTTGAACGCATACCTCTTTACGAGAACTTCCCGAATCCATCAACGCCTGGGCTCGCAGGCGCACCCGCCTCGACTTTTACGAGGGAGAAAAAAAGCACGGGCACCTTGGGTACGGTAAATCTTAACGGAACGTTTGACGCTTGAGAGCGATACGCCAAAGGCGTGCACCACATCGCCTTGTGTGCAAAGACCTTCCGCAACAAACTGACTGGTCATTAGGCGAAAAGAAGCCAGATCATCCTCGGTATGACGACCAATGACGGCTATACCCAGATGGTAAGTCCATTCGCCATTTGTGTTGCATATGCTGAGCAATGAGCCAAGCGAATTTGATCCTGCGGGTGTAATCGGTAATAATAACTGTGGCATTAGAATGGCACCTTTCTTTCAGCGCGTGTGGGCGCGTTGAACTCGGATGGAAAGGTGTCATTTTATTTTCCCAGGCCCATTCAATGCATCTTTAAGTAAATGTGGATTATCTTTTTGTATAGCAATATCTTATTTGCAATTCAATAAATACCAGATCAGGAAGTCTGAAATTGCATTTTTTCCGCTCGTTCCCAAGTCAACTCATCTCCGCTCGTTCCCA
>JAKJCY010000095.1 GCA_022706235.1 Candidatus Hydrogenedentota bacterium | reverse complement strand
CGCCGAGCGCCAGGCCGGAAGCGGCGAGGAAGTTTCTTCGTGTCAGCGATTCGGTATGCATGGGAGGTTCCTTCTGGTTCTGTTCGCGCCATCACGGCCGAAGGTTCCTACGGCAGGATGCCGCTCACTATGACGAATAGACCTATTCTATCAATAACGCAGGGGCGCATGATATTTTGTTATTCGGAGCACATTAGCCGTCTGATGTGAACCATTGCCTCATGCCAGGTGCTTGTACAAGGCCACGCTCTTTTTCCTTGATCCCTGTATGAATACAGGCGCATCAATCCTTTCCAATCGCTTCGATCATGGCCTGGGGGGATACAATGCGCAAGGGCGCGTTGTGGAAGTCATCCTGATTTCGCGTCACGATGCAGGCGCACCCCGCGTGTCGGGCGGACACCAGAACCACAGCGTCCTCAAAGTCCTGCATATCGCATGCGAGCGCTTCCTGAAGCATGGTATGATCACATGCGGCCACGGTGAAATGTGTCAGCAGCCAACGTACGGCATCGCACGCGGTTTGTTTGTTACGGTATTTGGCGAGAACATAGTAGAAGGTGGTTAACACGTGGGCGGGTATATATCCCTCAATGACTCCGCAACGTACCGCGTTGACGCATGCCGCCGATGCGTCGTAATGCGGCAGACGATGCTGAAACACATCCAGCAATACATTGGCGTCGAACATGACTTTCATGAATGTTTCTTCAGCATGCCGTCAACATAGACTTCCCTCACAGCAACATCGGCGGGCAAGACCCCGGTAAACCGTTCGATATCGGGGTGTAACACCGTCGAGGCCGCCTCTGCCACCACCTCGACGCGGACAACTGTGCCGTCCTGCAACGGCACAGGTTCGTCCAGCACAACCGTTCCGTTTGCAATATGGCCCTTATAAGTCATGGGTAACACTCCTATAGACTGCCTATATGATACCATAAAAGAAGAGCCCTGAAAACAGGCAGGCTCACCATAATACTTCTCTTCTCTTGCCTACTCGCTCCTGCTCCCTGATCCCTGTCCCGTCCAGACTATTTCATGCTTCATTTTCCCCTGGCGAGGCGGAAGCCCATGTGGATGTCCTTGAATGACGGGATGCTGTCGAAGCGGAACGCAGAACGGCAGCCGATGCCGCTGTAGTACCAGCCACCGCCCCGAATGACGCGGCACGATCCTCGAGGCGAATCTACCCAAGGGATGCCACTTTGGGGCGCGCCCGTGTAGTTCGAGTGCCAGTCATCTTCGCACCATTCCAAGGTATTGCCGCTCATATCGAACAATCCAAACCCATTGGGCGCCTTTAAACCTACTACATTGGCGTAACGCTTGCCGACATTATACGCATTATACGCCCACCAACAATACGCGTTGCCCGTCGTACAGGACGGGTCATCGCCCCAGTAGAACCGCGTGGTAGTCCCGGCACGGCAGGCATATTCCCACTCCGCCTCCGACGGCAGACGAAACGTCTGTCCCGTATGGGTGTTCAGTGCCGCAATAAATGCCTGGGCGTCGTTCCACGACACCTGCACCGCCGGGCTTTCCGGATGGTCAAGTACATGCATGTGTCCCGACCACGGAGTCGTTTCCATCACCGCAGTCCACTGTGCCTTCGTTACCTCGTACTTGCCCAGCCAGAACCCGCCGACTGTCACCGCATGCTGCGGCTCCTCCTTGTCATAACTTTCTTGTTCGCCCGGATACCGGCCCATCTGGAACGTGCCGCCTGGTATCCAGACCATCTCCAGCGGAATGTTGCCGGGAAGCGAGATAGTTTCTGACTGTTCCTTGCCTTCAACAGGTAACTCGCCGGCAACCTGTGGTTCGCCTTCTCCCTCCATCCCGTTCTTGATAAGCGAGTCTAAACCCTCTAGCATCAGCAAAAAGAACACTGTATTTGAAAACGCCGAAACCGCAAGCGTTATAGCCACAAGTACAGCGACCGCTACTTTCATTCTGAATACCATGGTCAACCTCCATTTGGAGACATCTTGAACCATGAACTCTATACCTTCATGAGTATAGTTCAACTCCTTCCTTATAGCAAGAATAATACAAGACCATTAGCAGAGATCGGCTCCTATCCCCTATAAGAAACAAGAAGGCGAATCGTCGTATAGACATTATTTTGGAAGTGCGCAAGCCATGCTTGCGCTTTTTCACCTCGTTCCCAAGTTGAACTCTTGTCATTACCCATATCTTTCCGTTCAGGATGGGGTATTGAGATGCCGACGTATGTATTCAGCATCCCAACGGGATTCCATATCATAGCCCAGCGGTTGTGGTACCCCGCTACCCTGGGTAAGTGATGTCTCTTCTTCTCTCTTTTCTACTCCAACGGAGTTACGTCGGTTTTCTAATACAGTATTTGCACCAATGTAACGTAACCCCGTTGGGGTAAACGGGAATTGGGGGTAATTTCCAACCAAGGGTAGCGGAGTACCGCAACCCTTGGCTTTGTTCCTAAATCCCGTTGGGATATTGAATTCAAACATTCGTTTTTTGCCGCTACTATTCATTGCCAAAAGATGTGGGTAATGACAAGAGTTCAACTTGGGAACGAGAAAAACTTGCCAAACCTTTCTATTCCGTAACTTGGGAACGAGAAAAACTTGCCAAACCTTTCTATTCCGTGAACCGTTTATCCTTGTCATAGCATTGCTTTATCTCCGCTTCCGAAAGGGCGCGGGTGTGGGCCTGGAGATTGCGCATATATCCATTGAAATAATCACCGGGGCCCCGTCCTATTTGCAGCGGCGTGTCCGAGGAAACGTCAAAGGGGGAGTCGTCGGGCAGGGTGCCGGCGGCCACCTGCGCGCCATCTACATACAGCAGCAGACTGCGGCCTTGCCGTACCGCGGCAAGGTGCCGCCATCCGGGCGCCAGGGCATGGTCATAGGTAACACATCCGCCCGCCTGCAGGCTCCAGACCTTGCCGGACGGCAGGGTGCCGCAAAACAGTTTCCCCTGATACAAGGCCATGGACCAGGCGCGGCGGTACTTGCCGCCGGCGGCGTCCAGCGGTTCCCCGACGGCGGTCCAACGGTTCTCCCCGTCATAACGGTAGACGCGGCTCGAGGGCAGCGTGCCCACATACAGTTTGCCGTTATAGACCATCATGCCCATGGTTTCCAGTTCCCCGGCGGGCCGGCCGACGCCTCTCCACGCCCCCGAGTCTTCCATCCGGTATACATGCGCCTCCGGCCAGGTGGACAGGTGGAGCCTGCCGTCGTACACGGCAAAGCTGTAATCCTGGCTGATGGGCGGGTCCAGCGTGCCGCCCACATAAGCCCATTCGGCGCTGTTGTACCGGAAAGGACCGCCGGGGCCGTCATAGGAAACCATGTACAAATCGCCGTTGAAGGCGGCGGGATTCAACACGCGCCGGCCCGGGTTGCCGCAATAGGTCCAGGTGACGCCGCCATCGTAGCGGTACAGGCCAAAGCCCGCCTGCTTCAGCGTGGTTGCGTACAAGGCCCCCTTGTACACGCCCAACCCGCCCAGGGTGCCTGCTTCCCCCGTTTCCGGGTTGGAGAGGGCCCCGCAAAACGCCCAGTTTCCGTCGCCGTCGTACCGGTACACCTTGCCGCCCGGCGTGGTGTTCGGTGACGCCTCCAGCGCTGACCCCGTGGTGTCGTACCAGCCGGTGCCTGCATACAGGTGGCCGTCATGGGCGGCCAGGGCCATCACGGCGTTGCTTCTGTCCGGGTTACCGCAATCGGTCCATCCTGTTCCGCCCTCGTACCGGTACACGTGTCCGGCCTCGTTTTCCCCCGGCTCGCAGGTGGCCGCGTACAGCGCGCCGTCATGGACCGCAAACCCGAACACAAACACCGCGTTGCCCGGGCGGCCGCAGTCGGTCCACACCGGTTCCGTGCCGTCATCCAGCCCGAAATGCAGGGTGCGGTAATTCGGCTGGGAATTGGACACGCCCGTATACGCGGCCAGGCCGAGGGTGAAGCCCTTGCGCGATGTTGCATCAAAGTTGCTCAGCAAATCGCCGAGGCCGTCATCCAAAACATCCTGCGTGTGAATCCAGAGCATCAGGGTGAAATCATGCGCACCGAAGGGAATGCGGCCCGGTGCTTCAAAATAGGCGTCCCGGCCGTTGAACCGCGCCGGCGGGCCGTCCGGACCGAGTGGGCTGATTTCCGCGCCATGGTTGACGGCATCCCCCCACTGACCGGAGTAATCTTTACCGCTATCAACAAGGGGCCAAAACCCCGCAGGCGTTGTCTCTGCCGAAACGCCAGGACAAATGCCAATCAAGGCGAGGACGCAAATCATCCACATACCGTGCTTCATAAGGGCTATCCTTTCGTTAGGCGCATATATCGACCCAAAACGGCAGGCACCATCAAAACCAGGAGACCTAAAGGACGGTAAAACGCTCCCCTGATCTTGGCGTCCTTTGAGTCCCTTAAGTCCTTTTGGTCCTTTCTTTTCATCAGTGTTTCCTACATCAACCGCCGAAGACGCACCGTTGGCCTATCCGCGGCGGCGCGCCAGGATCAGGTGGCGGCGGTGAAAGCGGTGACGACTCGTGAAGCGCGATGCCCGGCGAGTAGTCGCGACCGGATTGCTGGTGTGTTGGGCGTAGGATGGAGCAGCCCGTGTCGCGGGCAAAGTTGCACAGAGCGATGGCGACGGTTTTGAGGGCGCTGTTGTCGTTTTCACACTAGAGCGCGCCAGCCGGTTTAGAGGATCAAAAAAGATAATCACTCCTTTCAGCGAAAAAATTATAACAAACAAAAATAATTGTTACCGGCTTATTCACCATAGTACGGATAGCGAGGGGATTGTTGTTGAAGGAACCTCATGAATTCCTTTTTGAAATAAAAACCGTGATTTCTATCTGAGATGTACCGTCCAACTTTGTAGGAGAAAATTGGATGATAGTGTCCACTTCTATCTTTCGAATCCTTATTGCGAATTTGAATAAAATCAGCATCAATTTGGCGATATAGGTCTTGTCGAGTATCGATACGATTTCTCAACTCTTTAATGATATATTCATAATCGCCTTTGAGTCTTTGCTTAATATCTTTAAATTCAGTTTTATCAAGATTGGCATGCAGTGGGGGTAGAAACATCCAATTATAAACCGGAATATCAGTGTTGTGATAGTAAACAGGCACAAACAGCACGTTTCGAATTTTGTAATAAAGATCAGATTGTTCAAATGTATGTGGGAAAAGCAATTTATCTGTTATCTTTGATATAACCATGATCCCCATAGTTTCTTTGGGATACCCTCCCCATTTTACTTGGTTTGTTTTCAGCTCACCATCCTCGAAATCAAGAGGCGCGGAGGTGTTTGTAAGACCGATAATACGCTCAAGAACTTGGCCGACAGCACCTTTGTTGACCAAATTAAGGTCACGACATCCAGGAAGGCTAATCAAAGGTTTCCCAACAACGGCCTCAATTGACTGTCGTGCGGATTCAAGACGCACTTATTTTCTCCTTATTTTTTTAATACGTTTTTATTGTTACTGTTGCTTATGTTTTTCACGTGACTACCATATGCATCCTCAAGCCGTTTTACTGCAAGATTAAAGAAACCACTGTCTTTCTCAATACCAATGAATCTACGTCCATAATTTACGGCAACAACACCTGTCGTGCCACTTCCCATAAATGGGTCCAAGATGAGATCGCCTTCATTTGATGACGAAAGGACTACCCTTTTTAAAAGGTCAACGGGTTTCTGTGTAGGATGATTTCCCATACACTTTTCACTTTTTGAAGGTGTCGGAATCATCCAGACGCTACGCATTTGCTTGCCAGGGTTTTTGATTTTATCCTTTTCACAAACCATGTTCTTCATAGAATCATAATTGAAGGTATGTTTCCCGTTTGGAGCATTCCGTGCCCAAATTAACGTTTCATGCGATGCAGCAAACATGCGACAGGAAAGATTTGGACTTGCATTGGGTTTGAACCAGCAGACATCATTGAGAATATGAAATCCTTGTTTTTGCAGGGCAGTACCACAAAGGTAAATGCTGTGGTAAGTCCCAGAGACCCATAATGTCCCATTTTTTTTTAAAAGGTTGGCACAAGCAGCAATCCATTCACAATGAAATCGGAAGTCTTCTTCAAAACCATGGCTTCTATCCCACTCGCCTTTGTTCACGGAGTGTGCTCTCCCAGACTTGCATGTGAATCCGTCATTAGATAGATTATAAGGTGGATCTGCAAAGATCATATCAATGCTGTGATGCTTAATTTGTTGATGCGCCACATCAAAGAAACTGCCAAGAAAAACTTTACAAGAATCAGAAATGTCTCTTGAAATAATCTCGGCACAATTACCCGAAAGGGGGCTAACTGGCTGGCACATAGGATGACTCCTGGAAATAATCTATTTTATGAATTCAATATCTAAAGTATTTACTCATGTGTACAATCTAAATCTGTGTTTTTTGCATTGATACTGTGACGCATTAGAGATGTCGAAAATGCTTCTCCAAAAAATGGACTTGGCTAAAAAGGCGATGCACCGATTGTGTCATTTTTGACTTAGACATTACCTGTTAAAATTTCTGCAAGCAATCCTTCGGAAACCATTTTAAGATTCAGAGTATAATCAATATAACGGAAGCATTCTTCAAGCGGACGGAGCGTATTTTTCCATCCTTGACCGTCTGTAATCCATATTAGGGATTGTCCTTGCTTTGAAAGATAATCATGGAGAGTGCGATATTCACCTGCAGTAGACTTGAGTTTAGATCCGCCTCCACCGTAATAATTTGTCTCAATAATGTATATGCGTTCAGGTAGTCGTACTACAAAATCAAAACGACGGCTTGACTTGTCGACTTTTAACGTAATCCCCCACAGAGATTTTATCTTGTCAGCTGTCGCTTGTTTGATAAATGATAAGCCATGGGTTTCGCAAATGACGGCGACACAGCTTCCAACAATAGTTTCCATTGCCGTACCGCCTCGATTTTTTCTGCCATTGCTGTCGAGCCCAACTTCAACTCCAATGACATAATCTGGAATGCTTTTAATGACACGACTAGAAAACATTTCTAGAAGTCCCGTTTCTTTAGTAAAACGGCAAGCCTTTTCGATATCCTGATCGGATAGTACCGAACGCCTTGAAAAGGAAAACTCTTCATAAAGCAATTCGCCTTCGGCAAAGTCAACAAGAATCTTAAAATCCGAATGGCGACATGCCACTAACAGAGGAATCAAGCGTACTAAATCTGGGTGGCGGTGCAATAAAGATTTAAACTCTTCTTCTATATTATCTTTACCAACAAGATAATTCAGCGTATTCAGGTCTATTTCAAGGTGCCTCGTATTTTCGAGTACCTTAGTCCAATTAACGAAATAGTCCCAGTATGTAATTGAATCATTCAGCGTTCTACAAAAGAAAGCAAATACATCGTCTTCAGAGGCGCATCCGATCAAATCCTTATAAACTTGAGAAAATTTCATTGCACCTTCCCTAGTAGTTCGTAATGATCAGCTCTTTTATTTCCCCACGACGGGTTGCGTTACAGTTAATCATGCGGTTGGCTTTAACACGTTCAATGCTGAACCCGTTGTAGGCGTCATCGAAAAAATTATCTTCTGGGTTTTCATTGCGCGGGTCTGAATTGCTAAGCATCAATTTGGCGTCTTTGGCGTCCAATCTCCGAAATAACGCTGCAAGCCGCAACTGACTTCCGTCATCAAATACAGACGCAGCATAAGAATTAAAATTGGCGGTTTTATTTAATGGTCTATAGGGTGGATCAAAATAGACAAATGTTGATGCATCTACAAAGGGTTCGCAACATTCAAAGTCGCCGCACCTGATTTCTACCTTCTTGAGCAATTTAGAAACAAGCCGCAAATTCTCCGTAGGACAAATGGTTGGATTCTTGTACTTTCCAAATGGCACATTAAAACCGCCCTTTGCGTTTACCCTGTATAAACCATTGAAACAGGTTTTGTTCAAGAAAAGAAGTTGAGCCGTACGTTCAACCCAGTGTGCCCCGGACGCGATATAATCAAAACCGCCTTTATTCTGGTTAAAGGCGTCTCGTATCTTGTAGTAATAGTCATGTTGTACCACGTTGGTCAATCGCTTGAATTCCGTTTCCATGGCCAGCAAATGCGTTATGAGGTCCTCTACACGCTCCTGAATACACTTGTAGGCCATAACAAGATCTTCGTTTATATCCATCACCAAGATATGCTTAAAATCATAGGAGTGAACAAGATAAAAAAAGACTGCCCCGCCGCCAATAAAAGGCTCAACATAACGGGTCGTGTAAGTGTCTTGAAGATCTAACGGAAGACGTCTCTGGATATCATCCAAAAGTTGTGATTTTCCCCCAGCCCATTTAAGGAAAGGTTTGGCCCGGCCGTTCTCTTTCTTAAATTCCTCAAGCGGGAACAAAAGGTCTGTTTTTACTTCCAATACTTCATTTCTCCCTTTGTGCTTGAATGTGCTTGGGTCTAAATGAATCTTGTCGCTTCCAGTCCAGAATGCAAGTTTATCAAGATAAGGACATGCGTGCAACTTGATTATATTAGTTCAGCAATGTCTGTTTGTACAATACTGTGCCTTATGATTTCCTTAGCTCAATTTCTCTCCGATCTTAATACCTGGAGCGTACACACCACCACCTCCCCCTTAGGGGAGGCGGTGGTGTGTACGGGGCTAAAATGCGAGTTCTTTGGATTTGTTGTCGTACCAAGGGACGAGGCCGCGGAACTTGTTGCGGCTGTTGGAGCGCCGCCGTTCTTCGAGTTGGAGTTGTTCGGTGTTGAGAGCCTGTCTGATGGCTTATGCTGTAATTCCAGGGGCGGTATTGAGGTAGTTGATGAAGGCCCGGGCGCCTTCGGATCCTCTATAGGCGATCCCGTTGGGATTAATCTCGAGATGGGGGTTTTCGTTGACGAAACGGACAACGCGTTTCACGAATTCCTGATGGTTGGTGCCAGCATTGTTTTCACTGATTTGGACGCGGAAACCCGTTTCCAATTGCTGCAGGGTGATAGGGCCAAGGTCGAGCCCGTAGCTGTTTTTCGGTATGCCCACCGATACCCGGTCGTGTTCGGCGTTTTGCTTTCTTAGCCGGAGCACCCATCAGGTGGCGCCGTTGAGGGCGCTCCCGCCGCGTGAAGTATGATGCCTGCCGTCATTGCACCAGGCCTTGCTTGTGTGTTGGGTGATCAGGATGGTGCAGTCCGTGTCTAGGCGCGTGTCACACAGGGGCGGCAGGGCGTCAATAATATCCCGGGCCTCCGGCGTCTTCCAGATGAAATATTCCGCGACCAGTTCCACGGCTATCAGGAACAGAAGGACTTGCGCGTCTTCCATGGCTGTTGCCAAGGGCGCCGTGGCAAGCATCGGCGCATCTATCGTATATGATATCTTTTTGTTCATGGCGCTTCCTTTTCCGGGGTCGGGGAAACAGGGCCCTATTATTTAGGCTGGGAGATGTATCTATGACGAGGGATAGAGACCGGGCGTTGGGCGATCTACCCCTGTACACGGGAGTCGGAAGGGGTGTATGGCGGCGCGTGTAGATGACCGGAAAGGCCCGCGGGAAGGAAACAAACCAGTTTACCAGCAGAGATCTTGCAGATTCGCATATTAACGGCGTGCGGCGGCCCTAAAAAATCCGGGACAGTCACCGGCGCAACTTAGGTTTAGGTACAGCGCTCATGGTTTTCGCATGCGTCGGAGGCTGTCCTGTTTTTTGATCAGTGTTGTTATTTTTCTTGGGTGGTGGGCCTAGACGAGATGTATCCGCGGCGGCGCGCCAGGATCCGGTGGCGGAGTTCGGTGGTGGCGGCGCGGATGTCGGGGGCGGCGGTGACGGCGGTGACGACGGCAACGATGTGCGCGCCCTGCTCCAGGACGCGGTCTACGTTATCCGTTTTGATGCCGCCCATGCAGGTAAACGGGATACGGAGCCGGGGCCGGATTTCGGCAATCAGTTCAGGGCCTACAGGCGCGGCGGTGGCGGTTTTGGTTTTGGTCGGAAAGATGGGACCGATGTTGATGTAATCGGCCTGCCGCTCCTGGGCGTCCAGGGCCTGTTCGAGAGTATGGGTGGACGCACCGAGCAGGAGTTCGGGGGCGATGCGCTGCGCCGCTTCGAGGGGCAGGTCGGATCGGCCGAGGTGCACACCGTCCGCATCCGCCGCCAGGGCGATGTCGACGCGGTCGTCCAGAATAAACAAGGCGCCCGTACGCAGCGTGGCTTCGCGCCAACTCCGGGCCAGGGCCAGCAGATCGCGGTCGGGAAGTTCCTTCTCGCGCAATTGCACCATCCGCACCCCGGCGTCAAGACAGGCGTCCAGTACCTCGAGGGAGGCGCGGCCGGCGCAAAAGGATTCCGTAATCACCACGTACAGGTCCGCCTCACGAAGCAGGGCGGCACGCGTCGCTAGGTCCATGATTATCCTCCCCTTACAAAAGCGACCAGTTCCAGTACGTCCCCGGCCTCGAGAACGGTCGTGGCGAAAGCGCTCTTTTCCACGACCTGGTCGTTGCGCATGGCGACTATGGTCACCCGATTGATCCCCATCTGTTCCAGCAAGGCGGCGAGGGTACACTCGGGGGCCACCTCGCGTGCGGTGCCGTTCACGGTGATAGGTATCGGTTCCGTCATGAAGGATTCCTCAGTCGGCCAGGGAGGTCCTGACCCGGCGGTGGAGCATTTCTCGCGCCATGCCGGCAAGGCTGTCCGCGTCCAGGCCGTACATCCGCAGTTGCTCTTCCCGGGTCGCCAGGTCGCCAAACACATCGTGCAGCCCCGCGCGGCAGATCTGTACCCGGTGCAGCTGTTCGGACTGTTCGTAATATTCAAGTACCGCGCTTCCAAAACCGCCGTTCAGCGTGTTTTCCTCCACGGTAACCAGGGGCGCGTCGCGCAGGCTGTCGAGCATGGCTGTGTCGAGCGGTTTTATGGAACGTGCATCCACGACGCCGGCGGAGATTCCTTCCTGCGCGAGCAGTTGGGCCGCGTTCAGCGCGGCCAGCGCACAGGGGCCCACCGTGAGAAAGATCAGGTCGTCCCCTTCGCGCAGGCGCTGGGCGGCACGTACATCGCGGTTTCCGGTGTCGCCGATATCGGGCGCGGCGCTGCGCGCGTACCGCAGCGCAACCGGTTCATTGAGCGAAAGCGCCCATTCGAGCATCAGCGCCAGGTCCGCGGCGTCGCGGGGCGCCAGTACGCGCAGGTTGGGCACGGCGCGCAGGTAGGAAAGGTCGAACACGCCGTTCTGTGTCGGGCTGTCCTCGCCGACCAGCCCGGCGCGGTCAATGGCGAATACGACCGGCAGGGACTGCAGGCACACGTCATGAATCAACTGGTCATAGCCGCGTTGCAGGAAGGTGGAATACAACGCCGTTACCGGGCGCATGCCTTCCGCGGCGAGGCCGGCGGCAAAGGTTACTGCGTGCTGTTCGCAGATGCCCACATCGTAAGAGCGTTCCGGAAAGGCCTGTTCAAATTTGGAAAGGCCGGTGCCCGTGGGCATGGCTGCGCTAATGCCCACAATGCGGGGATCCCGCGAAGCCAGTTCTATCAGGGCCCTGGCGAAGGCATCGGTAAAACTCACGGCGGCCGCATCCGCACCCGGTGCCTTGACCTTGGCGGGAATGGCATCCCCTTCCCCGGCATCGGTGCCCAGGATCATGGGTTTCACTCCGTGATAGGTGAGGGGGTCCTCTTCCGCCGCTTTGAGCCCTTTGCCTTTCTCGGTGGTGCAGTGTAGAAATACCGGCCCGTCCATGTCCTTGATGCTGGAGAGCAGTTCAATAAGCAGGGGCAGGTCATGCCCGTCCACAGGGCCGATATAATTAAACCCCAGTTCCTGGAAAAGACCGCCCTTGGTGATGAAGCCCTTGACGGATTTTTCAAAGTCCTGTATCGTGCGCGTTATCCGGTTGCCGATGAGGGTCTTGACGAAGCTGCCCACATCCTGCTTGGCCCGCTTGTAGGGCCGGGCCGTGATAAGCTGGTTGAAATAATGGGCCAGCGCGCCGACGTTCCGCGAAATGGACATCTCGTTGTCGTTGAGAATGACCAGCAGTTTCGCGCCGAGGTGGCCGGCATGGTTCATGGCTTCGAAAGCCATGCCGCCCGTCATGGCGCCATCGCCGATGACGGCCGCTATGTGATGGTGCAGACCCAGGTGGTCCCTCGCCATCGCCATGCCCAACGCGGCCGAAATGGACGTGGAACTGTGTCCCGTGCCGAAACTGTCAAAGCGGCTTTCGGAAATCTTGGGATATCCGCTGATACCGTCGCGCTTGCGCAGCGTATCAAAGCGGCCGGCCCGGCCGGTCAGCAGCTTGTGGGCATAACTTTGGTGGCCCACGTCCCAGATTAATTTGTCTTCCGGCGTGTCAAATACGTAGTGCAGGGCGATAGTCAGTTCCACCACGCCCAGGGGCGACGCGAGATGGCCCCCGTTGCGATTTACCGTTTCAATGATGCGCGTGCGGATTTCGCCTGCCAGCATTTCCAACTGGTCCAGGCTCATCCCCTTGATGTCTTGGGGCGTTTTCAATGTATCCAAAAAAGTCGTCATCATAAGCATTCTTTTTAAGAAGGATGTCAGCCGCAATCAGGAAGGGCGGTTCCCGCCCGTGTCATGGCCTCGGAAAAACCGCAACTGCGGCGCGTTGAATCACTGACATCGCTCTACGCAAAAAAACAACCTCGCATCTCGTTTATGCCCGCTACAGGTATGCTTGCCATAACGGCATTATACCCGCAGTGTAATGGTTAACCAGCCTATCCCTTCATATGCGAAGACGATTCGCCCGTTCTTCCTTGAAGAACCAACGCAACGGAACGTGCGACACTATTTTCCTGCCTCTTTATACATGTCCGGCCGGCATCGGCATTTTATGTAGTTTTCACCTGCCCGGCGTCATTTATGCAAAGCCGTCCGCACGGTTCTACCCGATTACCCGGACTGAGCATTCATGTGCGCCAATCTCTTTACAGCCCTGATGTTGTCCCATTTCGGAAGCCGAACCGCTACCCGCATGCTTGCCGGAAATATATACTATTGTACCAAATCATTGCCGGGACTGTACATTTTTATACGCAAGATTGCGAGATTACGGGGTAAAGGCCCGCGTTGGAGGCATCTTTACTTCCGCCCCGAAAAGGGGGAAAGGCGTCCTGTCGGCCTCCGGGAGGCGGCGTCATGGCGCCTTTTTCTCGCCGCTGAGAATTTTGGCCAGGTATTTGCCCAGGCCGATAAGGGTCAGTGTCGGTGGCAATCCCCACGCTTCGGGGATTACCGAGCAGTCGCAGACATACAGGTGGTCGTATTCCGTCTTGAGACCGGCGTCAAGGATATCGCCAATCTTGACGGTACCGCCGGGATGGGAGGCAAGGTACCAGCTGTTGAAGATGCCTTTCGCACCCGCGTGTTGCAGGATTTCCCGCGCCCGCGCCGCGCCGCGCAACAATTTTTGCCGGTCCTGTTCGGCCAGCCGTTTACGCACCCCACCGCGGTCCGTAATACGCCCCCCCAGCGTGTCCTGCGCTTTAATCATAATGCGCAACATCTTTCGCTGGGAAAACATGCGGTGGAACCGGAATACCTGCGCCGTAAACAGCATGTCCAGCAGTAAAGGCACGGACATGTCGGTCATCATATACCCCTCCTCCTCCAGGTGTAGGCCCGCGGTCATGGGAATTTCACTCACCCGCGCCCGGACATCCTTAACCTCGCCGCACACGGTGATGAGGGGATCGAAAAAGAAATCATACCCCGCCCGGCGCATCCCGCTGTTTCGCAGGATTACCGGCGAGCCCAGGCCGCCCGCCGAAATAATGATGTTTTCCGCGTAAACATGATGTGTCGACCCGCCTGACGTGTACGTTACCCCGACGGCCTGGTTCCCGTCCAGTATCACCTTCCTCACCCGGGCATGGTTGATGAGTTCCGCGCTTTTGTCCACCGCCTCTTCCACAAACATGCGCGCATCCCAACGCACCCGGTGGGGGTCGCCGTAGTAGCCGAAGGGGAAATCCGGCTGCCAGCGGTCCTGGTACATGTACTTGTCCAGCAGCCGCCAGTCATACCCCAGGCTGACGGCGCTCTCCATGATACGGCGCGCCATGGGCGAGATCATTTCGTCCTTCAACGGTGCGACGGGCAGTTCCGCTCGCGCTTCCGCGACTTCGTCGCGTATATGGACGCCATACTTCTCGAGCATGTCAAAGGGTGTGGGGAAACAGGTCCCGTAATAAAATATCGTGCTGCCGCCCGTGCACACGGCGCGCACTACGCCCAGCATCTTATGAGTAAGCAAAACCTCTTTGCCCGGAATCCCGAACCCTTTGAACGCCTGCCAAGGCGTCCCGGTAATCGGATCGTTGCTGCCCCATTCCAGCAGGAGAACACGTTTCTTACGGCTGGCAAGTTCCTTTGCCACCGTGGCGCCTCCCGGCCCCGTGCCCACAATGATCGCATCATACGCCCGGCGTGCTGTTTCCATAATGCCCTCCGAGATGCTTTGAAATTCAGGCACGTGTAGAACAACCTTGGCTCCACTGTAGCAAAGGAAAATAAGAAAAAGCAACCCCGACGGAGAACATAAACCGAGAAGGGATAACCGCAGTGCCCTATAAACTTCTGTATGTAATAAATGCCTCATTGCAAGGCAAACATAGTCCGAATTAGGGGCACTCCCAATCTACTGTAAAAATTTACCTTGACACCCGCACCGAAATAATGTATATAAAATGTGATACAATCAAATTTTATATTGAAAAAATGCAAAGTGTGAAGTAGGGTATTCCATAATAATAGAAACAGGAAGTAGACTATGTTTTCATTACTAATCGATAATTACTCTCGCTTTCAAAAGACTATGCTGTATACCGTTGTAAATGCTCTGGTCATATCCGCGCTGCTGCCCTGTTCTGTGGTGATGGACGGGAGTCGGTCTCCCGCATATGCGGCTACCGTCGAACCGTCAGCGCGGCAAGTTCCGGACATTCCCCTTGACAAAACAGCAACGGTAAACCAAGGACAGGCGGAAGACATTCTTCCGGTTCCCCCGGATGATGTTATTCCCGTGCCGGGCATTACTTTGTCCCCGGAACAGCGCGCGCGGCTGCTGCGGTTCTTGACCCTCCGGGAAACGGAGGCTGCCACCCTTCTCAGGAACATACTCAACGCGGTTTCCGTGGAAGGGGAATCCCCGGAAAGGAGAATTCCCTCCGTGAAGGAGATGCGGGAGTGTTTTGAAACAGTCAATTCCTCATCCGCCTCCGAGGAGATGGACCAGTCTCTTAATGACTTTGTTTGGGCGGTATCCAAGAGACTGGTGCCGGAAAACGAACTTGTGGAACTCGCCAAATCGATACCGGCCTATGGCGGGTGTGCTAATCATAAGTCTGTTTACTGGCGTATTGCGGTGAACCAGATTACCGGGCATGCATTGGCCGCATCCGGCCGGGATGAGGAGGCGTTGGGGCTTCTGGATTCCGTCAGGAAAGAGGCGGAAAGGGTGATGGGCGAAGACAGGATAGCGGGTTCCGACTACCTGCTGTTTGTTCCCGGCCATTACTTGCTCGCCTGCCGCGACCTTGGACGGGAAGCGCTGGACGCCGGTATGGCCCGGCTGCACCGGGTGGCGGAAGACGCCCGGGATAACAAACGGCTGCGCTTTGCGGCGCAGCATGCACTCGCCTCTACGTATAATCGTGAATACAACGATATTATTGAGGGTGGTATGCAGGTCGCCAACATGGTGGATGAAAATCCCAGGGAGGCCTTTGATGCGGAACTGGGCAATGAGCGTGAGC
>JAKJCY010000094.1 GCA_022706235.1 Candidatus Hydrogenedentota bacterium | reverse complement strand
CGGATTTCGTACACTGGCGCCGGGGGAACGAACGACCTATGACAAGTCGCCTATCTACCGCAACGAATCCCTGATGCTGACCGGCGACCTGAAAGTTATTGACGTCGAATGGGTCGTCCAGTATCGCATTGACAATGCCGACCAATATCTGCATCGGGTCCGGGACCAGGGAAAAACGATTCGGGATGTCTCGGAAGCCGTAATGCGCCGTGTCGTGGGCAATGCTCTCGGCTCGGACGTGCTTACGGAGAAACGCGTTCAGGTGGCGCAGGTGGCCCGCGAAGAGATTCAAGATATCCTGGCTGGATTCGACATGGGCGTGCGGATTTTGACCGTGGAATTGCAGGATGTGACGCCGCCGGAACCCGTGAAGCCCGCCTTTAATGAAGTCAATGAAGCGGAACAGGAACGGGAACGGTTGATTAATGAAGCGGAAAAGCAGCGTAACCAGGTGATACCCCGCGCGCAGGGCGAGGCGAAGCAGATGCTGGAGGAAGCGGAGGCTTACCGCGCCACACGCGTTAACCGGGCCCGGGGAGAAGCGGAACGGTTCAAATCCATCGTTAAAGAATATAAAAATGCGCCCGAGGTCACGCGGAGAAGGTTGTACCTGGAGATGATTGACGAGGTGCTTCCCGCGCTTGGCAGGATTTATGTCGTGGAGGAGGGCATGGCGCAACCGCTGGCGCTGCTGAACCTGGATGAAAACACGCCGTTGCCGAATGCCTCCGGCGAGGAGGGTGAATCATGAACGACCGGGAAATGATCCCCAAAAACAATGGCGCCGTGCCGGCCTATGTCGCGGCGGGTGTTTTGGTTATGCTTGTCCTCGCCGCCATCCTGCTGGTCAGCGGCGTTTACTCGCTGGATGAGGCGGAACAGGCCATCGTGGTGCAGTTCGGGCGTCCTGTCGGCGGCCCTGTTATCACCCCCGGGCTTCATTTTAAAATGCCCTTCATCCAGGAAGTGCGCCGTTTCGATAAACGGCTGCTCTCCTGGGACGGTGATCCCGAGCAGATTCCCACGCGGGGGGAGCAATTCATCTCCGTGGACACCACCGCGCGGTGGCGTATTGCGGACCCGCTGACCTTTTTGCAGCGCGTTCGTGATGAGCAGGGCGCCATCAACCGGTTGAACGATGTGCTGGATTCCGTCTTGCGCGACCACATTTCCGCAACGGACCTGACCGAGATTGTCCGGTCCCATGACTGGGCGGTTACGGAGGCGGACCTGAAACGGGCCCTGGCCGCTGAAGACGAGGAGGACGAACTGCTTAAAAAGGTGCGTGTCGGCCGCGAACAATTGGTTGCCGCCGTGCTTGCCTCCGCTCAGGCGCAAATGTCTGAATACGGCATCGAACTCGAGGATATCCGCATCAAGCGTATTGATTATGTGCAGGAGGTGCAGCAGCGCGTTTTCGACAGGATGATTGCGGAACGCCAGCGTATTGCCGAGGAATTCCGGTCGGAAGGCGGCGGCCGGGCCGCGGAGATTCAAGGCGAGACGGATCGTGAACTGGCCGAAATCATCTCGGAAGCGAAGCGTACGGCCGAAATTACCAAGGGCGAAGCCGATGCGGAAGCTACCCGGATTTACAGCGAAGCCTTTGGGGCAGACCCCGAGTTCTATACCTTCTTCCGCACCCTGGAAAGTTATGCCGAGTCCCTGGGTGAAACGGCTACACTGATGATACGTTCTGATTCCGAGTATTTCCGGTTCCTGTCCGATGCCGGTTTGTCCGGGGCAAATACTCCGGAGTTGCCCGTTCAACCCGAAGTCCCGTCTGGCCCGGAAATCTCCGGGAGTATGGGAGACCCTCTGCCCCAATAAATCGGTAGGTAATTAAAACAGCCTTGACTTTCACTCACCAGGATCGCCAAATTTAGCAAGCGCTATCCAACAAGCCTTGGAATCGTTATGGGAGACGCTTATGAAACACGTTTATGCTTTTGTATGTTTATTGGCCCTGTTTGTTATTTCCTTTTCTGAAAAGGCGCAGGCAGGGGAAATTGCAGCCGACCTTTCCTCCGAAAAGAACTGGGTTATGCCCGATGGCAATGCCCACATCGAAAACGGTGAACTCGTGCTGGACGGGAGGAATTCCAGTCCACAAGCGTTCTACACGCCTTTTGAATGGGGCGACGTTTCCCTGAAAGCGTCGTTTCTCGTGGAACCCATGGAAACCGGTGTTCTGGCCTGCGGCTTTATCGTGCGCGCGCAAAACGGGCGCAACTACTACTATGTACACTACGACCGCGGCCAGGCCATTCTGTGCCGATCGGATACGGACAATGACTGGATTGAAATCAAGCGCAAGAGCGGTCTCGATAAACCCGCCGGCACCTGGCACCAGGGCGAAGTACAGTGCCGGGGAAATATGCTGCGTGTATTGCTGAACGGCGAACTACTATATGAGGCGGAGGATCCGGTTCTGGCCGCAGGCCGTATCGGTTTCTATGCGGGGCAAGGCCTTGTACACGTAAAAGACATTGTCATTTCCGGGGAGGCAACAACCGCCGCGACACCATTCACCGTTCCCCCGCGGCAGTTTGTTCACGTGTGTACCGATGCGGGAGCCGGTGCCTATGAAGCCTTCCCGGATGTCTGCCGGCTTCAGGATGGCCGCCTTATGTGCGTGTTCTACGCGGGCTATGGCCACGTCGCCATGCCCAATGAACGCCTGCCCAAGGGCGGGCGTGTTTCCTACTGCCTGTCGAGCGATGAAGGGCGCACCTGGACGCCCGCGCAAACCGTGTATGACGGCCCCGATGATGATCGTGATCCTTCCATCGTCCAACTTAAGAGCGGTCGCATTCTCTGCAATTATTTTACGCTGCAAAACGCGGACGGCAAGAACCCGCCCTGGATCGGGCTGGGTACCTGGATGGTGTATTCCGATGATAATTTGGCCACGTGGTCGGAACCTCGGCAGATATGCAACGACTACTACTGCAGTTCACCCATACGCGAACTTCCCGACGGCAGGCTGATCCTGGGACTGTACGCCGAAAAGGACGGGAAAGGATGGGGGGCTGCAGCAATCTCGGAAAATCAAGGGGACAGTTGGAGCGATGTTATTGATATTGATAACGGCGGCATGCGTTTGGACGCGGAGACCGATATCATCCAATTGAAGGACGGATCGTTGTATGCCGCGCAGCGCGGACGGGACGAGACGATGGGCTGGTCCCTATCTAACGATGGCGGCAGGACGTGGAGCATCTCCAAGCCCATGGGATTCCCGGGGCACTGTCCCTATCTGCACCGTTCACCGGAAGGAATCATCCTTATGGCGCACCGGCTGCCGGATACCAGCCTTCATTACAGCACCGATGAATGCAAGACCTGGAGCGACAATATCCTTGTGGATCATGTTGGCGGCGCCTATCCGTCCATGGTGACGCTGAACGACGGGTCCATCCTTATCGTCTATTATGAGGAAGGCGCCGGTTCGAGTATACGCGCCAAGTGTTTCCGGGCAACTTCGAACGGGATAGAATGGATTCTGATGGAATAACGCATCGGGCTGTGTCCTGTACCAGCCACTTCCAGGGAAAGCACATGAAACGATTACTTAAGATCGCGGCAAAAATTGTTGGCATCGTCGTTGTTGCAGGGCTCCTGCTCACCGGTTTTACCTATTTCCAGGGAATACAATACACGCTGGCGCTGCTGACCGGTTCCTTGCGGAATCCCTATTTCGACGATAGCCAGTACCCCGCGTCACAGAACTGCCACGGCGCATCCCCGTGTTCGAGCGGGGTAATTCGCGTCCTCACCTACAATGTCCTATGTCGTGTTTGTGTAAAAGAGGACTACGATCCTTGGGATACCCGTGTTGAACATCTGAGAGGCCTGGTAGAACACTACGCCCCTGATCTCATCGGCTCCCAGGAACTGGGCGGCTGGCAGGACATACAGGAGTATCTGCCGGAGGGGGACGTTTACGGCATCGTCACCTTTTGTTTCGGCCCCTGGACCTACGCCGATTCGGCCTTGTTTTATCGGAAGTCCCGGTACGAAGTGTTGGATTCGGGGCAGTTCTGGCTGAGTCCAAACCCTAAATTGCCCTTTGGTTTCGGCTGGCTGAAATTGAGCGCCCCCCGATACCTGACTTGGGTATGCCTGCGGGACCGCGACACGGGGTTCACATTTTTGTTTCTGAATTCCCATCTGGATAACAACCCGCTAAACAAAGAGAACAGCGCTCCCCTGATTTTTAAGACCTTTGGTCCTCATGCCGCACAGATGCCGATGATTTTTACTGGCGATTTCAACACCAACCCCACCACGGACCGATACGAAGTGCTGCGAAAAGGAGACGGGGAAGAGGTCGTTTTTCATAACAGTGCGGACATTGCGGCCCGGCGCGTACAGCGCCTTGGAAGTACCGGGGATGGTACGGAGTTTACCGCTTTCGAACACACCATCGACCATATTTTTCTGGCCGGTCCCGCGAAAAAAGAGGTGCTTAACTGGGTGGTGAATAACAACGTGTACGGCCCCGAACAGCGTTCCCCATCCGACCATCCTGCCATTTTTGCTGAGGTGCGCTTTGAATCGCTTCCGTAACTTTCGGATTGCCCGTTGCCTTTGGATTCCGGTGGGGTGGGGCGCCGGATTTTGGCGTGTCCGGCATGGATGCCGGAGGGACGGAATTCAATTAGGGTTGGTGGGTACGGTATAATTCTTACAAACAATTGAGGTGTGCATTTCCCCAGTGGAATGTTGGCGTTGCATTTTGAGCGGAAAGTCCTCTCTGTGAGCGTCCGTCACAATCAAGTCCCCGGATGGAGAAGGTAGATGGAATTAAGTCGGCGTGAAATGAAGGATATTTTCGACAGAACAATCATTGTGCGCCGTCCAACACACGGTATCATCAAGGGATACCATGAGTTGCCGTATATTTGTGTGGGCAATGCACTTGACCAACAGGCAGGTTCCATGCGGGTAAGGGGGAAAATACAGGTTTCCCCCCAATTCGTCATCAAGCCCAAACACTATCAATCCAAGTATGGGGAGATTTTTGGCGAGGACGGCGTGGATGTCGCCCTTGCGGGGCGTATTTTCGGTTTCCTGGGATTTCCCGAAAAGCCGGTAGAATGTTCCATGGAGCAACTGGAACTTTCACACGTCCCGAACACGCTGGATGGGCTGGTGAATGCGTCTCTTGACGAGTTGGAACGCAAGGAGGACATTAAGACGGGCGTTATCATTACCCCGGAGAGCCGGTATTACCAGATTTCGCTGGAACGGTTTATCGCGCATATTCTGGAGGATGAGTTCCTGTAGCGGGGGCATGTCCCTATGCCGTTTCAGCAGGCGCCTTTTTGAATGCATGCAGCCAGGCCAGAAATTCCCGGTTCCCCGCCGGGCCCAGAAGGGGGGAGGGCGTGACTGAAATGTTATGAAACCCCAATTCGCGCGCATGTTCCGCAAGGTTCTGGATGATCTCCTCGTGTACCGCCGCGTCTTTGACCACGCCTCCGCGCCGTACCCTTTCCTTTCCCGCCTCGAACTGGGGCTTGATTAGCACGATGCCTTCCGGAGCCGTTCCCAGCAGGGGTATCAGGGCCGGAAGCACCAGTTTAAGGGAGATAAACGAGCAGTCCGCCGTGAAGAACTCGGGAGGCGTTTCCAGTTTGTCCGGGGTAAGGGTACGTATATTACACCGATCCAGGACAACAACGCGCGCGTCCTGGCGCAGTTCCCAGGCGAGTTGACCATAGCCGACATCCACGGCATAAACCCGCCGGGCTCCCCGCTGCAGAAGACAATCGGTAAAACCGCCTGTGGATGCGCCCACGTCGATCACCGTTTTCCCGGCGACCGAAACCGGAAAGGACTCGAAGGCATGGTTCAGTTTTTCCCCGCCGCGGCTGACAAAACGGGGGCCTTCAACCAGGCGCAACGGAGTCTCCGGGTCCAGACGGGCGCCGGGCTTGTTCAGGGGGGCACCCGAAGCGTCCCGGACGCGGCTCATATAAATCAGTCCCCGGGCCTTGCTGCGCGACACGCCAAAACGCCCGGCAACAATGCTATCAAGGCGTTCTTTCTCCATGGCTCATTCACATATCATACATTGGACCCCAAAATGTCCATGTATCTCAAGTATGTTTCCATTCCTTTGAAAAGAAGAGACAGCGACTGTTTTTCATTGGGGCCGTGTATCCCGTCGTCGGGCAGGCCAAATCCCAACATGACCGAATCCACGCCCAGTTCTTCCTGCATCATGCCGACGACCGGAACACTGGCGCCTTCCCGCCGGAAAAACGGCTTTCTCCCGAAAACGGTTTCCTGCGCTTCCACTGCCGCTTGGATATACCGTGAATTCCTCTCCATAACGGCGCCCGGACCCAACGAGTGGAGGGTAAGTTTCCACCGGCATTCCCGGGGTACCGCCTGTTCAAGATAAGCGCGCACCTGTGATTCCAAAGCATTCAACTCCTGGTCGGGAACCAATCGCATGGAGAATTTGGCGCCCGCTTTGGCCGGAAGAACCGTCTTGGCGCCCTTGCCTTCGTAGCCGCCCCAGATACCGTTCACATCCAGGCAGGGACGCACCGCCAGGCGTTCTACGGAGGAATAGCCTTCCTCACCGTAAAGGCCCCGGGATGCGGATAATTTGAGGTAGTACTCGTCGTTATAAGGCCCTTCCATGAGTACGGCCCGCTCTTCGTCCGAAAGCGTCCGGACTTTGTCATAAAAGCCCGGCAGTGTCACACGGCCTTTCTTATCGTGCATGCCCGCAAGCACGCCGCATAAGACATCTATGGGATTGCGGATGATGCCGCCAAAAGAACCGCTGTGAAGATCCTGCGGGGAGCCACAGATTTCCAGTTCAAAATAGGCGAGTCCCCGAAGGGCATACACCAGGGAAGGCATACTCGCCGCATGTATGATAGAATCACAATTTAATACCGCATCGCAGTGGAGCCGGTCCCGGTGCCGGCGAATAAATTCCTGGAGCGGCGGCGAGCCCACCTCTTCATCGCCTTCGATCAGATACTTGAGGTTGACAGGCAGGCCTCCACCGGTTTTAAGCAGCGCTTCCACCGCCATCAACTGGGCGAAGATTTGGCCCTTCATATCCGAGGCGCCTCGTGCGTAAATGTAATCGCCGCGTATGGCGGGTTCAAACGGGGGGGATATCCATTCTGAAAGCGGGTCCACCGGCTGAACGTCATAATGTCCATATACCAGAACCGTAGGAGAGCCCGGAGCGTGCAGCCAATCCCCGTAAACGATGGGATTTTTCGGGGTCGGCATCAATTCCACATGCTCAAGCCCCATTACCTCCATTTGTTTTGCCAGCCAACGGGCCATGCGATGCATGTCCGGTTTGTGTTGTTGCAGCGCTGAAACACTGGGTATGGCCAGCGCTTCGCTGAATCGTTTGATATAAGACTCCCGCTGTTCCTTCATTTGCGTTATCGCAACATTTACGTCCATAGGCACCTCTATTTATCTTGTTTTTTGCCGAAGCACTGCAACTTTACCGCTCAGGGTTTTCATTCCTGATGCGGGCATAGCCTCTGCCTGGCTGCAAACGGCTGGTTAAACCGCGATGATAGGCATCGTTTGTTCATGGATGCAAAACCGCCTCTTAGGCCGATATCTTCACCTCTGTCGCATCTTGATCTCTGTTCTTGTGCGTGGTATCAATTATTTGACCAGGCCTCATGTAACCATTCTACTGCGTCCGGCTTTAATCCAATTAAACACCGAATAATAAACACCTCCACTAACTGCTGAGGGTGCGCGGGGTTCGCGCGGGAATGCAGGGCGGCCGATTTAAAGCCGACAGGCAGGAACTTTTACAGCCCATCGACCTCCATCCCCGAGACAAGCCACCCACCCTCTTCCTTGGTCAAGCGTAATTCTACTGAAACACTGCCGGCGTTACTCATTAAATCAACGGGGTAGACACTGCAGGAAGATTCTTCCAGGGTATATTGAGCCTCCTCCCTGCTTACCTCGGCGCCGTCAAGGTATCCCGCTTCGATTCCCTGACGGATAAATTCGGCAAGGGCTTCTTTGCTTTCCGCAGGGCCGGCCTTGAAGGATTCCGATATGGTGCCCAGGAATTTGTTCATATCCTGTTCGACCAGTCCGGCGCTCCATTGGTCCAGGGTCATCTGAATCCGTTCTTCATCGGATGGCCCTTTTCCTGTGGTGGCGCAGCCGCTGAAAAGAATGACTGTGGCAGAGAGGATTGCGATATAGTATGCTTGTTTCATGAGTGACTCCTTGAAGTAGTCCTTAATTGCTATAGGATAATCGGCTAACATGCGAACGGATTCCATTATAACACTACCATTCTATCAAATCCTCCCACCAAAGCTCATCTCCTGTGTTTGACCGCCCGCTCCATTTCCCGGTCCGCTTCCCGTTGTTTGATCGTATCCCGTTTATCATACAGGCGTTTGCCCCGGCACAACCCGATTTCTATCTTGACTTTTCCCTGCTTAAAATAGGCGGCCAAGGGCACAATCGTTATTCCTTTTTCGGCCACCTGCCGCGCCAGCTTGTTCAATTCGCGCTTGTGCAGAAGCAGTTTCCTCGCCCGTTCCGGGTCGTGGTTGTTGATATTGCCTTGTTTATAAGGGCTTACCCGGCATCCTATGAGCCATGCTTCTCCCTTTAAAAAATCGACATAGGATTCTTTCAGGCTGATGGCGCTGTTCTCGCGTATCGACTTGACCTCCGTTCCCCGCAGCGTGATACCCGCCTCAATTTTTTCCAGCACATGATATTCATGATAGGCATTTCTGTTCTTTGTTATAATCTTAATATTGTTCATGGGGTGGTCGATTCTATTGCTGTGGCATCCTGTTCTGCTTGCGGGGCTGTGGTCTGTGGAACCGGATGCAGGCTGATTCTTACTTGGGCGTTTAATTTACCTTCGCTCCAGGAAGCAAGCAGCACCAGACCCGAAAGACTTTCCGAAGCGGTTAACCAGGGTGCGGCGGTGGCTTCCAGACTCTCCGGGGTAAATCCTTTCAGAAGGCCCGAGAAAGTGAGTTCCCGGGCGGCGTTCGCCAACGACTGCACCGCTTCCCGGAGTTTTATAGAAACATAGATGTTTCCATTTTGATTGAGTTCGCCTGTCAGTTCCGGGGTATTCTTGAGTGCGGCGGCCAAAGGAAAACTGGAGCTCAGAATAAAGCCGTCGCTGAAAGGAGCCAGGGTCGGCTTCAGGTTCGGCCCGCCGACAAAGGGCACGTGTACCACCATGTCCTGGTTTACTCTCGGCACGAGATCGATTTCTTTGGGGCCCTGGGGGGCAATGATGCCGTCGTAAAGCATCAAAACACCCTCCTGGCCGGTTTCAAAGGTGGATGCCAGCAATGGCGCCGGTACCATTTCCAGGTGGTCGAAGCCGAACCAGCCTATCCGGATACGGGGACCGCTCTCGGCAAGAACCGCGGCTACCAGAGGTTCCATGGATATGATAATATCTCCCGCTTGTGCAGGCTTGTAGGCGTTTAAAAGCCATTGGGGAATCATGCCGGTTTCCAAGGACACGTGTGACAGGGCCTCAATAAATTTGGCAAGCGGCTGACCCAAATCTAGAGCTATAGATGCGTTGGCGGCGAAGGGGGCCGGCAGCGACGGCTTCGAGGGCGCCCGTAGCAGAACGCCGTAATTCTCCTGGAAATCCGTCGAAAAGTCGCCTTGGACCAGCATCCTGACCGAATCTTCCTCAAAGCGTACAACAAGGTCCAGTTTGTCAAAGGGTTTGGACGCCATGGAGATGGAATCGGGGATTAACCGGCAGTAGATGTCTTCTCCGCCGGCCATGCGAATACCCTCTTCGAATTCACTTTGCTCCAGCGCGTCGGCTTCGGCAAGTGTCAATGCCTGAATCAAACGGTTCCGGGAAACCGAAAACAGCAGAGTTCGCCCGCGAACTGCGTAATACAACCCGGCTTCCGGGATATGGCGGAGTTTCAGGCCGCCGGAATAGTCATCGGTTACCGCTCCGAACCGGCGAATTATTCTTTCGGCAAGGCAGCCTATCCTCGTCATTCTTGTCGCCACCAGAATGTCTTCAGACCGGTCAAAACTGGTTCCGGAAATATGGCACAACCCCGCGCTGAGATTATTTACCAGCCACTCCGGCACGGGCAACTTGCCCGACACGGAGTTGATTACCGACCTCGCCTGCGAGCCCTCGGGCAACAGGCGCCAGATATTGCTTTGAAAGACATCATGCCGGCGGGCGACGATGTTATTAATATAGGCCTCATACACGCGGTCCCGGGAAATGAAGCGTTCCATGGCATAATTGTCCCGGGTGATCCAGAACACCCAGGCCAACGCGGCCAGCAGGACCGGAAGAAGAAACCGGGCAATGCGGGCGCCTCGATTGCGCGGGCCCCGGCGGCGCCTGCTGGAGGAGGAGCCCCATGAATAGTTGCGTACGGTTTCGCTCATGATTCTTCTCCCGCAACGGTCACGGCGGTGAACCTGCCGGCAACCCCGGAGTCTGAAGGAAAGGCGATATACAGGGTGCGTGTTGCCGGGAGTATTACGGCGCTGTGCCTCGTTTGAGAATTCCAGATATGCTGTATGCCTTCCGAGGCTGGCAACCCGCCGCCTGTAAGCAACTGCTGCAAGTCCTCACGCCATTCCTCCGGTTGGGAATCAAGATGCTGCTTCAACGTCGCGTACCTCGTTCGGGTTGTTTCCGGGGCGGCCGCATTATCGGGAGTCACGCCCAGGAGAATGCCGAATTCTTCCTCACGCACCACTGGTTTGGCGCCGAGTTCCACCACGACGGCACGCGGTTTATCCTTGTCAAATCCCGCCACCAGCACATGTACGTCGCGGATATGGTCCAGCGCTTTCAGGGCATCCACCGCTTCAGTGAAACTGTTGGCCCGCTGGATCAGGTCCCGTAAGATGAATTCCGGGAGGGATTTTTCCGGAAGCGCTTCCGTGCAAGGCCGCAGGCGTTCCATACACACGACAAGCCCGTCGCCGTTCATAGCGGTAAAAAGGCCCGCATTCCAGGGGAAACCCGCCTGCACGAAGGTGTGGCCCGTCTCCGGACGCACCCGGGTAACCACCGCTTCTTCCTGCAAGGCCCAGTCCAGGTTACGCCCCACCATGATGCCTTCCGCACCGGCGCGTTCCCCCGTTACGGCAAACATAGTGCATATCGGCGCGGCGTAGAGTGGTGATTTGTCCGGGAAATCATTGTAGAGAGGCGCATTCTGCAGCAGCCATAACCCGTCAAAGGGCAGGCCCGCCCCTTCAGCCATGCCCTCCATCTCAAGGAGCAGATCAGAAGAAAGCCCCTTGAGCAGGTTTCGCGAACCCATACCCAGTATGGGCAGCGCCAGGGCGGGAACATTGATGAAGCCGGGCAGGAAACCCCACAGCCCGGAATCGGGCACCCAATCCCCCTGTTCGACCTGCGCGACCACCCGTTCCCGGTAGAGACGCTGTATATCGGCGGCGAACAATTCTCCTCGCAATTTACCCGCCTGCCGCGGCGCGCCCGAAACCGAGATGAGCCTGCCGCCTTCAATTTCTTTCTCTGTAATCGTGGCGCGTTCCGCTCCTGCAGTGGGCGTTGTTTCGAGTTCGGGGCGCCGCATCATCTCCTGAAAGTGTTCGTAAAACCAATCTTCGATGCCCGGACCGAAAAAGGTCATGGAGGATTCATAGGTCAGGTCGCCATAGAGGTGCCTCGGTACAAAATAGAGCAGATAGTTGTTGCTGAGCCCTACGGAGAAATGTGCGGCATAGCCCCTCGCCAAAGCAAGGTTCCTCAGGTTAAGGCCCAGTTCAACACAAGGCTCTCCCGGAAAGAAGGATACCAGGAGGTCGTTGATTTCCAGCGAATACAGTTCCACTTCAGCAGGCAGTAGCGTGGTGGCCAGTGTTTGCGGCAGGGGGACAGTGCTGCGGGTTAGTGAAAGTGTCGTTTCTCCATACGATACCTCCTGCGCAATCTCGTGGGCGCGGCGGGCGAGCAGCCTGCCCACCGACTCGGTGCGTTCCCAGCCGTCTTTATTCTCCGGGTTGCCGATGGTCTGATTGCCTTCGGCCCCGTTCAGAAATATCGGTACACATTCGGGCCCCATCAGTGTTTCCATCTCGAGGTAGTAATAGCCGGGATAGTCCGCCGAAAACAGGAATGTATCCGGGTCGTCGATGGATGTCGGGTGCCCCGTGAAATGCGTCATGATACTGATGGGGTTGCCGTCCGCATCCTCCACAAGAATGACGCCCACCTGCTCTTCGATGGGACCATCCTTATATCGCCTGTTCGCGGAAAGGCCTTGATGGGATCCAACGGCATACCCCAACGCCGCACGCCGCCGCTTTTCATACGCGCTTTGCATGGAAGCTGCGATACCGGCCGCCGTCTTCTCGAGCACGTCCGGCATGAAACGGCCTGTTATAAAACGCATGATGATATGCCGTGAAAGACCGCCCTGGCCGTTATGCGTATGGGTTGCGGTCAACAGAATGTTTTCCCGGGGCACCGCGGCCGGCGCCAGTTCCAGGACGCGGGCGCGAAGTTCAGGGTTGATGGCGACAAGGTCGACACTTACCCAGAAAAGGCGTGTTTGCCCATCGTCCAAATATAACGCCCGCGACCAAATCGGGTCATGGACCCCCGTTGAATCGCGCCCCATCCGCGCGCCGTAACCGCTCAAAGGCGTGCCGACAGGCGCGGTGATGTCCGTCTTGGCGGCGCCCGCCTCCAAAGCGGATGCGAGCTTTTGCCCCGCCAGCAGGCCGGCCAGAACGAAAAGCCATAGCGGGAAATGGCGCAATGCCTTTTCCCATTTCATTTCCCGGCATTTATGTAAAGTTAACCTGTTATGCAAAAGTTCTCACTCCTGTCCCGGCGTCAACCGTGAGGCGTTCATCTTGCTTTCCTGCGATACGACAACACTTTTTTTAAGGCTGACACGACTTCATGAATATGACGGTCGCTGAGTTGCGGATACAACGGTAGCGAAATGATCCTGTTTGAAATATCCGTGGCTACCGGATAATCCTCCGGGCGCATTCCCAGGGTGTTCGCATAGTACTGATGCAAATGCAACCCGTAGAAGTTGATGCCGGTCCCGATGTTTTCCCGTCTTAAATCATGGACAATCTCATTTCGGGAACAGGATAGTTTGTTTAGATTCAACCGTATTATGAACAGATGCCACGCGTGTTCGACATCGGCGGATACGGAAGGTACTTCCAGCTCCTCCATGTCCGCCAATACACTAAGGTACATTTCCGCAATGCGCCGCCGGGACGCCCTGAATGCTTCAAACTTTTTCAGTTGTTCTATGCCCATGGCGGCATTGACATTGCCCAGCGCATATTTATAGCCTGGCCATACGACCTCGGCAGGGGTGGACACGGCGCTGCGGCCGTAACGGTCCCAGGCTGTCGAAGCCATGCCGTTGGACGCGAGCAGGCGCAGTCGTGATGCACACGTGGCGTCATTGACGGTAATCATGCCGCCTTCCATGGTCGTTATGTTTTTTATCGCGTAAAAACTGAAACAGCAGGGACCCTCCATGCCTATGGGGCATCCCTTATAGCGGGCGCCCAGCGCATGTGCGGCATCTTCGATTACAGGAATGCGGCGTTTGGCGGCGATGGCGCGGATGGCGTCCATAGTACAGGGATGCCCCGCTATATGAACGGGAATAATAGCCTTGGTCCGTTCCGTCAAGGCTGCCTCAAGGCAGGCGGGATTCATGTTCAAGGTAACCGGGTCCACGTCCGTGAACCGCAGCGTCGCGCCCATGTTTATAATCGTATTGGCTGTGGATGCCCACGTGATGGGAGAGGTAATGACCTCGTCCCCCGGGCCAATGCCCAATTCCGCAAGACACAAATGCAGCGCCGCCGTGCAGGAAGACACCGCCACGGCATGGGGTGCGTTCACCGCAGCGGCGAACATGTCTTCAAAGGTCTTTACCTGCGGCCCGGAGGTCAGCCAGCCGGAACGCAAAGCCTGTATCACCGCCCGCTCTTCTTCCGGACCCAGGCCGGGCCTGCACAGCGGAATAAAGCGTGCCGCTACCGGTTCTCCGCCCGCATCCACCGGCAACGCGCGCAAGTGCTTCATCCGGTCCACATTGAAAAAATGTTCGGCGAAGGGGTTTATTTCCGGATTGGCGAGAAAGCGCCGCACCTCCCCGATGCCGTCCTTTAAGGCATAGGCGCAGGCGAAATTCAGTTTCTTTTCCACCTTGGTGAAGCGGACCCGGTAACTGCGCAAGTCGTCGTCATCCTTGGCAACCTCCACCGTGGTTCCGCCCAGAGCCTCCGCAACAAGATGGGCCAGGTCGTGAACCTTGACCGTCTGCGCGTCCGAACCGATATTGAAAATCTGTCCGGCAACCGTGCTGTCCGGCGATTCCGTCAACAGCAGCAACGCCCGCGCTGCGTCATGCACATGAATGAACGGGCGCCATTGGTTGCCGCCGCCGCGGACCAGGATGCGCCCCTGGCGCATGGCCGTCGCCACCATATGGTTAACGGCAAGGTCGAACCGCATGCGCCGGGAATAGCCGAAGAGGGTGCCCATCCTGGCAATAACCGGGGAAAATGCGGAGGAAGCCATGGACAAAAGCGCTGTCTCCGCTTCCAGCTTGCTTCTCGAAAAAACGGAAACCGGGTTGGATGGGCTTTCCTCGTCCAGAATTTCAAATACGCCATGGCCGTAGACAGCGCAGGTGGAAGCGAAAACAAAGCGTTTTACTCCTGCCTGAATCGCCTGACGGGCGAGTTCGCGGGTGCATTCCACATTGACGTCATGCGCCATTTCCGGGTCGAGGTCGCAGGTCGGATCGCTTGAAAGCCCCGCAAGGTGAATGATGGCGTCCACGCCCTCGAAGATCTTCGGATATTCCTGCAGGCGCCGTATGTCCCCCAGAACCAGTTCAAGATTACCCGATGTTGAAAGTTCAGGGAAAAGCGCTTCCGGATGCACCGAAGGGGGCAAAAAACAAAAACGGTCCAGAATACGAACATGATGCCCGAGGTCCATGGCTACGGGCACAACCCACCCTCCAAGATAGCCACCGCCGCCCGTGAGTAGTATTCGCATGGTCCGGTTACGCTCCCGATTCGCATCGCCGTAAGGCTTGCGCAAATGGTTTATCGCAAGGAGATTGCCTGCTTAATCGCACCCGGTTTATTGTGCCTGGGTACCTGTGCGGGAAACAGAGCATTTCCCGCCTGTTCGCTATGCTTTTTGACTTCCTTGCCAGGTCTGTTGACAGATTTCAAGTATCAGTCTCGATAGCCCGCTGCTGCACACAAACAGAATATCCCCGCCCTGAAAGGGGGCGGATGCCTGCGACTCCAATACAATTCAAAATGCCACGGGCATTATAACATTTGAGCCGTGATTAAGGATAATCAGGTTTCCTGAAGTTTTCCCGCTTGAAAGGGTTGATTTTTCACGTGGTTCAATATATAATACTTATCAGGTCATGTTTAATTAAACCAACTTAGGATATACGACCATGCGGGTTTCCAAAAAATCCGACTACGCCTTGCGGACACTGACCTATTTGGCCGTCCAAGAAACGCCCGGGCCTTTCTCAATCCGGTTTCTGGCCAAGGCCAATGATATTCCCTATCGTTTCCTGCAGCAGATTGTTCTCGATTTAAAAGCAAACGGTTGGGTCACTACCCTTCCTGGACGGGAGGGAGGGATTATGCTTGCGAAATCTGCCCGGGAGATTACGGTGGGGGAAGTGGTACGTTTCTTCGATGGGGTGCTGGCGCCAATCGGATGTGTTTCCGTGAACCATCCCACTCCTTGCAGCCAGGAAACTGTCTGCCGTTTTCGCGGCCTGTTGCTGGACATCAGAAACACGACTGCCGCTTTAAT
>JAKJCY010000093.1 GCA_022706235.1 Candidatus Hydrogenedentota bacterium | reverse complement strand
CGCGCGCCGCCATCGCCGCGTGGACGGAAGGGCGGGAGGCAGCCACGGAGGCGGAAATCGCCTCGGCCGCCCCGGAACCGCTGAGCGCATGGGAACGGTGGTCCTATCGCGCGCTCGGCATGCGGCACAACCAGGAACCCCGGACCAACGGTCCGCGCGTGCACTTTGTGTTGCGTGAAGGGATATCCACCCGGATTGATGCCACCCTGGGAGAATTGAACGGGCTGGAGGATAACCTGCTGGTCGATCCCGAGGAGAAGAGCCAGCGCATTGCGGTGGTGCAGGAAGAACTTCAGAAACTCCGGTTGGAGCAGCAGGCCCTTCGCCGCGATGACGGTTCGGGAAAAACCGACACCTCACTGACCTTTCCTTTCATTCTGATTCCCGAGTGCGGCGCCATCGAAATCATGGCCATTTTCCTGGCGGCTGTTCTGGCCTTTCCCACGATCTGGAGGAAACGATGCATCGGGCTTGCCGCCGGGTTGCCGATCATGTATGGCGTCAACGTGTTCCGGCTTACCGTGCTCGCCCTTATCGGCGCCCTGGATAAAAGCCGCGTCTGGTTTAACTTTGCCCATGAATATGTCTGGCAGGCCATATACATCATTTTCGTGGTGGCCGTCTGGCTGCTGTGGGTGGAGTACATCGTTAACCGGAACCATATTGTCACCAGGAGGCAGACGTGGGGACTGCCCGGTTTCTGCCTGAAATTCCTGGCATGTGTCGTAGTGCTGGAGATACTATGGCTGCTGGCGCTGCCCTATTACGGCCAGGTGCTCCTGCAATTGGCCGGTGTCCCGCTGCGCTATGTCTTTGGTGTGCCTATCGAAGCGGGGCGTATTGAAGCGCAGGAAATACTGAATACCGGAACGAAACTGGTATACACGATCAACAGTATCGACCGTTCCATGTCCCTGGCGAAACTGGCGGCCAATATACCGCCGTATGTCGCGCTGGTTCTGGCAACATCGGGCCTGCTTTGGAAGCGCCGCCTGGGCATCCTTGTTTATGGCTGCGCGATTCTTTGTGGTTTTCACGCGCTCTTTATCGTTATTGTCCTTCGATTTCAGGAAGCGTTGTTGCATGTCAGCGAGATTCCCACCGCCGTCATCGTGTTTTTCCTGACCCTGCCGTTCATGCTCTGGATTGTATTTGCCTATTGGGACCGTATCCTGTCGCGAGGCCGGGAAAATGGCGCGTCTGGTCAGGATATGCCCCCGCCGGAAACGGATGCCGCACCGCCGCAGTCCTGAAGCGGAGCGGTTTTTCGGCACATTCGTTTTACTGCTGTCTTATCGCTCAGCAGGGTCAATAGATTTAAAATATTGGGGTGCGGGCGGCGCTCGCGTTTGATGGTGGAGAGCCGACATCCCCCCCGAAAATCAGCCCGAACTGCGGGGACAAGGATCGATAGGGTCTGTACTTTAGATTTTTGGAAGGATGATAAAACCGATTATGGCTTCCTGGTTGACCTATAACAGTGCGGATGGCGCCACGCCGCGGCAGGCCTCCGTGGTCATCCTGCATGAAGAATCGGGCGGCTCGGTCTTGTTCGTGCGGCGCAATCATGCCCTGGCGTTTATGGGCGGGCATCATGCCTTTCCGGGCGGCCGGGTTTCCGGGTTCGACACGGGGCGGTGCGTTCATAACGCTCCGGATGAGGAGACGGCCGGGTATCTTACCGCCGCCGCGCGGGAAGTATTTGAGGAGACGGGCGTCCTTCTCGCGCGGGGTGCGGTCGGGCGCGAAGAGGTATACGGACCGGCGAGACGGGAAATCCTGCAGAACCCTGAGCACTTCGAGCCGTTTCTGGAAGCGGAAAAGTTTTATATCGATGCGTCCGATTTCGTTCCGGCCGGCCGCTGGATTACTCCGTCCTTTTCTCCCATGCGTTTCGATACCCGTTATTTCCTGTACCGTTGCAGGGCCTGCCTCCCCGTATCGCCCATGGGGCCTGAGGAGGAGATTACCGAAGTGTGCTGGCTGACGCCGCAGCAGGCGTTGGAGAAACGCGGCCTGGGTGAGATGACCCTGTCCACGCCGCCGGCCTTCGTATTACAGCGCCTTGCCACGTTTCCCCTGGCGGAAGCGCTTGAACGGCTGCGGCATACACCGGGATTCTCCGACACCCTTATCGACTACATTGAACCCGCCGCCGGTATACACATCGTTCCCGTCAAAGCGCATACCCTGCCGCCCGCCACGCATACCAACTGTGTCATCATCGGCGAGACAGAACTGGCCATAATCGATCCGGGCATCCAGGATGAAGCCGAGCGGCGGCGGTTCTCATTGCATCTCGATGATATTTGCGAAGGGGTCGGTGGCAGGCCCACGGCCATATTGCTTACCCACGCTCATCCCGATCACTGTGCCTTCGCGGCGGGCTTGTCGGGACATTACGGCATTCCCATTCACGGCCACCCGGAAGCCTTGTCCCAGTTCCCGGGGGGGCGGCCTCTGCGCGATGGCGCGTATCTCGAATTGGCCGGGGTGCGCCCCTGGCGCATACGCTGCCTGCACACGCCCGGACACCATCCGGGCCACCTGTGCTTTTTCGAGGGCACCACGCGCACCCTGGTGTGTGGCGACATGGTGGCAAATCCCGGGACGATTATGATCGATAACGATGCCGGTGGTGATATGGACCTCTACCTGAAAAGCCTCGCGCGGCTCAGCGCGCTGGAACCCTCCTTGACGGTGCCCGGTCATGGCGCGCCGCTGATAGCCGAGGCGGGCCCCGCCTTGTTTCGCGCCACGGTGGAACACCGGCTGAGGCGGGAGGAAAAGATCAGGAAGGCTTTGGAAACGGGCCTCCGTACCGTGGAGGAACTGCTGCCCCTGGCCTATGACGATACGCCTGTTGCCTTATATCCGCTTGCGGAACGTCAGTTGCGCGCCCACCTGAAACGGCTGGACAAGGGGCGGCATCCGGAGGACACAACGGCAGATATTCATGAAAGCCGCAGATGAGGGACATGAAAGTGGAGACACCCATGTTATACACTGAAACAACCATTGGCGCCCTGTTCCGGGAACAGGCCGCACGATATGCGGACCGGGACTGCATGATTTATCCAGACCGGGGCCTGCATTTTACCTGGCGGGAATTTGAAGCGCGAACCGAGCGTCTTGCGAAAGGGCTGCTGGCGCTCGGGCTGCGTCCCGGAGACCACCTGGGAATCTGGGCGCGTAATGTGCCCGACTGGCTAACCCTGTTCTTCGCCACCGCCCAGCTCGGAATCGTGCTGGTCACAGTGAACACCGCCTACAAAAGCCATGAGCTTGCCTATGTGCTGAAGCAGTCCGATATGAAGGCGCTGGCCCTGGTGGACGGTTTCCGCGACGTCAATTATGTGGAGACCCTGTATGAACTGGTTCCGGAACTGCGCACCCGGGCGCGCGGCGACCTGCGCAGCGGGGCGTTTCCCCAGCTGCGCAATGTTATTTTTATCGGGCAGGAAAAACACCGGGGCATGTACAATCTCCCCGAATTGTTTCAACTGGGGGAACACCAGCCCGATGGCCCCATCACGGAAATACGGAATGCGGTGCAATGCAACGATGTGGTGAACATGCAGTACACTTCAGGCACGACAGGATTTCCGAAAGGGGTGATGCTTACCCATCGCAATATCCTGAACAATGGGTACTATATCGGCGAACGCCAGAAATTCACCGAGGCGGACCGGGTGTGCCTGCCCGTGCCGCTGTTTCATTGCTTCGGGATTGTACTGGGAGTCATGGCGGCGCTGACCCATGGAAGCACCCTGGTCATGCTGGAGACCTTTGACCCGTTGTTGGCGCTCGCGGCAGTGCAGAAGGAGAAATGCACCGCCCTGTACGGCGTGCCGACCATGTTCACCGCCGAACTGAACCATCCCATGTTTGATATCTTTGACCTGACCTCCCTGCGCACAGGCATCATGGCGGGGTCTCCCTGTCCCATGGAAATCATGAAACGGGTCATCAGCGACATGCACTGCGCGGAAATCACCATCGCTTACGGACTGACGGAAGGTTCTCCGGTGATCTGCCAGACCAGCACGGACGACCCGACCGAGAGGCGCGTCAGCACGGTGGGAAAGGTGCTGCCTGCCATTGAAGTGAAAGTGATCGACCCTGAAACGGGCGGGACACTGGGCGTCAATCAGCAGGGAGAATTGTGCTGCCGTGGCTACAATGTCATGAAGGGATATTACAACATGCCCGAGGCCACCGCGACCGTGGTGGATGCTGAAGGATGGCTTCATACGGGCGACCTGGCCACTTTCGATGAAGAGGGATATTACAGAATTACGGGCCGCAGCAAGGATATGATTATCCGGGGCGGCGAAAATATCTCGCCCCGGGAAATCGAGGAATTTTATCACACCATGCCGGGCATCAAGGATGTGCAGGTGGCCGGGGTGCCCGATCCGCATTTCGGGGAAGTCATCGGCGCGTTTGTGATACCCAGGGACGGCGCAGATATTACCGAAGAGGATGTGCGCGATTTCGCCCGTGAACGCATCGCCCGGTACAAGACGCCAAAGCATGTGTTTTTTGTGGAGGAATTTCCTTTGACGGCCAACGGTAAAATCCAAAAGTACCGGTTGCGCGAATATGCCTGCCAAAAGCTCGGTATACAGAAGAGCGACTTCGATGCGCAAGAGGCCTCGGATGCGGACACGGCCTGACAACACTGCTTGGACAGGCACCGCCATGGCGCAACCCCCGGGGGCCTGTGCGATGCTGTATCCATGTTGCAGAACATGTGAACGTCCCGGGGGGACGGTGTCGGGACCAGGAGTGCCTGAATGCGATTGACCAGAGTACAATGCGGCCAGTTCCGCGGCCTGAAAGATATGGACTTCATACCAGGGCCTCGGTTTACGCTTCTTTCAGGAGCGAATGCGCAAGGCAAAACTTCGATGCTGGAAGCGATCCTTTACGCTGCAACGACGCGCAGCCACCGCACCTCTTCAGATGACGAACTGGCCCGATATGGCACCAGCGAATTTCACATCCGGATCGACGCCTGCAGCGTCGCAGGTGCGCCCGTGTACATCGAAGCGAACTGGTGGCGATACGCCAAGCGATTTAAAGTCAGTGGTATTCCCCAAACCCGTCTCAGTGACGTGTTGGGCAAGATATGTGTCACCTTTTTCGCCCCTGAGGATATCGTCCTGGTAAAAGGCGCCGCTTCCGGCCGACGCCTATATCTTGACCTGCAACTGTCGCAGATGATGCCCCCGTACCTGCGCGCGCTGCAACGGTACCGGCAGGCGTTGCGCCAGCGTAATGAACTGTTGCGGCGCCAGTGCGCGGACCCGGAATTGCTGGCGCCCTGGGAGAGCCAACTGGCGGTTCATGGGAAGATTTTGGTCACGGAGCGCGACGCCTGCGTGCGGGAACTGTCCGATATCGCCGCAACCTTGTATGGGCGTATCGTAGAAGAGGAACCTCTGGAACTGGTGTATAAACCCGACATTGCCGATCCCGAGAACATCGCCCGGGTGCTTGGCGAAACACGTAACGGCGATCTCCAACGAAAAACCACGGGACGCGGTCCCCACCGCGACGACATGGAAATCCGCATTTCCGGCAAAGAGGCACGCAATTACGGATCCCAGGGCCAGCAGAAGAGTGCCGCGCTCGTACTTAAACTGGCGGAAGTGGAACTCACACTGCGGCGCATGGGCGAATATCCCGTGGTGCTTCTCGATGAGGCCCTCGCGGAACTGGACAGCGGTCGCGCCGCCCGTCTCTTCTCCGCCATTCCCGACGAAGCCCAGGCACTTATCACCACGGCGCATCCGGAGCAATTGCCTGCAATCAGCCCGGAGGATATGCAACATTTCCATATCGAAGGGGGCCGGCTTGAAAAAAAATAAGCCCGAACATATCGCCGATATCCTGGCACAAATGGCGCAGACGACTCCGCTCGGCTTGAACCTGGAACAGGCGAAAATCTGGGAACATTGGGAGGAACTTGCCGGTAAGAATATTGCCGCGCACTGCAAGGCCCACAACGTCAAAGACGGCATCTTGCGCGTGACCGCGGAAAGCGCCGTGTGGATGCATAAACTCAGCTATATCAAGTGGGATCTCCTGCGGCGCATCAACCGCATGGCCGGCAAGGAACTTGTATCGGATATCTTTATCATGCTTGCTGCAGAGGACAAAGAGGAAGAAACGCCTCCGCAAGACCTGTGACCGGTGTCGTTCCGGGTGGGGCCTGGATTGCGCCACGCCTTGATTCGTTCCTCACCATTGTGTATGCTTTCAAGCGTGGTTCGGGGTGGGAGAAAAAAATCTAAACAAAACAAGGCGTTTAAAATGCATAAAGCCGTCGTAGGTATTGCGCTATGTCTGTGTCTTGAGTCTATGGCTGTCGCGGGGGAGTCTCCCCGGTTTCGGGGACCCTATCGGGACGGGCGTTTTGACGAGCAGGGTCTCTTGAAAACGTGGCCCGAGAACGGTCCTACGCTGTCATGGGTGGCCACAGGCCTGGGTGACGGGTATTCTTCGCCTTCCGTTGCGGGCGGTAAGATTTATATTCCGGGCATGGTGGACGAGACAACGGCGGGAATATTCATCCTGAATCTGGACGGGGTGATAGAACGCTCTATTCCTGTGGGTCCGGAAACGGAGGACACCCAGGCGCCCGGTCCGCGGTCCACGCCCACTGTTGACGGGGACTTCCTGTACATGCTATCCGGGTTGGGCGAGGTCTATTGCCTGCATATTCCCTCCGGGGAAAAGAAGTGGAGCGTTAATATCCTGGAGCGGTTCTCCGGTGAGAACATCATGTACACCCTCGCAGAGTCACTGCTGGTGGACGGCGACCGCGTCATCTGTACACCGGGCGGTCCGGACGCGGGCCTGGCCGCGCTGGACAAGCACACCGGCGAGACAATTTGGACGACGAAAGGCTTCAGTGATCCGGCGTCCTACTGCGCGCCCATCATCTATACCCATAACGGTCGTCGGCTGTTGTTCACGGAAACCGCCAATTACCTGGTGTGCGCCGATGCGGAGGACGGCACGTTTCTCTGGAAGATGGAGCATCCCACGCGCGATGGTATTCATGCGGTGACCCCGGTGTACATGGACGGCCTTGTCTATTATACCGGCGGCTACGAAGCCGAAAGCGGCGCCGTGCGTCTATCCGAAGATGGGTCTTCCTATGAAAAGGCCTGGCAGGATAATCTGCTGGACTGCCAGCATCACGGCGTGGTGCTGCACGAGGGCCATCTGTACGGGACGAGCCACATGCGCGGCAATCACCTGGTCTGCATTGAAATGAAGACCGGCAAGGTCATGTGGAAATCAAAAGAAGTCCGCCAGGGGGTTGTGGAATATGCCGACGGCATGCTGTATATTTACGAAGGCCCTTCGCGTGGCATCGTCCACCTGGTGAAGGCCGACCCGGAAGCGTTCCAGCATGCCGGTCAGTTTCGGGTAACCGAAGGCAACGGGCGGCACTGGGCGCATCCGGCTATCGCGAACGGTGTGCTGTATATCCGGCATGGGGATGCGCTCATGGCCTATGATATACGGGATAAATCATAGGTGCCAGAGAGCCTCACCGTGCCGGACAGGGTCGGACCAGGTTTGACAATGTGATGCCAGATTACAGATATCCCAGCGCGCGCAGCTGGTCCAGGGTCTGTTGCTGGTCCGGCATGTTGGATGCGGGTTCCACCGTTTCCGCCGCCGTGAGCCGGAAACCTCCTATGGCGCTCCAGTAGGGTGGATCGCCCGGGCTGAGGGTCATTTCAAAGACGCCGTTGGGTAGGTCCACGTACCCGGCCTCCACCAGGGGGAGCCGCTCGGAAGCATCTTTTCCCGGCGCGAGTACCACCTCCCGGAAAGCCTCTTCCCCGGCCGGTTTGATGCGCACCATGGACGCGGGATGGCCGAGAATATCTCCGGCGGATAGCAACAGCAAGGTCAACAGGTAACGTCCCGGCGGCACCTGATGCCGGAGGATCAGCGGCGCAGGGGCTTCTGTCCAGGGTGCCGCCCAGAGCAGGTCGTTCATGAGAATCCACGCGCCGTCCAGAGGGGTGTCCGCGTCCGGCCGGTTGCCCTTAAAAATCCGGATCGTTTCCGGCGGATTGGGCATGCCGCCCAGAAACGCTTCGTTAAAGCGGACATCATGATACAGTTTTGGCTGTCGGTCATACGCCTGCCACAGGGGCTCGAAAACGGCGCTTCGAAGTTCGCGGAACCGCCCTGCGGTTTCGGGTTGAGTGTCCAGACAGGGTACGCGTCCGGCGACCGTGTCCGGTGCGAGATACAGGGCTTCGTGACCATCCATGGGATCATACTCATATTTGTGGGTTTTGTTGCGGATAATATAACCGTTGGGATTATCATAGCCCCGGCTGTACCACCGGGTAAACACATACTCGTGAAGTGAATCAGTCTCTCCCCGAAGCAGCGGTAGCAGACTTTTACCTTCCGGCCGGGCCGTGGTATCGAGTTGAAGCAGCTCAATCAAGGTGGGAACAATGTCCACATTCTGGGTAAAGGTGGATACCTGCATGCCTTTGGGGATGCCAGGCCCCGTAAGCATAAAGGGAACATGCGTGACCGCGTCGAAGGTGACTTCATGGCCCCAGCTCGTGCCGTCTTCACCGAGTGCATCGCCATGGTCCGCTCCTATCAGCAGGAGCGTATTTTCATACAGCCCCTGTTCTTTCAACGCCTTGACAATGACGCCGATGGCCTGGTCCGCGTACAGGATGGACCCGTCATGCATGCCGCGAAGCAGATTCCGGTCTTCTTTTGTAAACTGACTCCCGGTCTTTTGCAGCGGCTGGCCGTTCTGAATCGTGGCGCTGATGTGCTCCGGATCTATCCACCGGTCGTAGGGTGATTTCAGTACATGCGGAAAATGGGTGTCCATGGCGTGAACATACAGGAAGAACGGCTTGTCACGCGGTTCCGCCAGCTTGCGCAGGATTACCTGGTTTAGCGCTTCAAAATCCGCGTAGGCGGCTCCTGCGGCCGGTTGCACCGCGTAACTTTCGTCAAAGGCTTTGTACAGGCGGCTTCTTGGCGTGATATACACCTGCGCGGAAACCAGCACGGTATGATAGCCGTTTGCCTTCAGTATCTCCGGCAACAACAGTTCGCCCGGCGGCACTTCCCGGGGGCAGTTCGCATTGCTGCCGTAATCAATGAAATCCAAACAGGATACCGGGTAATAGCGGCCTGTCATATAGGTGGGCACGGAAAGTTTGGTCCACAGGCCCTGGGTGTAATGAGATTCAAAAAGCGCTCCCTCTGCGGCCAGGGCATCTATCGTCGGCGATGTGGGCCGATCATACCCGTAACAGGAAAAATCCGGGCGGCAGGCATCGAGGATGACCCAGATAATATTGGGGTGGTCCGCAGGAGTCCCATGCGCTACGGTCGATACTTCCGGAGTCGGGATGGTTTTCTGCACGGGGGCCGGTGTGGGGGTAGACGGCGTTTCCTCTGGTATGGGGGGCGAACAGCCGAAATACGATAAAGATGCAAGGAAGATAACAGCGCATACCGCGTTGGAGATGCTTGCGGCGCCGCTGATCGTGGTAAAGAAAGTATGCATACTAAATCTCTGCTTTACGTTGCATTGTAACAAACAGGATACGGTATTTCACGCCCTTGTTTCGAGTCGGTCTTATCCGTAACAATGGGTATTGGAGTGAAAAGCGAATAGGTGCTTTTTTTTCAAGAAGATTAAGGAGTTTCTTACTATGAAAGTTACAGTTAAATCCGTTGTGTTGTTCGTTCTTATTGCCCTTTGTCTGGTATCGCTTGGTTCAGCTGTGGGAGAGCCAATTTCAGTGGCGGATGCGCTGGACAGCGCACGCCAGCGGTTGGCGGGCACGTATACGCTGGAACAATTAAACGCGATGACCCCGGAAACGGTGACGGCGGAGCTCACGGACGCGGAGCGCGTGGCGCTGGGCACGGCCCATATCCGATTCATTGTAAATGTGCCGGTTCGTGTTTATGTGCTGCACGATAAACGATTTGGCGAGCCGGTTCCTTCCGAGCCCTTTTGGATCCAGGAACGGGGCTTTGAAAGCACCGGGCTTGAGGTGCTTTGCGATGGAGAGCCTTTTGTCGCCTACGCGCGGGACTTTGAGGCGGGCCTGGTCGGCCTCGGCGTTAACTCCTTCTCCGGCGACTACCTGCATTACTTTGTGGCTGTGAAAGCCGCCCGGGAAGGAGAGGTGCTGGAGATAACCAACCTGCAGCCCGCATGTCTGCAAACCACCGTCTTTGAAGAGGGCGCGAAACCCTATCCGCTTCCTGACTGGGACCCGCTCGAACGGGTACCCGAAGAACTGGCGGGGGCCACGCTGGTACAGGTGGATATCGCCTGGCGTCGGACCACGCGGCTATTGGATTATTTCACGGAAACGGAATATCCCGCTACCGCCCAGGCGGACAATATTGTGCTGACGTGGAGCGGTTGTCCGAAAACAACGCAGGGCATACAGTGGCGCACGAGCGTGGAAACGACTAAGGGCGCGGTCGCCTACCTGAACACTGCCGACCATAACACCTTTACGCCCGGAACGCCGACCCTCGTGGCGGCGGAATCCACCTTGGTGAAGACCCCCAGTGTGGTCAATCAGCCGGAACTGTATACCCATACCGCGACCTTGACGGACCTCGAACCCGGAACCACCTATGTCTATGCGGTCGGCGACGGCACGGAGAACGGCTGGACGGAACTGGCCGAATTCACCACCGCCCCGGAAACGCCCGAACCCTTTTCTTTTGTCTATATGGGCGACGTGCAGCTGGGCTTCCCGCGCTGGGAAAGCCTGCTGGAGCGCGCGTTCCGGGAACGGCCCGATGCCGCTTTCTACCTGCTGGCCGGAGATAATGTGAATCGCGGCAATGACCGGAATGAATGGGACGCCCTGTTTCACCATGCCCGCGACGTGTTTGACCGGCGCGTGGTGGTGCCTGCCGTGGGCAACCATGAGTATCACGGCGGTCCGCCCGACCTCTACCGCGCCATGTTCCACCTGCGGGAAAACGGTCCCGAATCCGTGCCCGCCAAACAGGCCTACAGTTTTGAATACGGTAATGCCCTTTTCGTCGTGCTGGACTCCAACCTGCCGCCCGAAACTCATACGGAATGGCTGGACACCACCCTGGGCGACAGCGACGCCGTCTGGAAATTCGTCATGATGCACCACCCCCTCTACAGTTCCGGTCCCGGCCGGGATAATGTCTGGCTGCGCGACGCCTGGCTGCCCGTGTTTGACCGGCATCACGTGGACCTGGTATTGCAGGGTCATGACCATGCCTACCTCCGCACCGGCCCCATGAAGGCCGACATGCCCGTGGAAAGCCCCGCCGAAGGCACCATCTATGTCGTTTCCGTATCCGGCACAAAGTTGTACGATCAAAGTGAGCACAGCTACACAGCGGTCGGCTTTGTGGATACGCCGACGTATCAGGTGCTGGATATCCAACTGGGCGGCCACCGGCTGACCTACCGCGCCTACGACATTGACGGCAACGTTAAGGATGAATTTGTTAAAGAGAAATAGATGGTAAATTAGGGTTCCGATTACGAGTCACGATTGCGATTCACGATAACGAACCCGGAAACGTGTCCCTCGTGCTCGTGCTCGTACTCGTACTCGAACGGGATTACGCCATCGATTCGATTACGAGTCACGATTACGAATTACGATAACGAGCGCGGGAACGCGTCCGTCGTGCTCGTGCTCGTACTCGTACTCGAAAGAAATTCCGTCCGCGATACGATTACGAATCACGATAACGAACCCGGGAACGCGTTCTTCGTGCTCGTGCTCGTACTCGAAAGCGATTACGCGAGCGCTTCGATTACGAGTTACGATTACGACCCACGATTACGAAAGCCCGCCTCGTTCTTTGTGCTTGTACTTTGTGCTCATAATCAAAAGGTGTTATGCTAATTTAGCGATTACGAATCACGAGAACAAGATGCACGGTTGCATGGAAGGTTGCAATAATGTCTGATTACCTCAAGGCTAACGGCACCACGACTTTTGACCACGAGAAGCTGCATGTTTACCAGGCGGGCTTGGAGTTTGTCGCTTTTGCCGCAGCGCTTGCTAAAGAATTGAAGGGAGAATATCGCAGTACACGGGATCAGTTGATTCGTTCCAGCCAATCCGTTGTGCTGAATATTGCCGAAGGGAACGGAAAACACTCGGATGCGGAGCGCAAACGATTCTTTGAAATCGCCCGGGGCAGTGCGATGGAAAGTGCCGCGACATTGGATGTTATCGTTGCATGTGGCATCGTGACGTCGGAGGCCATTGCGCCCGGGAAACTACTTCTGCTTCGGATGGTCTCCATGCTATCGAAAATGACGGTGGTTAGGAAGGGTGAGGCAAGGGAAGCGCCCGCTGTCGCATATAACGCCCTATACGACGAGACGATTGAATAGTTTTTTTACGGCCAGGTTAGCCTTGGTTCCCAAATAGGAATTTGGGAACCAGGGAAAACCGTGACCGCCAGCCGGGAGATCGGGTGGACATTGAGGACGCCCGGGCATTCTTCTTCCCCCTGGAGGAAGTCACCCTGGAGGGCTTTGGCAGGTCTGTGGAACACTTGCAGGCGCGTATCTCCGGCCGCCCGCAGTAATACCGGCGGTACTGGTTAGTAGACCATTTTTGCGGACACGGTAAAGAATATCCACGGCGAAGCCGTTTAGTCCAACAGTTTCCAACGACATTGGGGGAAAGGGGAGGCATGAAGGATAAATTAAGAATAATGAAAAATATATGCTACTAGGTCTCTATTCTGGAGGATTGAGGGCTTATACTATTCTTGATGTAAGAAAAGAGCCGAAGAGTTGACGTAGACAAAGAAATGAACTATACTAGCAATGTACATATTTTGGGGTTTACGGCTCTTTTAAAAGGAGATTGGCCATGGTTTCCAGAATGAAAATAGCGGCTGCAGCACTTATAGGCATAACGCTTGCGGCTTCGGCGTTTCCAATCCCGGTGTTCTTTATGATGTTCGGCGCCATGGATTCGTTTGCAACAAACGGGACTGAGGGCGAGGCGCCGCCTTCGTATCATCCTGCCGATGGGAATGAAGACTGGTACTTGTCGATGAGCGAAGCGATTGCCTACCTGGCCGGGTGGCAGCAAGGGGCCAATCCGATGACCTACGCCATCCGCGCGGCCTATGTTTGGCGGAAAGGGGAATCTTATAGTTACAACCCGGAAGAAACACCGCCCCTGTGCTGGGCCTTTCCAACGGTTGCGGAAGGGGAAGGCGAAGCCTTGGCTGCGGACTTGGTGGTATTCGGGCAGCGACTTTTTTTGGATGCGAATGCTAATGGTGTGTTTGACCTGGAAAGCGATACGCAAACAGAGGGACTGGCCTTTGACCCGGGCACGCTTGTCTTCAACGTATTCGAGATAGTCAACCTTGGCGAGAGCGCCGCGCCGTCCTTTTTGGCGACCTGGCAAATAAACGATGTTGTTTCCCACGAAGAGGCCGTGGACACCCTGGCGCCGGGGGCGAAGGCCACCTTGTCATTGGCGCGTCTGGTGGAAGAAGGCCGGAACGCCATTGGCGTGGAGGTGTCCAGCGAAGCGGACCCGCACACGGAAAACAACGCGGGTCTCCATTCCTACCTGGGCATCAGCGAGAAGGCGGTCCTGAATCCCGGGGCCCTGATTGCCGGCGTGGACAAGGGCGGTATTGTTGTCCTCGAAGACGACGGTGAAACGATTTTGCTGCAAAGCGCCATGGCGCCCGCGCCGGGCATGGTGGTGCTCAACGCGGCGCTCGGCGGGCGGCTGGTGCGTTTGACCAGTGTCCTCCCCGAAGGCGGTTACTATCGTTGCGCCACGGAACCCGTGGGCCTGGCGCAGTTGCTGGACGAAGGCAGCATGGTCTTCTCGGTGGAAATTCCCGCGGAACATTTCCAGGGACTGGGCCGCGTGAACTACGAGAAAGGCAGTGTGGGTATTTCCCTGGGAGGGATCAGTCTGTCTGCCGCGGGCGGGGACCCGGGCTGCAACCTGACATTGACCGAAGGCAGCATTGTCTTCACGCCCACCTACGACTTTGCCCTGAATTTCAACCTTTTGCAGGGTCTGACCTATGCGCGTATCGCGGCCCGGGGCGCGCTGGACCTGAATTACGAGTGGGAGGCTGAGGCCACCGTCGCCGGTTCCTATTCCCTGTCGGTGGACCTTTCAGAGATCTATCCGGAGTTGCACATCCCGTCTTATCCCTTTTACTTTGTGTTGCCGCTGCCGCCGCCGCTGCCGCCGCTGCCGGTCCACGGCGAAGTCAAGTTCAGGTTGAAAGCGGGCTATGAGCGCAATTTTTCCCGGCCCATGACCCTGCAGACCGGTTTTGACTATCACCCGTCGGTCAGGATCGGGGCCGAGTTCGATGACGGCAGATGGACCAACCTGAGTTCCATAGACCTGATCGTTTTTAATCCCCACCTTCCCGTGGCCAGCCATGAGGGTGCCGCCGCACTGGAGTTGTTCATCAAGCCGGAGGTGTTTATCGAACTGTACACGGTGGGCGGGCCTGTCTTCGGTCTCGTCCCTTATGGTGAAGTGGGCTATGTGGCGCCACCGCCGCCCGGAGAATGTCCTTTTTATATGGCGCTGGGGCTGGACGCCGAATTCGGCGTGGCCATGAACATTCTGGACATGGAACAACTCTCCTGTTTCTATAACCTCCCGCGTTATCCGATGTGGCGCAGGGAGTGGCCCCTGGGCTGCGGGACGCCCATGCTTACGGTGGAGCCCCTTGCGCCCACGGCGGGTCCGGAAGGGGGCAGCGCCCAACTCGCTGTGAGCAATAGCGGCAGCGGCTACTTGCACTGGAATGCCGAGGTTACCTCGGGCGGCGGCTGGCTCCAAATCACCGCGGGCAATTCCGGTATCAACGCGGGTACGATATCCTATAGTGTGGCACCCAATACCACCTCTTCGCAGCGAACGGGGATTATTCAAGTTGCCGCGCAGGGTGCGTGTGACGGCAGTCCACGCTACGTCACCGTAACGCAAAGCGCCCAAAGCCAACCGGAAACCGAAACCATCCTCCTTCCCGGCGATGTGCCATTGGAGATGGTCTGGATACCCGGTGGCGCCTTCCTGATGGGGCGCTACCCGGGTGAAGAACAAAGTGACGGCCGTGAAGACCCGCAGCATCCCGTGACAGTGCCGGGGTTTTGGATGGGCAAGTACGAGGTAACGAAGGGGCAGTGGACGGCTGTGATGGGAACAACACCGTGGTCGGGACGTAGTGAATGGATCGATGACCCGGACAGTCCGGCGGTGTTTGTGTCGTGGAACGATGTCAAGTCTTTTATTACGGTGTTAAACGCCCATACGGAAAAAAGTTTTCGCTTGCCGACGGAGGCGGAGTGGGAATATGCCTGCCGTGCTAGGACCACCACGCGGTTCTACTGGGGCGACGACCGTTCTTATGGCTGGGGTAATGACTACTGCTGGCGGCATTCAAATACCGTCAGCGTCGGCGAAGAATACGCGCATGTGGTGGGTTTGAAGCTGCCCAATGGGTTCGGATTGTTTGATATGAGCGGCAATGTTGAAGAGATGTGTGAAGATGATTGGCACTATCAATATATTGGTGCGCCGAGTGATGGCAGTGCGTGGGTGTGCACGCCCAGGGACGAATTCTTCGTCATACGGGGTGGTGCGTGGAAGTGGTTTCATCCCAAGTATCTCCGTTCAGCATTCCGCGACTACGACACCCAGCATTCCGTGGGCTCCAGCACGGGCTTCCGCGTCGCCAGGACGAATTGAAGGATGAAGGCTGAAATAGGGCTCCTTGATGCTGGAGGGTAGCAACCTTCTATTGTTCTGCTTTTAAGCAAAGCGTTGAACTCGACTTTTGGTTCACATCGTTTTCATAAGGAGCCTGGCATGGTTTCCAGAATGAAAATAGCGGCTGCA
>JAKJCY010000092.1 GCA_022706235.1 Candidatus Hydrogenedentota bacterium | reverse complement strand
GGCGGGGAAACAAAGGCAACTGTAGCGGAGCTTTATATCATGGACCTGGGAACGAAGCAGGTGGAGTGGCATGAAGCTGTTTTTCCCGGCATCCGGGAATATACCGACTTGCACGCCACCTCCAACGGCTTGATATTTGGGATTGGGGACCGTCGACATTTCTTCGTCTTTGACCCTATCCAGCGGAAAGTCCTTCACGAAGAGGATACAGCCGCGCACCTGGGTCCCACCTGCTATCAGCAGGGGCCTCGCGTGTTCACACAAGGACCGGATGGAACGCTATACATGCTTTTTACCAAGGGCGTTGCCAAGGTGGACATAGAACTCCATGACATTACCCTGTTAGCGGAATCTCCGGTGCCGATCATATGCGGTGGCGACATCCTTGACGGCCGCCTTTATTTCGGCAGTGGCTCTCACTTGTACAGTTACCAACTCCCGGCAGGCCTTCCCGGGACCCAAGTTCCATGAAGATTCAATGAAGCCCCCCCCTCTTCCCCTTTCTTGTTTTTTTAAGCACCCCGTAACCCTCCGAAATATCGGAATGGACATGCGTTGAGGTCCACCTTTCCACCAGGAGTCAGGATTCAAAATGCTGAAGGGGCAAAGGATTTCTTCTGAATTTTCTACAGGGAGGGCACTCTGCCGGGAACCATGGTAAGCACCGTATTTCCAAAGCGGGAATCGCGCAGGACGGTGCTTAACTGGCTCTTAAAGGCATCAACGAGTTGCGGTTCGCGCCAGACATTGTCTTGTATAATTTCGTTATCCCGGTACCGGGCGATATCAATAAATTCGATAACGGACGCTTCATCCACGCGTTCCAAGGATTTACTGGACAGGCCTGTCTGCCAGGTGAAACGCCACTTACCCGAACGCATGGACTGGGCGATGGGGTCTCCCATAATGGAAACAATCTCCCGGGCCCTGGAATCCTCAAGCACATTCTGACCCTCGGTCCGGTAGGGCAGAGGCATTCCCGTGAGCGCAGCCAGGGTGGGCGCCACGTCCAGCAGGGAGGCGGGCGTTCTGTTGGTCCTGCCGTCACACCCGGGAATGCGGATCAGCATGGGAACGCGCAAGGCACACTCGTACAGGTTTCTTTTTGCCTCGCCGCTCCGTCGCCATGCCCCGCGTCCCGGTTCAAAAAATTCATAGCCATTGGTAGAGGTGATGAGCAGGATAGGTTGCCGGTCCTCCGGCAAACCCGCGAGACGGTCCAGAAACAGGCCCAGCTGAAGGTCAAGGTACGTAATTGCGGTATCATAAACATCCATGGGAGAAGACCTGCCGGTTCGCTTCATGAATCCATTGCCATACCTGGACAAGTAACGTGGAGTGCCAAGTTCGCCTAAGCGTATGAAGACGAAATATTGCAGGTCGGGGTTTGCCTCAATCCAGTCCCCCGCCTTTCCCAAGGTAACCCTGGCGCCCGCCGGTACCAGGCTTCTTGGTTCACGACTGTCCGCAAATTGCTCCGCGCGCAGTTCAAGCGGATAATAGTCGTCGAAAAGTATGAATCCTCTTTCAAAGCCCGACCCGAAAACCAAGTCCCGCTTTTCCATGCCGCGTCCTTCGGTGTATGCCACCGTAAAGTATCCCTGGTTCCGCATCAGTTCCGCGATAGTAAGCACTTTCCCGGGCAAGGGCCCGCTGGAAGACGCGTAGTAACCGTGCGCAAGCGGATTCAGGCCGGTCAACAGGCTCATGGCGGCTCCGGGAGTCTCCGGCGTGGAGGTATACGCTTCTTCGCACATAATCATGCCCGCCGCGTGCCGGGCCAGATTCGGCGTAGTCTCACGGTCGTAGCCGTAGAGGCTCATATGCTCCGCACCTAAACCCTCCGCCAGAATGACGACCACGCTGGGTTTGGTTCTCCCTTGCGAGACACGTTGCGCCCATGGTCCACTGACCATCATTGCATATCCCTGTTCCTCACCGGGCATCAAGCCATAACGCGAGCGGAATCCGTCCGGATCATCCGGGGTCCAGGAGAGGGTGATACAAACAGTCTCCGCCGGTAATTCAGCGACAGGAACAGTCAACGGCGTCCACCCTTCACCGGAAAAGGAAAGGGTTCGCGTCAAGCGGGATGTGGGGACAACCTCCTTGGGATTCTCATGGGAAGTCAGGATCCGGTCATAGCTTTCAAGCACCACATATACAACCTCGGGGAAATCCTCCTTATCCGGCTTCGGCGCGCATACAAACGCCAGATGATCGCCTTCCCTGGCGTCCATGGGCATGATGACCCGCTTGTTTTCCGGGATGGCGCATGCGGTCGCATAGGTGTTATCCACGGCAAAATCCACCGTCTCACCCATGATAATCTCGCGCTTGACCGCCACGGCATCGAGGTAGTTATAGAGGCTGAAAGGCGCTAGTATTGCAACAATACCGGCATAAGCCGCCCACCATGCCACAACGGACCGATTCGCTTTTTCACCATAAACGGCTGCAAAAAAAGACATGAGCCGGAAAAGTCCGAATAGCACGGCAAAGACGGCGGCATGGGCCAGAGGCTCCAATTTTTCCAACGTCTCATACGGGACAGGGAAACGGACTCCCAGCAGGGAGGGCACCAGAACCAGGGCGGAGGCATACGCGAGGATTTCACTCACATCCAGGCTGATGGCGCGGGTGGGTTTGAGGAGCAACAGGAACACGCGAAAGAGCAGCTGAGACAACGCGAAAACGGAGGCAATCACGACACATGCCCAGATACCCGCATGAAACCCTCTGATAATACCCAGGTCCAGCAGGAGCGCCCGTCCGAAGAGCCCCACCATCGCCGAAGACAAACTCAAAACGAGCAAATTAATTACCGTAATCATGACGATTCCTCCCCGGCAATATGGGAGTATGCGGCGCTGCACCCAGGCAAGCTACAGCGTAACGGTTTGGCTGTCGGCAGTGTCCAGAAAAATCGGGCGATACCAACGACTCCCTTCGAAAGCAGCGCGGTACGCTGTTTGAAAGAAATACGGCAATCGCCGGGCGCGGTCCGTCGCGCAGGCATGGCGTTCCACATCAACAGTGCAACCGGAAAATACACCGCTATAATTTCAGCGAGACTTCGCATGCTCCACTCCCAAGATGCCGCGATACGGCAAGACAAAGACATAGCGCAGCCTTGGTACATCAGCCCTGAAACCTTATGGTGACAACCCAGCCCTTGGATATCACCTATTTCAATTATACACCAAGCAGAAAAGGAAACAAAAGCGCAAAACAGCACGGTAACAGGCTTGAACGCGGTTCATTCAATATGACATGGTATTGACGGGACACAATTCCGGAAAGGGATTTCTTTACAAATGCGCATCGCCCTGATAGACCTGCTTTTTTCCTGGCCGCCCCACGGGGGCGCGGATGTCGACGTATATTACGTGGCACGGGAACTGTACAGGCTGGGTTATGACATACATGTCTTTTTCGCGAGGGAACACTCCGGCTGGGAACGGGGCCGGGCGACGCCGTCAAATCTTCCATTTCCCTCCTCGCGGCTTGATTTCTCCCAAGATGAATTTACGGCGGCTTCGGTCGTATCGCGCTTCCAGGACGCCATGCGGCAGTTTTGTCCGGATGCGGTTTTCTTGACGCAGGGATACTTCCTGAAGCCCCCCCTCATTCACGCACTTTCGTCTTATCCCGTCATTTCCAGATGTTACGCCCATGAGACCGCATGCCACAAGGATATTTTGCGCTTCCGCGATGGTGCTCCCTGCACGCGGGCTTATGCGAACACACCGGAGGAATGCCGTCGGTGCGCCGCGGCGCATCTTTCCGGCTTTATTCGGAGCGACTCGAGCACGGCATGGACGCAGGAATATCTGGCGGCAAAAGCATGGTCCGCCGACTACTACACGCGTTTCATCACCGCCATGAAACAATTGCGCGGCATCATTATCACAACTGAGCGTATGCGCGAACAGGTCCAGTGGCTATGCGGAAACATCCATGTCATTCCCCACGGCGTGGATGGAGAACGCTTCATGCCCGTATCCGCCAAGACCGAATCGGTCAAACCGGTCCTATTCATGCCCGGCCGTGTGGAAGACCCGGCCAAGGGCTTTCCCGTGCTGATGGAAGCGGCGGGCATGCTTGCGGAAAAAGGACTCGATTTCGAGCTACGGGCCACGCTTCCGGCAGGCCATTCGGGGCCGGCATGGCTGCGTGCTGTGGGAAAATTGGACTATGAAACCATGCCCCGGGCCTACCAGGAGGCGGACATCTGCGTTGTACCCAGCATCTGGGAAGAACCGTTCGGGATTGTGGCCCTGGAGGCCATGGCCACCGGACTGCCTGTCTGCGCCACACGGATAGGAGGACTGCAGGATATCGTAGTCCATGATACGACTGGCCTGCTTTTCGACAGCGGCGATGCCGCCCAGTTGGCCGCCCGTCTGGAGGTGTTGCTTCGGGAACCGGAAAAACGGCGCAGCCTGGGAGAGGCGGGGCGCATGCGCGCCCTGGAAAAATATCAATGGAAAGACCTTGTGAAAAACTATTATCCGGCGCTGTTTGCAGGCCTGTAGAACCAGCCATACACGGCCGGTATTAGCGCGACTGAAACATTTCCGCGGGAGATTGGGGTAACGCCATCATAAAAATTTGGATGAAGTCCAGCCCCGCATAATTTTTACAAACATGCCCGTCCTTGTCCGTGGTTTCAACAGGGCAGTTATAGGCAATCCGTTTCCCGTCGGGTGAGATAACCGGAGCGTGACGGTCCTTCCCGTCCCCTTTGGGGGTGAGAAAAACAGACTTCCCGAAAGTGTCCCCGTCCCGGACGCTGGTCACGACAAGGCCGCTGTCGCTGACAGAGAGAAGGGCATCTCCCGAAGGGAACCACCGCAATCCCGCTTCCGTGCCTTCCTCCAAAAATGTCGCCTGCTTCGGGTGCATAGCGGTATCGTCCGCCTTATCGGAACCGTTTGCGTTGATAATAAACACCTGGGTGCGTCCTTCTTTGTCCTTGCCGTAATAGGCGATTCGTTTTCCGTCCGGCGCACCGCGAACGATGCCGCCCGCCCAGTCATGGGTCAGCCGACGCACGTTGAGGCCCGCGGGCGGCGCCGGATAGCGGGATGCGTTTCCGGAATTGGCGGTGGTGATGTCGATATTCAAGGGGATGTCCACAACGAAAAGCGACTCTTCATAGGTGATTCCGTCGGGATTGCGCACCTTGCCGATAAAGGCCCGCATGGTTCCGGCCGGGTCGACCCAGGAATCGCCATAGGCTTTTTCCAGTTCGCCCGGTTTGGACGTGTCTTTCGGCTTGACCGGAATCAGCACCGCGAAATAGTGGCCCGCCGGCTTCGGGGCCTTTGCGTGAGGTTCCATGTATCCAATCGTCCGGTCATATTGGGGAAGCAGAAAGTCATCATAAGTAAACCCGATGCGTGCACCTGACAGGCAAAACTCGTGACGATGGGTGCCGCCCCGGTGTGCTCCGGGCAAGGTGTCCCGGTTTGTTTCCACATCGCGGCAGTCCAGCCAGGAAAAGGAATAGCGACCCTCCTTCAGCATATGCAAGGCCCCTTCCCGTTCGACCACGCTTCCATCCAGGCGCACACAGGCGCCATTACGGTTCGGTTTCCCGTAGGCCCCGCGAAGGGGTACCTCCTCCACCAGCGGGCCGTGAATAAAGGCCATTTCATTGGACGCCAGGTTGAAAGAAACCGCGCCCACCCCCGGCGCCGGCGTCTCCCCCACCACGGTCCTGTCCGGTTTATACACGATGATGGAACGGCCGGTTTCCAACTCCAGCACTTCAATGGTCTGCCCGTTGTCTATTCCAAGCCCGACGCTTTCCCGGGTGTCGTAACAAAGGTAACGGCCATCAGCGGAAAAATTGTCGTTATTATCCAGCCAGTGGGACTGGCAGGCGAAGGTGAGTTGTTTTTCAATCGTCATTTCCTGGGCCTTTGCATAGGTGCCGTAAACCAGGGCACAAACCATCACCAGCGGTATCACGATGCACTTGTTCATAAGAATCCTTTCCACTAAGGGAGAACGACTTGTCCATGTCCCATCATTATGCTGATTCAGACGGAGCATATCCACCTTAACGGCAGGATGCGTTTCAAGCCGGTGTCTTTTCTACTTGCTCCCGGTGCACGACCGTATTCCGTCACCAAGGACTGCCACGGCCTTTTGAAAGGCGGCGGTCCTCTCATCCGCCACAGGCGGCGCCATTTTGGCAAGGGGCATGGCGTAAAACGCATCCGTAATCGGTTCCATCGGCAACGGTTGCGCGGGTTTCATGGGGCGTTGGGTATCACCGTCGGCCACACGTTCCTCAACCCACCCCGTGTAGAGGGCCAGTTGCGGCAGATAATACGGGTCAAACAATTCATAAATGTAGGTGCGGCAATAACTGTTTTCGGCGTTACCTTTCAGGGTTTGCTCGAAACAAGGGTTGATCGGATGAACCGCCGCGAGTTTCCTCATGGAGGCGTTCATGGAATAATCTTCATGCAGCGCAAGGATATCGCGCAAGACAGTCAGCAGACCGGTACAACACCTGCCCGCTTCCGTAACCGCGGGAACATCGTTTTCCCCGCGCCTCCAGGCTTCCTGGGCAATCACATATTGATAAAGGGAATAACTGAATATACGACCCGCAATTGTTCTTGCCAGATCGACCGCGTCCCGATCCACGAAAGGACTGCCTTGTCCGAAAGGCAACCGGGCCAGGGCGTCACAAAGAACTGGAAGCTGCGCCAAGTAGGGCGACAGGGCATCGCAACGCGCTTTCATCTCTTCCACGCGTTTTACGGTTACCTCGCGTGAGGCGAAAGCCGCCAGATTTCGAAATTCGTTTGGGAACGTACCATGCATTTTGATGAGCGGCAGCGCCGCCTGCCATGCCGCGAGCATGGGAGCGGCGAATTCCCGGTACCGGTCAGCGCAAAATGCGGGGAGCAATTCTTCGGGTGTCAGCGTATCGGGCCGCCAGGCATTTCGGGTAAAAAACTCCAGCATCAGGCTGTCGCTATGAGAAGTCTCCGGCCAAAGCACGAACCCGTTGCACATGGGGTCCTCAGCGGCAATGGGCATGCGTTCCCGGATAACGTCGTAATTACCCCGCAGTTCATTCTCAGACTCGTAGGCATGGAAGATGCCGAATATCCAGGGGAATTGCCCTACCACACCCCAGTTCTGAAAACTCTTGTCCGGCAAATCCGATGTATAGTCGAAGATATAGGTGTTCTGCGGGTTAAGCATGCGCAGCAACGCAGCAACCTCCTCCCCGCTCCAGCCGGGATAATAAAAATCCCAGGACGCAATCAGTAGAGGCGCATTGGGGTAATGTTGGCGGAGTTTCTCAATGATACGCCTATAGGCATACAACTTGATCTCATGATTTTCCGCCGGGTCTGGAAACACTTTCCGTTCGGCAAGGCCGATGGTATGAAAAATATCAGGCTGTCCATAGGCGGCAAGATGCGCCTCGGTCAGTTTCCAGTAGTTGTCATGATGGGTATCATCCCGGATATCCCAAACGGCCCCTGTTGGATTCCCCCGGTAAGCGCCACCGGACTGGGGAATGAACGCGGGCTTCACCGCTTCCAGGAATGCCTGGGGCGTACGGCTGTACCAGTGGGTCATGGTGCCGGTGTCTTCCGGGTGCAGCAATCCCCGGTCCCGGGCGTACTGCAGGATATGGTTGCGCAGTTCACCGCGAAAGCGCAAGGGCCAGGCCGTCGTGCGATCATCATAGGAACGCGGAATCGCTTCAGGCAGGGGCGCGTCCTCCGGAGGATAGGGCACGATGTCGGGAAAGGCTTTTTGGAACACGTCGTCCAGGCCGATACGCAGCATGAACAGGTTCAGCCGTTTCTTGAGCAACCAGTCAATCTCACGCTCCCATTGCGCGGGTCCCCAGTGTTCGGCCTGGAAACGGTCCAGGCTGCGGTGGGCGAAGTAACGGATACCCCGGTAGGCGAAACGGGGCGACTCGGCCACGTCCAGCCCGCTCATATCCATCTCCGTTCGCTTCGGGATGATATCGCCGTCCCAGAAATAACGGCATCCCGCCTGGCGTTCAAAAAAATCATACACCGCGTAAAGCGTGCCGCGCCCGTTGCCGCCGGCCAGAAACACGTATTTTCTTCCATCCTTCTCCGCGGAGAGAATCCGGTAGGCGTCCGAGTCTGCGCCGAGGCCCAAGGGGGCAATGATTTTCTGTTCCACGGCGTCCCGGCAGAAGCGGTTTACACTGTCGGACCCTATCACCACGAGGTTGGACGCGTCCGGTGCCGCTATTATTTCAAGGACTTCACCGGTAACGGCCTCATAATACTTTTGAAATTCGCGGGCTGCGACCTCATAGGCCGCAGGCGCCGAGGCCGGTGTCAAAATTTTCCACGGGGCCTCCTGGGCCGCGCACAGGAAACTGCAACTGATAACCATCCCCAGAACATTCAATAGACGCTTGTGCATATTATCATCCTTGTCGAAAACGCGTCGTCATGAAATAAAACAGCGTGTTTAATCACGACCGGGATAAACCCAGTCGCGACGATCGGCCGTACCAAAATTGCGTCTGGCTATCTGCCTTCACGAGGACCGAAGCCGGGTCCCCGGGGCGCCCCAAAACCACCCCCGTCAAAGCCGCGCCCCCGTCCCATGCCCGGCATCACGGGTGGATTAAATAGAGGATCACTGCGGAGGTCCCTCATACGATTAACGAACTCGGCCTGTTTCTGCGCATCCGTAATGCCGTACTCCTCAGCCAGCTGAACGAGCATGGAATTCTGCTGTTCCCGCAGAAGCCCTTCCATCTCGACGCCTGCTTGCCGCATAAGCACGCCGATTTCTTCGCGATCTTCATCCGTTTCGGCATCACGCATTTGCTGGCGCAGGTCGGCCATATAGGCCACATACTCCTGAAACGCCGCCATACGATCCTGTTCAACCGGGTCGGTACTCTGGAGCATACGGTCTTCAAGATAGGAATTTACACGTTCCCGCATGCCGGTCATAAACTCCCGGCGCCGTTCCAGCATAGTCTCCCGTTCCTCGGGCGAAAGATCATCAAAACGGCTGCGTCCGTCGGTATCAGGCGGAGCATCCTCCTCGCGCCGCTCTGCTTCCGGACTCATGGGAGGTTCCGGTTCTTCAGGAAGCGCAAAGGGATGGTCGGCGGCTTCAGCAGCGGTGCGCTCAGCCTCGCGGGCTGATGTTCGCGCGGCATCAAGAGCCCGCTTCAACTGCTCAATTTCCTCCGATAAGACGCTCAACCGTTCGTCGAAGGTCGTCTTCAAGGCAAGTCGCTCCTGTTGCGCAGTTTTTCGGCCCGCCTCCCGTTCTGCGTCCAAACGGAATTGCGATACAATTCCCGTGATGGCGACCCCGAGGGCAAAGGCCAGAATAAATCCCATAATTGTGCGCGACACTGTCATTGCGTCAACCTCCCGAAGGCCGTGTCGTTATCGGAACCGATTCAGTGCGTATCTGTGAACAATTGATAGAGCAGTTGTATGGAGGCATCCGCCATATGGCGCCCCGCGCCGCTATCGAGCCAGCGCGAGAGAATGGGTTTTTGCCCGTAGGCGCCACGGTCCGCGTGGTCAAGGTCCGGCACATAGGAAGAGACCCGGTCGTTGGCCAATTCAACCACAAACGTGCGCGGCGCTTTGGACCATTCCTTGATCTCGAACCCTATCCGCACAAAAATTTCGGCAGGCAAGGCGGCCAGGCCCACCCCGCCAATACGCAACACCTGTACGGGCACTTCCGCCATCTGGTTGTCATGAGGCCATTCACGGCCCCGGCGGATAACGTTTTGTTCCATGGGATCGGTCGTCCCTTTCTTTTCCAGTGCATCCAACTGCTCAAAAAAGGCGGCGTCCCGCGTGTAGTAAGGGATGGAAAGGGTTTTCGCGGCCACGGCCAGAGTCGGGTCAGTCATAGGCTCTGCGCGCTCCAGCGCGACCATGGCCGCCCCTGCAAGGGCGCGTCCCAATTGAAGGGACTTCGCGGGGCCCCCTGTGGGCAGCACCGTTTCATCATGGGTGCGGTGATTGATATCGCCGCAGGTTCCCTGCAACAGCAACGTAACCACCTCCTCGCCATACACCGCCGAAATGGTATCGCCCAACAACCCCGGCCAATCCGCAGAAACAAAGTCGGCCGAGCCGCCGCCGATGACGTCAGGATGAAGCGCGAAATTCACCAGCAAGGCGATCAGATTTCCCTCCATATCCACCGCCGACAGGGTTTGTAAGGAGGGGTCGATGGGACCGGCATTCCCCAGCACCGCCTTGCCGCCCCCGCCACGGCCGAAGACCTCGCTGCCGTCTTCCAGGCGAAACAGGCGGTTGAAGGAATAGCCGGTCACTTCCGTCTCCCCCGCACGCAGCGTGGCGGGCACCTTGCCCTTGTCCGCGGCAACCACGGCATCCGCAATGTGCCGGGGCAGCGCGGCCGTCCACCCTTCGTCCCGTTCGATGCTGCCGCCGGTCCGCAGTTCCGGGCCCGTATGGGTATGGGTCGCGCAGACCAGGATATTGCCTGCGGGGATGCCCGTCTCCGTCTCGATAAGCTTCTTCGCCGCGGCACTGGTCTCCCCGGTCATGCTGATCAGGTCACACGAGACCAGGGCGAGCCGCACCTCGCCGCTTTGAATAACCACCGCGCGCGCATACAGGTCGTCCCGGACGGATTTCGCCTCGCGCACGTGGAAGTACCCGGCAAGCTGGGCTCCCAGCGGCGGGGTGATGCACGTCCGCGCCCGGCCCACTTGAAACACCGCCGGTTCCGCAGCGGAAATTCCACCGAACGCGATGCAGACAATACCTATTATTACCAGGCACTTTAGTGTGTTAGAAAAGACTGCTGTTTTCATAGAGGTACTCCTTATGCTTTCAAAAATAGCCCTAAACTGAATATACAGTATCCGCCCCATTGATTCAAACGATTATGTCCTTGCTGCCTCTCAGGGTCTTTGATGTCAGCCCGAACCATAAAGGACATAAAGGACTCAAAGGACCTAAAAGACAGAAAGGACAATAAACCCCGTTCCGACCCCCGCCCCCCACTTTCTATTTTCTACTCCATCTTCCCTGTCCCCTATCCCCTATCCCCTGTCCCCTATCCCCTATCCCCTGCCCCCTATCCCCTGTCCCCTACTCCCTGCTCCCTGTCCCCTGCTCCTTACCCCCTGTTCCCTGTCCCCTACTCCCTGCTCCCTACTCTGCCTGAACTCATTTATCAATACTCAATTCCCTATGTTATAATCTCAATTTAAGCGAATCCTTCAGGAGTGATAGCCCTTATATTATGTCCCGAGTTGTATATACCCCCCAATCCGAAGCGTTCAGTCCCAAACGTGTCCTGAGGGCCATGGTCCGTGGCGTTATACAGTCCCGCTACATGGCCTTGCGGCTGGTGGTTAAGGACATCAAGTCCGACTATTCCAAATCCCAATTTGGTTTAATCTGGGAGCTCATAGACCCCCTGGTACTCGGTTTCATTTTCTATTCTCTCATGCGCACCCGCGTCATCAATCCCGGTGAAACCCATATGCCCTATGCCATTTTCATCATTTACGGCCTCTTGATGTACGCCACCTTTGTGGAATCCGTCATGCGCATGGTAAACTTGGCGAGAAGTTCCAAGTCCCTGCTCAGTCAGTTGAAACTGCCGCCCGAAGCGCTTATCCTCTCCGTGCTGTTCCGTATCGCCTTTAACTGTTTCTTTCGTCTCGCCGTAATGCTATTCTTCTCACTGCTCCTGCGGAACAGCGCCCTGGCCATCGGTCAGAGCGCCTTTAACCTGGTCGGCTTTTGCAAGTTTCTCCTGCTTTTCCCTTCCATTATTCTCGTGGGTACGGCCACCGGCCTCTTCTTTGCGCCGCTAAATGCCATTTACAGCGACGTGGGCACCGCCTTGCGCATCGGCCTGGGACCGTACCGCTACCTCTCCCCCGTGCTATGGCCGCTGCCGCTTACCGGGCTCTGGGCCTATGTCCATGCCGTCAGCCCCATATCCCCCCTGTTCCTGGACCTGCGCATGCTGGCCACCAATGATATCATGAATTATCCCGTCCATTTCGCGGCGCGCATCGTTATTTTTGGGTGCCTGTTTTTGTTTTCGTGGTTCATTTTCCACATTTCCATTATTGTATTATCGGAGAAGGCGTAACATGGCTCCTATCGTACAAGTGGAACATGTCTATAAAAAGTACTCCCGTAATGCCAATACCCATCTCAGTTACGGGCTGGGCGATTTATACAACCACCTGCTAGGACGCAAACCGTCCCTGGAACTGCGCAAAGACGAATTCTTTGCCGTGAACGATGTGTCCTTCAACCTGGATCGCGGCGACACCCTCGCCCTCATCGGGCGCAACGGTTCCGGGAAAAGCACGATGCTCAAAATGATGAACGGTCTCATCAAACTCGATGCGGGCCGCATCGTCATGGATGGCCGGGTTCAGGCACTGATCAACCTCGGCGCCGGCTTTAACGGGGCGCTTTCGGGCATGGATAACATCTACAACAGCGCCGCCCTCTACGGGTTTAACCGGAAACAGACCCGGGCTATCGCGGATGAGATTGTTGATTTTGCCGAGTTGGACGAATTCATCAACAGCCCTGTGGAAACGTACAGCAGCGGCATGAAAGCCCGGCTGGGATTCGCCGTGGCGGTCCACCTTAAACCGGATATTCTCCTTATTGATGAGATCCTGGCCGTTGGCGATTACGCTTTCCAAAACCGATGTTTTGCACGCATGCAGCAATTGAAAAAAGACGGGGTGACCATTGTGCTCGTGTCCCACGCGCATAACAATGTTATACAGTTGTGCGAACGGGCGGTTTGGCTCCATCAAGGGAAACCCATGGTAATAGGAGAAGCGCCTGACGTAGTAAAGGCTTACCTGGCTTTTCTGGATAGTTTAGAAACTAAAAAAGCGGCACAGGAAAATGAAAAACGCAAGGAGGCCATGCAGGCACAAAACCGAAAGCACGAAAAGAAAGCGGTTGCCAGAAAGAAGGTAAACGATGAAAAAAAGAAGCAGGACGAGAACTTGTATGGCCCGATTCATACGGATCTGAACGATATCCGAAATCTGCAAGTCCACCTTGAATGCGATGGTGAATCGGTCAATAGCATCGGGGTACATAACCCGCTGACGGTGGTCTATTCATTCGAATTGTGCAGACCTGTGGCTGATTTGAATGTAACGCTGAAATTCTTTCGAAAGGACGGGTTGCACCTTACCACCGTTTCCACCCTGAACGGCGACCTGATCCGTGCCATTCACGAGGGACGCGTGGATTGCAGGCTTGAGATACCGGATTTCGATTTTAACCCGGGAACCTATGTGTTGGTTATTGCCGTTCATGAGGGTAAGAGTTACCTGTACCGTAATGTTGCCGCCGAGTTCGCGGTTGTGGGGCAGGACGCATTTACGTGGGGGATTCGGGATTTCAAGTATCGTTATCTGTCTGCCGGGAAAACTATTTTTGACAGCACTGCCGGAGAGAACGTGCCACTGAAGGAGGATGGGGAATGACAAAACGTCCTGAAAACTTCTGGCGCAGATGGGCACACCGGGCAGGCCGCCTTTTAGTCCGAGCCTATCTTTACCCGATGAAATGTCTTTTTGCCTCCACCAGGGAAGACAACAGTCTTGCCGGCAAGGCCAGGCGCGCGTTGATACGGAGTATTGTAGCAGATACACAAATGATGAACCGGCTTCTCGACCCGGATTCGTCCGAGGTTTTCGCCGCCCTGCGCGCGGACGACATGGCATTGTTGCGCAGACTTCTGGGGGCAAAGGATCATATTTTTTTTGTCGAATATTTAGACCGCTTAGATACGCATGCTTTTGAGGCGTTAAAAGCATTTCTCCGGAAAGACTTCACTGTTTTGAGGAAGACCGTTCTTGACGATGAAGCGGGTCCCCTTAAGATGTTGCTTCCCCCTGGCGCGCCGGAACTGAAGGAATTGATGCTGAGCCAACGTTCGGCACGTCTGAATGCGCTACTTCCCCCTGGCGCGCCGGAACTGAAGGAACTGATGCTGCTACAAGGCACCGCTCGCCTGAAGATGCTTTTACCGCCGGGGTCAAAAGAATTGCATGCCTTGGTACTGAGCGATAACGCGGAGCGGCTCAGGTTGGTTTTATGTGATGAGACCGCTCCGAAAACAATATTCCGTGCCGTATGTGAAGCCTTTCCTCCGGGAGACTCCCTCCTGTACCAATTAATGGGCGCCGACGGGGCAGTGCGTCTTCAATCCGTGCTTGCCGAGGAAAATTACCGCCTGGCCGGCAAAGTCCTTGGGGTCCGTTCTCCTGTTCTGGAAGCGGTTTTGGGGCTGGAGAATCAAAAGGCTTTACGGGTATATCTGTTTGATAATGAATTCGAACGACTTGTAAATCTGCTCGAAAGCAACAATAACAAGCCGCTTCGTCATCTACTCACGGCGGAAAAGTCTCCCTTGCTTCGACTTATGACAAAGCCTGATGAGTCAAAATTACTTTCCCACGCACTTTTTGTCCGTGGGTTGATGCATGCGGTTGCCGTGTTGCCTCTGGCCCGAGCCTGGTGTGATTTTGAACGAGGCTGGGAGCAACTTGAGCCCTGGGCTGATAGAAATGACAGCACACTTCAGGAGCGTCTCAGAGCCTGTCGGGCGCGTATCACCGGTCGTGCAAGCGTGAATGATACTCTTCTGGATGTTTTATACCGGGATGGACATCTGCACGTTTTTAACGGCCGCCTGAAGTTTACCGATCGCGATGCGCTTTATACACTCTTGCAGGAAATTCTCGTGAACCAGGACTACTTTGCGCCTATCGATGGTACCGCACCTCGCATTATAGACTGTGGGGCACACCAGGGCATCAGCCTCTATTATTTCAAAACCATTTTTCCCGATGCACGGATCATCGCTTTTGAACCGGACCCCGCAAACCGGGCCGTGGCCCTGGAAAACATGGACAGAAACGGCTTCACAGATGTGGATATTCTCCCCTATGCCCTGGCTGCGCGCGAAGGACGGCAGGTATTTCTTGTGCAGCGCGGTCACAGTATGGCCGGCTCCCTTACGGAGCGGCGCGCCCAGTTGGCGGAACATGCCGAGGCGATGGAAACCTATGAGGTGCAGTGTGTCAAACTGAGTTCTTATCTTCAGGAAGAGGTGGACTACCTCAAAATTGACATCGAAGGGGTTGAAGACGAGGTGCTGGAAGAAGCCGCACCCTGCCTGCACCGGGTACGCTACCTGTTCTGCGAATATCATCATGGATTGGGACTGGCCAATGATCGGTTGATACGGATACTGGATATCCTTGAAAAATGCGGTTTCGATACACAGGTTGCCAAGTCCTATAACTTTTCCCAGCGAACGCGTCACAAGCCTATGAACTATGTGGGGGAATATTATTCGTCCATCATTTTTGCCAGAAGGCGCTAAAACTTGGTTAAGTCCTTAGGGCGATTCCGTTGACAAGAAAACTATGAGTTTAGGCTTATGTTGATTAACTGCCTGCAATTAAACCACAAAGGGCGCAAAGAGCACATAAAAATGATAGGATGTTGAAAATATTTTATTATATCTGCGCCGATGGTGCCACTTCTTCTGGGCGATGTCCAGGACTAAGGGTAGACAGTTATCGGTCATATAAATGCTAGGGAAAATATCCCAGTAATTATTTGCATATAATAAATATTATGTAATCTTATAGATACAGGTAGAAGTTGTAGAAATAAAATTAAAACAAAAAATCATACTTTTTAATTAAGATGTCATGCTTTTATATGTAGCAGGGACCCGTTAAATTAGAGATATAAATAACTATTTTTGTTAAGATAGGATTGTTAACTTGAGAGCCTCTTGCAGAACCTCAATTTTTGACTTGATTTTTCTTCTCGGTTGTGGTATAGTATATTTGATAGTTAAATAAGAAGGTGTTAATACTATGCTAAACGACCTGCGATTCAAATTCTACGTCATCATGGATTCGCTATTCCCCATTCTTGTGGAGACCTTGGAATTATCGCAGAAGCATCAGGAACTTGTCCGTGTCATCGAACTAATGCGG
>JAKJCY010000091.1 GCA_022706235.1 Candidatus Hydrogenedentota bacterium | reverse complement strand
AACGGCCGACAGGCTGCGGGAGAGGTGCTGGGGTATCTGGGGCGTTTTCACAATCAGATTTGCGTGCTGCGCGAAGGGCGCGAACGCGAATTCATGGGCTGGCTGGTGCCCGGCGCCAACAAGTTCTCCGTCAGCAGGCTGTTCCTTTCCAAATTGACCCCGTCCAAACTGTTCGGGATGCACACGGGTACAAACGGAAGCCCCCGCGCCATCGTGCCCATCGGATTGTATGAACAGGTCATGCCCATGGATATTCAGCCTACCTACCTGCTGCGCTCGCTGTGCGTGGACGACGTGGAACAGGCGGAAAAACTGGGCTGTCTGGAACTGGATGAAGAAGACCTTGCCCTCTGCAGTTTTGTGGACCCGGGCAAGACGGATTTTGGCCCGATACTGCGCAGGAATCTGGAACTCATAGAGAAGGAAGGGTAATAAGGCCCATGAAATTCCTCCGTAACCTGATGGACAAACAGGCCCCGCTTTTCAAGAAAGGCGGCAAACTCGAGTCTTTCTATCCGCTCTTTGAGGCGATAGACACGTTTAACTTCACGCCGGGCAAGGTAACCTCCGGCGCGCCGCATGTGCGTGATGCGATTGACCTGAAGCGGCTTATGTTTACCGTGGTCATCGCCCTGGTCCCCTGTATGTTTATGGGCGTGTGGAATATCGGCTACCAGGCGAACGCCGCCCTTGCGGCGGGCATGACGCCGGAAGGCTGGCGCGGCGCGCTGATTGCCTCACTGGGCATCGGCTTTAATCCAAATAATGCCTTTGCCTGCCTGGTTCATGGCGCCTTATATTTTATCCCCGTACTGGTGGTGGCCTTTGTTGTCGGCGGCGGCATCGAAGTATTTGTCGCCATGATTAAGAAGCATGAGGTGAACGAAGGCTTTTTCGTCACCGGCTTCCTGATCCCGTGCATCCTGCCGCCCACCATTCCCTTGTGGCAGGTGGCGCTGGCGACCGCCTTCGGCGTGGTGATCGGCAAGGAAATTTTCGGCGGCACCGGCATGAACATCTTCAATCCCGCCCTAGTCACCCGCGCCTTCCTGTACTTTGCCTATCCCATACAAAATTCCGGCGACAAGGTCTGGGTGGCCGTCAGCCCTGAACAGGCCGTGGACGGGTTCAGCGGCGCCACGTTGCTGGCTCGGATCGCCGAAATCCCCCCGGACACGGCGGACAAGGCGTATGCGACTGCCATAAACGGCATGGTCGTCAACGGCAAGATGGTAACGTGGATGGACGCATTCCTGGGCTGGATCCCCGGTTCCATGGGGGAAACCTCGACCTTGGCCTGCCTGATCGGCGCTGCCCTGCTTATCCTGACCGGCGTCGCTTCCTGGCGCGTCATGGTCGCCATGATTGGCGGCTGCGGCGCCATGACGCTGCTGCTGAACTTCGCAGACTCAAAAACCAATGAAATGATGAATCTTCCTTTTTATTGGCATTTCGTCATCGGCGCCTTCGCGTTCGGCATGGTCTTCATGGCGACGGAACCGGTTACCGGTGCGTATACGCAAAGCGGCAAGTTCGTTTACGGTGCGGGTATCGGCATTATGACCGCCCTGATTCGCGTAGTGAATCCCGCCTTCCCCGAAGGCGTCATGCTGGCCATTTTGTTCATGAACATTTTGGCCCCGTTGATTGATTATGTGGTGGTAGCCAGAAACATAAACAGGAGGGTCGCGCGCAGTGCAATATAGTATGAAATATATATTTGGCTTTGCCGCTGTTCTCTGCTTTGTATGTTCGATTATGATTTCCTCGGCAAATGTGGGCCTTCGCGAGCGGCAGGAAATCAACAAGGTACTGGACAAGCAGAAAAGCGTGTTGCAGGCGGCCTGGTTGGTGCAGCCCGGTGAGAAGTTGAACCGTGCCCGGGTCGAGGAACTGTTTAAGAACATCCGCCCCCGGATAATCGAATTATCTACGGGCAAGGTTCTTGAGGATGTGAATGCCGACACCTTTGATGAAGAGAGCATTCCGGACATGCTGGCTCCCGCCAATAACGCCGGTATCCGCGAAATCAAGGGTCAGGTTAAGATTTATGAAGTCATGGAGGGCGACAAGGTTTCCATGTTCGTGCTTCCCATCGTGGGTAAAGGGCTCTGGTCGACCATGCAGGGCTTTCTGGCGCTGGACGCGGACACGCGCACCATCCGCGGGCTCACCTACTATGACCAGGCGGAAACACCGGGATTGGGCGGCGAAGTGGTCAATCCGAAATGGAAGGCCCTGTGGCAGGGCCGCCTTGCCTATGATGAGAATTGGGTGCCGAAAATCGCCGTCATCAAGGGGCCCGCAGGCTCCGTGGACGCGAATCCTCATGCGGTGGACGGGCTCAGCGGCGCCACGCTAACCAGCCGCGGCGTTACCAATATGTTGCAGTTCTGGCTTGGAGAAAACGGATTCGCACCGTTCCTGAAATCCTTCAGGGACAGCGGGAGGGCATAAATCATGATATTAGGTAAAAAACAACGGGAAGCCTTGCTGGACCCCATCTTCAACAACAATCCCATCGCGCTGCAGATACTGGGTGTATGTTCCGCTCTGGCGGTGACCTCAAAACTCTCCACGGCGCTGGTAATGGGCCTCGCGGTGACATTCGTCACGGGGGGCAGTTCGGCCGCGGTAGCATCCATCCGTAACAGCATTCCCCCGAGCATCCGGATCATTGTGCAACTGTCCATCATCGCCTCTTTTGTGATTGTTGCGGACCAGATACTGAAAGCCTTTGTGTTTGATATCAGCAAACAGCTGTCGGTCTTCGTGGGACTTATCATCACCAACTGTATTGTGATGGGCCGGGCGGAAGCCTACGCCATGCAGAACGGCCCCTGGCTGAGTTTCCTGGACGGCGTGGGCAATTGCCTGGGGTATAGTCTCATCCTGCTGGTCGTGGGCACCATCCGCGAACTCTTCGGCTCCGGGTCACTATTCGGCTACACGATACTGCAGCGTGTCTCCGACGGTGGCTGGTACGAGCCGAACGGGCTGATGCTGCTGTCGCCCAGCGCCTTTTTCCTGATAGGCGCCTTCATTTGGGCGCTTCGCACCTGGAAGACGGAACAACAGGAGAAAGAATGACATGGAACACTATTTGAGTTTGTTTGTACGTGCCGTATTCATTGAAAATATGGCCCTGTCTTTTTTCATCGGCATGTGCTCGTTTCTGGCCTGCTCCAAAAAGGTGACCAATGCAGCCGGGCTCAGTGTCGCTGTGATCACCGTCATGGCGATTACCACGCCCATCTGCAACCTGGTCTATACCTACCTGATGGCGCCCGGCGCCATGGCGTGGATACATCCCTCGCTGGCGGAAGTGGACATTTCCTTTTTGTACTTTCTGAGTTTCATCGGGGTCATCGCGGCCATCGTGCAGATTCTTGAAATGACGCTTGACCGCTATGTGCCGTGGCTGTACGCGGCGCTGGGCATTTTCCTTCCGCTCATCGCGGTGAACTGCGCCATCCTGGCCGCGGCCCTGTTCATGGTGGAGCGCCGCTATGACTTCGGGGAAAGCGTGGTCTATGGAGTGGGCGCCGCCGTCGGCTGGAGCCTGGCGATTGTCTGCATGGCCGGCATCCGCGAACGCATGAAATACAGCCAGGTGCCCCCGGCATTGCGGGGGCTGGGCATCGCCTTTATGTTGACGGGACTTATGGCCCTGGGATTTATGTCCTTCTCGGGCATTCAGTTATAACCAATAGAGGAGACTTCCTTCATGGGTGGTCTGGTTACCATTGTCATGGGCGTGATTATGTTCTGTTTTGTCGTGCTGTCGCTTGTGGGAGTATTGCTGGCGGCAAAATGGAAACTGGTGGCGTCGGGCGACGTCAAGATTCTCATCAATGACGATGAATCAAAAGCCCTTGTTACGCCGGCGGGCAGCACCCTGCTCAACACGTTGGCCGCCAACAAAATCTTCGTGCCTTCCGCCTGCGGCGGCAAGGGCAGCTGCGGCGTATGCAAGGTGAAGGTATTCGAGGGCGGCGGCGCCCTGTTGCCGACCGAAGAGGCCCATATCAACCGGCGCCAGGCCCACGAACACCTGAGACTCGCCTGCCAGGTCAAAGTCAAGAATGACATGAAGATTGAAATTCCACCGGAAATCTTCGATGTCCGCAAGTGGCAATGCACGGTCCGGTCCAATCATAACGTCGCCACCTTCATCAAAGAGCTGGTGCTGGAACTGCCCGCAGGCGAGTCGGTGCCGTTCCGAGCCGGCGGCTATATCCAGATTGAATGCCCGCCCCACACACTGCAGTATAAGGATTTTGACATCGAAGAAGAATACCGGGACGCCTGGGACCGCTTCAATATCTGGCAATATGCATCAAAAGTGGACGAGACGGTAACGCGGGCGTATTCCATGGCCAACTATCCCGAAGAATTCGGGATCATCATGCTCAATGTGCGCATTGCCACGCCGCCCCCGGGCTCCAACGGCATTCCGCCCGGCATCATGTCCTCGTATATCTTCAACCTCAAGCCCGGCGACAAAGTCACCATTTCAGGGCCCTACGGCGAATTCTTTGCCAAGGAAACGAACCGGGAGATGTGTTTCATCGGCGGCGGCGCGGGCATGGCGCCCATGCGTTCCCACATCTTCGACCAGTTCCGGCGCATCAAGACCTCGCGCAAGGCCACGTTCTGGTACGGCGCGCGCAGCCTGCGCGAGATGTTCTACCAGGAAGATTTTGACAGCATCGCGGCCGAGAATCCGAACTTCACGTGGTATACGGCCCTCTCCGAACCGCAGCCCGAGGATAACTGGACCGGCCTTACCGGATTCATCCACCAGGTGCTGTACAATGAATACCTGAGCAAACACCCGGAACCGGAAGAAGTCGAGTACTACCTCTGCGGCCCGCCCATGATGCTGTCCGCCTGCACCAAAATGCTGACGAATCTTGGTGTCGAGGAAGAGATGATCATGTTCGACGATTTCGGATGATGCCCTGTACGGACGACCTTCAACCGCACCCCGCATGACTGGTTTCGCGAGGTGCGGTTTTCTCTTGGAAGAAGCCGATTGGACTATAATAAAAAGCGAACCCGTACCATGCTTTTTATGGGACCTATATGACCTCTATGACCTATAGCGCCGTGTCTTATACGGAAAAGACAGCGGCTTATGTTTCATCCGTATTCGCCCGGGCTATACTACGTGAGGCGCGCTCTTATGGTTATGCCTGCGGAGCCGTGTTTTTATGCGGCATGCTTTTCCTGAGCGCCTGCAGCAGCAGCCCTGTCTCCTTCACCGTGCACGGCGAGGCGCTGGGCACATTTTATACGATTACCGTCGTGGCTCCGCCGGAAGATATGACCGATGTCCGGGTGACAGAGATTGCGGATAAGGCCCTGGACCGGATCAACCGACTCATGTCCACCTACCGGGAAGACTCGGAACTCAGCCGTTTCAACCGCCACGATCAGTCCGCCCCGTTCCCCGTAAACGAAGAGACCTACAAGGTATTCGAAATCGCTCAGGAGATTGCGGCACAGAGCGGGGGCGCCTTTGATGTGACGGTCGGCCCGCTGGTCAACGCCTGGGGATTCGGCCCGGACGCCCTGAAGAACCCACCCGATGAAACGGCCATAACCGCGCTCCTCCAACGCACCGGCTACGGGAAGATTACCCTCCATCCCGGTCCTGCCATTTCCAAGGCGCGCCCGGATGTCTACTGTGACTTGTCCGCCATCGCCAAAGGCTACGCCGTGGACGCCGTGGCGGAGGCCTTCGAACAGGCCGGCATCACCCGGTACATGATCGAAGTAGGCGGTGAAATCCGCGTGGCCGGCAAGAACCCCCGCGGCGAAGCCTGGACGCTGGGCATCGAGACGCCGAAGTCCGGCGTTCGCGAACTGCATACCGCCATCCGTCTGGAACAGGGCGCTTTAGCCACCTCAGGCGATTACCGAAACATGTACGAACTGGACGGCCGTTTAATCTCCCACACCATAGATCCTCATACCGGCTATCCTGTGCAACATGCCCTTGCTTCTGCTTCCGTTATCCATCCTTCCTGCACCTGGGCGGACGGTTACGCCACGGCGCTTATGTCGCTTGGCCCGGAAAAAGCCCTGGAGTTTGCTCGAAAACAGGGCCTCGCGGTCCTGTTGCTGGTGCATGACGCGAATTCAAACACGTTTAAAGAATTCTCCACCCCGGGATTTGAGGCTTATCGCGTGAAACCGGCAGGAACGTAACGGTACGAATTTTAAAATGACGGATACCTCAGGATATAGGCAATGATTTCTGCCAGGAGATTGGTGTGCATGCTGCCATTCAGTCTTCAGGCTGCAAGTCCTCATACCGGAACTGTCGCAGTCCTTCCCGGGCGATGCGTTCCTGGGCTTCTTTGAGTTTGTGAGGGGGGACGTCTCGGGTGCGGTGGGCGATTTTTTTGGCGGGCATGCCGGCCCAGATTTCGTAGGGGCCGACCTGGGTGTCCTCAACCAGCACGCTGCCGACGCCGATGATGGCGCCGTCGCCGATGGTGACGCCGGGGTGAATGTAGGTGCGGCTGCCCACAAAAGCGTTGTCGCCGATAATGATGGGCTTGGTGATGTGGGGGGTGAGCACCCAGTGATGGTCCGTGCCGTAGATCATGTGGTTGGTGTCGCGTATCACGCAGAATTCGGTGATGGCGGTGTTGCTGCCAATCTGGACCAGTTCTTCGGCCTCGATATAACAGAAATAGCTGCAGCCGGAATGGTTGGCAAAGATGATTTTGCCGTTGCCGTGGGTGCGCATGATGACATGGTCGCGGAAGCGGCAGTGATTGCCCACCTCGACATGGCCTTCAATTTCGAGTTCCCGGCCCTGAAACCGGCAGTGTTTCCCCTTTTTGGCGAACTTGAGGCCGTGACGCCAGCTTCTGACGCGCTGTAGGAGTGAACTCATTTCAGGTTTCCTTCATTAGATTGATGTAGTGTTCCATTATTGCGAAGTAGAACTTCGCGTACTATTGCGTTCCCACGTGCAACTTGGGAACGAGTTGTACCGGCCAATTGCCCGGCTGGGCTCGTTACGAAATTGTATTTCGTAACGCAGTTGCAAGCGAAGTTGCACTTCGCACCTTTGTGATGTGTACGTTGATTCGGAGTCCATACCCTGGCGTTCGCGAAATAGAATTTCGCACCCAAGTGCGTTCCCAAGTGCGACTTGGGAACGAGCGAAAAGCATTCCGTCATTGCGAGGTACGAAGTAATCTCATCACAAAAAGGACTTGCTGTAAACCAGATTGCTTCGTGCCTCGCGATGACGAAAAATAACTTTCGGCTACTACCTACTTGTATTGCTCCCATGTTCGAAAATCGTGTCAACGTTTCTTCCCAAATAAACCCCGACTCCGGGTTGTTTTGCTAGCAATGACATGTGGTTGGGTTTTGGGCAACGCCCGCGTTGAATTACAATTTTTCCAAACATAAACATTATTTTGGAGCCCGCATGGTTATTCCAGTTCTTCCTGGATGATATACAGGGGTTTTTTCTGAGCTTCGATATAGATGCGGCCGACGTATTCGCACATGAGACCGGTGACCATAAGTTGCATGCCGCTGAGAAAGAAGAAGGCGGCGATGACGGATTCCACCTGCTGGAGGTTGCCGTACAACAGCCGGATATACAGCACGCGCAGGCCCATGGCGAAGCCGGCGAGGGCGCAGAGGGCGCCCAACAAGCCTATCATCTGCAGGGGCATGATGGTTACCGAAGTGACCATGTCGAATCCGGTGCGGAACAGTTTAAACAGGCCGTATTTGCTGGCGCCGTGGCGGCGTTCGGCATGGCGCACGGGCACCTCCTCCATTCGCCCGCCGAGCATGGCCGCGTCCACGGGCAGGTAGCGGCACCGGTGCGAGAACTGCAGCATGTGTTCGACCAGCGGGCGCCGGAATCCTTTCAGGGAACAGCCGTGGTCGTGTATTTGGAACCCGGTGATATGCTCCGTGTACCGGTTCAGCAGACGCGACGTGCCCTTGCGGAACAGACTGTCATGGCGGTTGACGCGCCAGCCGCTGACCATGTCGCAGCCGTCGGCCAGTTTTTCGTAGAGCAGGGGGATGTCCTCGGGGAAAACTTGCAGGTCGGCATCAATCATAAGGATATAGTCACCCCGGGCGCGGGAAAAGCCGGCATAAATGGCGGCGCTTTGGCCGAAATTCCGGGACAGGCGTACCACGCGCCAGCGCTTGTCCTGCCCACGAAAGGAACGCAGCAGTTCCAGGGACCCGTCGCGGCTGCCGTCGTCCACGGTAATGACTTCATAGGGCTGGCCCAGGCCTTCAAGGGTGGTTGTAATACGCTCATACAACTCCCGGAGACTGGGTTCCTCATTATAGACCGGAATAATGAGGGACAACACGGGCGCTTCTGTGTTCATGCTGGGTATCCCTGTGTTATTGTCCTGGTTTGTTTACTATAATAAAGGCGCAGGCGATCATACCGCAAGATTCTTCCACATTCAAGAAACGCCGCATACCTAGCGCCAGGGTTTGCCGGGAATCCCCCAAATCCGCACGTAAGAAACCGAGTTGTTGGCGTAAAGTCAATAAGGACAAGGAACGTAGAAGCGGCATCCTGCCGCTTTGCATCAAGACGGACATGCGGGCCGCAGTCACGATGGAAGCGGCACAATGCCGCTTCTACGTTCGCGCCATTCCTTACGTGCGGATTTAGGAATTCCCATCAGGTAGCGGTGCGCGCCGCAAGTAGTGTATACTGTCCTATCCACACGCGCAGTCTATCTTCCCGAACAACACGGTTTACAACCCTATTCGAGGTATCATGGAACCCGAAACACAGATACAAGAAGGATTATCTTTTGACGATGTTCTGCTGGTGCCCGCGCATTCCGAATGGGTGCCGAACACTGTCGACTTGACCGCGCGCCTCACGCGCACGTTATCGCTGCGGATTCCGCTCTTGAGTGCGGCCATGGACACGGTCACGGAAGCGCGGCTCGCCATCGCCATCGCCCAGGAAGGCGGCATCGGTATCATTCACAAGAACCTGACCATCAAGGAACAGGCGGACGAGGTGGACAGGGTCAAGCGTTCCCAGTCGGGCATTATCACCCACCCCTTTACTTTGACGCCGGACCGTAAATTGCGAGATGCCGAGGCGCTTATGTCCCTGTATCACGTGTCCGGTGTGCCCATTACCGACGAGCAGGGCTATCTGCTCGGGATTCTGACCAACCGCGACCTTCGTTTTGAAGAAGATTTGGATGTGCCGGTGACCACCATTATGACGCCCCGGGAACGGCTGGTTACCATGCCGCCGGGCACGAGCCCGGAAGACGCTAAACGGTTGCTGCACAAGCATCGCATTGAAAAACTCCCGCTCGTGGACGAAAGCTTCAAACTGGTCGGCCTGCTTACCATCAAGGACATCATGAAAGCGCGGGATTTCCCGAACCGGTGTACGGATGACATGGGCCGGCTGCGGGTGGGCGCCGCCATCGGCGTCGGCGAGGGAGAGTTAAAGCGCGCCGAAGCGCTGCTTGCCGCCGGGGCCGATGTGCTTGTGTTGGATTCCGCCCACGGCCACTCGGCGCTGGTTATCCGGACCCTGCGCGAACTGAAGGCGGCATTCCCCGATGCGCAGGTGGTTGCGGGCAATGTGGTGACGGCCGAAGCGGCCTGCGACCTGATTAGCGCCGGTGCGGACGCCGTGAAGGTGGGGGTGGGGCCCGGCGCCATCTGTACCACCCGGGTAATCGCGGGGGTCGGCGTGCCCCAGCTTACTGCGATCATGAATGTGGCCTCGGTCTGTCGTCCTGTGGGCGTCCCGGTTATTGCGGATGGCGGCATCAAATATTCGGGCGATATCGCCAAGGCTATCGCGGCCGGGGCGGATACCATCATGATCGGTAGCCTCTTCGCCGGCACGGAAGAGAGTCCGGGTGAAAAAGTGCTTTATGAGGGGCGCACCTACAAACTGGTACGCGGTATGGGTTCCGTCAAGGCCATGCAAAAGGGCAGCAAAACCCGTTACATGCAATTTGAAAACGAGGGGGCGAAACTTGTTCCCGAAGGTATCGAAGGGCGTGTACCCTATCGGGGCAATCTCGCCGATTATGTCTATCAACTGATGGGCGGCGTGCGTGCCGCCATGGGTTATTGCGGCTGTGGAGATATTGCCTCCATGCAACAGAACGCCCGTTTTATTCGCATGACTGCCGCCGGCCTTCGTGAAAGCCATCCCCATGATGTCACCATCATTGAGGACGCGCCGAATTACCAGGTGCCGACGTGAAAAAGTGTGAAGGATGACGTTAGAAGGTTGAAGCGGGGAATACCCCTTTTTATTACCGTGGAGAAATTGTTGTGAAAGGTATTCGGAAGCCGGTGGTGGTGCTGGATTTTGGCGCCCAATACAGCAAATTGATAGCGCGCCGGGTACGCGAAGCGCATGCCTATAGCGTCATTGTCCCCTATACCATCACAGTGGAAGCACTGCGGGAGATGACGCCCTCGGGACTTATCCTGAGCGGCGGTCCGGCCAGTGTGCACCAGGCGGGTGCGCCGCACCCGGATCCGGGTATTTTCAATCTAGGCCTGCCCATTCTGGGCATTTGCTATGGAACCCAATTATTCGCGCATCTTCTGGGGGGCAAGGTGGCGCGTGCCGATCGGCGTGAATACGGGATTGCCCGGTTTGAGCATGCCTCCCCGTGCCCATTGTTTGAAGGGTTGTCTTCGCCAACCCAGGTCTGGATGAGCCATGGCGACCGGGTGGAGGTGCTACCCCATGGATTCACTGCCGTCGGCCATACGGACAATTCCCCCTATGCCGCCATCGCAGACGATGGGCACCACTTCTACGGAGTGCAGTTCCATCCGGAGGTCGTTCATACCCCGGAAGGTATGCGGATCTTTGAGAATTTCGTGCATAAAATTTGCGGATGCGGCGATTCCTGGACCATGGGCTCTTTCGGCGAGATGGCCGTTCAGGAGATCCGGGAGCGGGTCGGTGAGAAAAAAGTGCTGTGTGCCCTGAGCGGCGGTGTGGATTCGAGTGTCGCCGCTGCCTTGATTCATCGTGCCGTGGGAGACCAACTCACCTGTGTGTTTGTCGACAACGGCCTCCTCCGCAAGAATGAAGCGAAGCTGGTACGGGAGGTGTTTCAGGAACATTTCCACATCAACCTGGTCTGTGTGGATGCGGAAGAACGGTTTCTGGGCGCGTTGGCCGGGGTGACGGAGCCGGAACAGAAACGCAAGATCATCGGAGGGGTATTTATCGATGTCTTTGAAGAAGAGGCGCGCAAACTCGGCCACATGGATTTTCTGGCCCAAGGAACGCTGTATCCGGATGTGATTGAAAGTCTGTCCGCGACGGGCGGCCCCTCGGCAACCATCAAGAGCCATCACAATGTGGGCGGCCTGCCCGAAGAGATGCACCTGGAATTGCTGGAACCACTGCGCGAGTTGTTTAAAGACGAAGTGCGCGTACTGGGGCGGGAGTTGGGTCTGCCGGACGAAATCGTGTCGCGCCATCCCTTCCCCGGGCCGGGACTTGGCGTGCGCTGCGTCGGCGCCATAACCCGTGAACGGCTGGACACCTTGCGCGATGCGGATGCCATCTTTGTGGAGGAAATCCGGAACGCGGGTGTGTATAACGACATTTGGCAGGCGCTGGTGTGCCTGCTGCCCGTCAGAAGCGTGGGCGTGCAAGGCGATGAACGAACCTATGAGGAGGTGTGCAGCCTGCGTGCCGTCACTTCGAGCGACGCCATGACCGCCGACTGGTATCCTTTTGATCCGCAATTGCTCCGCCGCATTGCCAACCGCATTTGCAATGAGGTGGCGCGTATCAACCGGGTGCTCTACGACATCACTTCCAAGCCGCCCGGCACGATTGAATGGGAATAAATTCCATTACCGGGAAACCGGATGGTGCTGGTAGGTGGTATTGATGCGCCGCACCATTTCCAGCATGCCCGCGTGGATGGCGGGACCGACTTCGGGCCCGCCGGAATTTTCCTCCCCGTACTGGTCTTTTTCATAGACGTAGGGTTTCTCGGCGTCCCACTGGCTCTTGGGAAGGATATACCCGATTTCATCATTGGCGAGGCCAAGTGTAAAGGCCTGTCGTGCGTAACGCATTTTTTCCATGCGCACAGGCGGCACTTCCACCGCGGGTACTTCAAAATCGCGGCCGGGTTTAACCTCGATGCCGCCAACCACAATCTCCGGGTACAGTTCGCCCGGCGCGGTTGTGACTACCGCATCCCCCACGCGCAGCGCGTTGATTTCCGTCTTGGCGTAGCCGCCCCAATAATAGCCCTCGTGGATCAAGCCCAGCATAATGCCGTACTTGAAATTTCCCGCCATGGGCGCATAGAGGGTTTTTCCCGCCACGGCAAGCAATGGGTTCTCATTTTTCCAGGCCTCCGGCCCGCGCAGGGCTTTGGCTGCCTCAATCGCCACGTTATAGCCCAGGTGTTCCGCTTTTTCAAAACTCCGTTCCTTAATTGTTCCTGAACCATCGCGTTTGGGCACCTCTGCATGCAGGGGATTCATCAGGCCGCCGATTTTACCCTGGAAAAAGAGACACATGCCGCCAAAACCTTCCACCCCGTTGGGCTCGGGGACTCCGCTCTCCAGACCCAGCCTGAGCCAATGGACAAAATCGGAGGTCAGGTAGCCATTGTCGCCGCCAAGGGCTTCCGGGTGGTTGCCCCAGTTGACCAGGGTGGCGATGGTCGCTTCCGAGCCGGGCGCGGCGAAGCGCCACAGGTTCAGGTTTTCATCAATGACGACAGGCTTGCGCGAATCATGGACAAAGCCTTCCTGGGGCAGTTTGACCGTGGCGCAGTACATATCCGCCGGCTCCAGCGCCGCCACGGCTTCTTCTATGGCCTCCACCGTCTTGCGCTGAATGGATTCCATATAGGAGGTTTCATAGTTGAGGACAGGCACCGGTCCGCTCCAGATGGCCATGGTATCCGGCACCTCGTGGGAATGGGTGCAGGAGAAAATAATGTGGTCGATATCCAGCGCCGTGTTGACCGCCTTGCGAATTGCGATAAAGTCATTATGATAAACACCGATGGCATCCAGAGTGACGAGTACCACGGTGACGCCGTTGTTGCGCAGTGCAATGGCACGGGTCCATTGCGGATCGTTTACGCCCTTGGCGGGTCGGTTCACGCCAAAGCCCGCAATCCACACAGGGTCGAATCGGCCATTCCCGTTCACGTCCACATAAGAATCCCCTGAACGAACCGCTTCCTCAGGACTATAGAGTTTAAATCTTTTGTTGACCAGTTGGAAAAGGACTTTCTGCCAAGGCTTCAGCGTATCGGTCCAGATGTCGTATTCGCCGTTGTTATTACCATCCACCCAAGTGTCATGCGCCGCGAAATCAATGGTAATATCCCGCCTAGCCGTGCCCACCTGGAGCGGTCCCAGCGCTTCCGCTGCCTGGCCGCCGGCCGGAACCATGAAATCCAGTTCATACCCATGATACGGTCCCCGGCGCAGCGAATAGTACCAGCCGACCAAGAGCAGGACCAGAATAACGAGGCTGGTAGGAACTTTATGACGGCGAATAACAGAATCTTTTGAAAGCATATTTCAGTACTCCTCTGTTGCCGGACATAGCCCCCCGTTTCGAGGCGCACGGCATGGCACAACCATTGCGTTAATGGTACAATCAGTTTTACCTCAGACTATCTGACTCACGACTGGGGATTATGGTTTTGCGATTTCCTTTCGGGGAGGGTGAAACACTATGGTATCGCCTGCGGCGCTCTTCGAGGAAGAACACGACAGGGCAGTTTACGGCGTCTGTGTGCACCAAACTCCCGGCCTTACTGTCCGGGGGATCACGGCGTGCCGACATTCAGGCACTTCATTTCCGTATGGCTTCGTATCAGAAGCCGCCCCCGGGACAATGCCATGGGCGACCAAAGTTGTTTTCCTTCGAGAACGGTCGCCTTGGCCAGTTCTTTATAGCCTTCCGGCGATGGTTCGATCAAGTGCAGGGTGCCGTATTTACCGTCCAGGTTCAAAATAAGCCCGTCCGCAAGTAGGAGTGGTCCCCGTTCAAAGGTGGTTGAAAACCACGCGATGCGTGTATCCCGCGTTTTCCAGCGTATCTTGCCGTCCAGGGTCAGGCACATCATACCGTCTTCCTGCTCATTTGAATTACTGTTTACATACAAGTAATTTTGATAAAAAATGGGCTGCTGAATCTGGCTGCCGCATTCTTCCGTTTTAAAGAGTTCTTTTACAGTGAAGGCGTCCCCGTCCCGGTTCAGCTGAATCATGGCGGAACCGGCCTTATAACCACCAGTAATAAAGAGGCGGTTGTCGGGAAGCGCAGTGGCATAGGGGATTGGAATTTTGCATTCCCATCCGTGATAGGACCACAGGACGGACCCGTTTTCAAGGGAAATGCCATTGACGCTTCCGGTGTTCAGTCCTGGGGGGGGTGTTGCGCCAATCATGACGGCCTGGTCCACGCCGCACAAGGTGAGGATTACGGGCGTGGAATAGCCGACATCGCCGAGGCATGGTGTTTTCCACACTACTTCGCCTGTATTTTTATCAATGGCGGCGACGAAGGCGTCATTGGCTTGGGGGGCCACAATCACCATATCTTTATAGAGCGAGGGCGCTTGTGCCACACCCCACCTGGGTACTTCCGCCCCAAAGTCCGCACACAGGTTACGGGTCCAAACAGGTTTGTGTGTGGCTAAATCCAGACAGGTGAAATGGCCCAGCATACCGACGAAATAGACCCGGTCTTCCGTTACGGTGGGCGCTGTGCGCGGCCCGTCGTGGCTGACGCTGCCGGACGCGTCATAACTGTAGTTCCAGAGTTCCTGGCCCGTTTCCAGATCAAAGCAGCGCAGATTGTCCTGTTCCGCACCGATGCGGTCAAGAAGATATACCTTTCCATCTTTGATGGACGGCGAAGCAAACCCGCCTCCCAACGCAACTGTCCAAAGCACAGGAGGCCCATCTCCGGGCCAGGTGCGCGCCAGGCCGGTCTCGGAAGAGATATTATTCCGGTCCGGCCCGGCCATCTGTGGCCAGTCGGCTCTTGCGACCGTGCCCAGAACGACAAAGATGCACAAGAAAGAAACTGCAGTTGCCACGTGGCCATATTTCATGCGAGGGTTTCCTTTTCTACCTTTTGGGGCCGATAACCTTAAGGGTGTGAATCAACCCAAAGTTTGAGAAGGCACGATTATACCCATTCGTTCGCGGGCAATACTAACAGGCATTGCTCAGATTACACTGCAGAGAGGCGTCGAGGCAGATTTGCAGGCCCGTTTTCATGCGAATAGGCTATTTGCGGCTCAAATCCACGATACTGCCGGCAAGATTAAACCTCGCGGTTACTGCGGTTTTAAGTTGGTTTTTTTTCGCCACACCTTTACAACTTTCAGCATCTCGAACCAAACAACACCCAGCATGCCTGCTGCAATACATAAGACAAGTTCCATTGCATGGGGCGCGCTGAAGTGGAAGAGGTTGCGTAAAAACGGCACGATTAGGATCAAGCATAAGCCCGATACGGCTCCTGTCATTACCCACCACAAAGCACGGTTGGGTTCTTTGAACATGGATAGAATGGTCCGGTTCCAGGACCGGTTCGTCAATATCAGAGCCAAGTTTGCGGTAACCAGGGCGATGAAGGCGAATACGCGCCGCGCCTCTTCCTCGGGATGGCCTAAAACCCCCGAAAAGGCTATTACGCCCAGGATGATGCCCAGTACTGTAACGCCTTGAAGCAGACTGACGATTACCGTATTCCTGCTAAACAGGCGTTCAGTAGGCTTGCGCGGCGGTCGGTGCATCACACCCGGCTCCGCAGCCTCCGCCTCGAAAATGAGCGAACAAGCCGGATCTATTATCAGTTCCAGAAATACCACATGTACCGGCAGCAAGAGCAGAGGCCAGTCCGGCAGAAAGACCGGAATGATGGAAAGCCCGGCAATGGGGACATGTACCGCAAGAATATAGGCCACTGCCTTGCGGATATTATCGTAAATGCGGCGTCCCAGTTTGACGGCCTGCACAATGGAGGAAAAGTCATCGTCGAGCAATACAAGTGCGGCCGATTCACGGGCCACATCGGTACCACGCCCGCCCATGGCTATCCCGATGTGCGCTGCTTTCAGGGCGGGAGCATCATTAACACCGTCGCCTGTCATGGCTACCACTTCACCATTGGCCTTGAGTGCGTTGACAATTCGCAACTTCTGTTCGGGCACGAC
>JAKJCY010000090.1 GCA_022706235.1 Candidatus Hydrogenedentota bacterium | reverse complement strand
GGATAACTCGTGGACTCATACACATGGTCGCGCCCCGCGCGGGGCGCGTGGATTGAAACGATATGCCGGTATACCGTGTGGGTATCGCCTTCGTCGCGCCCCGCGCGGGGCGCGTGGATTGAAACTTGCGGTGGGCGGACTGAAGGGAGGTACGGGGGTGTCGCGCCCCGCGCGGGGCGCGTGGATTGAAACGCTTCCGTTTATACAAACCACCCGGCGGGCGGGCGCGTGGATTGAAACTACCCGACATCGGTGGTGACGTGTACGCGCGGGGCGCGTGGATTGAAACATGTGCTGCGCCCTGCTGCATTCTTTTTCGCGCCTAAACAGTGTTTCCTTCGATACCGGCCTAGTGGCGAGGAAAAACCGGAATCACGGCTGTGGGGAACGCCTTCGTAAACCAAAACAGGCGCGTACGGTCCTTTCGCTGACAACTACCTCTGCATTTTAATCCCTGGGAACGGCGTTCCCGGGACCGTATTTTTGTTGCATGTTTCGAGAGACTTCAGGCAGACCGCCGACCTGCAGGCTACAGTTCAGGTGTGCCTGTTCGGGGCTCAAGGCATGAGGCTTTGTACCCAGGCAGGGCGCGCGGGCGCATCTTCCGAGGCGAGCAGTCCGCGCCAGGACTCGTCGGTCAAACGGTCGCTCATGGGGTGCTTAAATTCATAGTAGGAGAGGACGGGACCTGCGGCCAGGAAAATCTCGCCGGAGGCCGTCGGGCAGGCGGTTATAATGAGGTCCACTTCACCAACGCCTTCCTCTACAACCAAACCTTCGGCCGCATGGGTATGCACATCGGCGACCAGCGTGGTCTTTACGCCTTCTTCGGATACGCCCAGCACGGCGTATTCGAGTTGTCCGGCAAACCCTTTGATGAACAGGTGATCCTCTTCCTCCAATGCTTCGCCGGCCAGTTGTTTTTGGGCCAGTTCGATGAGGGTTTCAAGGAGGCCCGCAAGGTTGTCGAGGCGGTTGGCCGCGGCTTCGGACAGCGCATCCAAGTCCGACAGCCCGTCGCGCGTCATGCGCGTGAGCGCGAGCAGTTGGCCGAAGAAGGCGGGCACCGGTTCCACATACCCGGGGGGCGTATCGGGCACCGAACCTTCGCGGGGCGTATAGGACTGCTTGGCATAGAGGATGGTGTCATGGCGAAGGGCGGTCCAGGACGCCAGCGCGGCGTTGAGCGCCTTGTTTTCCCAGGCGGGGGTGCGCATGAAGGGGGGATACCCTTCGGGCGCGGGTTGGGTCAGGGTGCGCAGGGCGTAGAGCCAGCCCCAATACAGGTTCCGGTTCCAGTCGGTTTCATGGAAGGCTGCGAATTCAGCCTGCAGTTCGGCAAAGGCCTTGTCATACCCGGTGTATTCCGTGTCGCCTTCTTCGAGCAGGAGGTCATAGGCGCGCTGCGAGCCCAACACGGCCAGCACATCCAGGCCTCGCGGATAACACCGGCCCATACGGGCGCCCGTAGAGCCCAGGGTGAAGGGGGCGCCCGTGCCGGTATAGTCGAGGACTTCAGGAAATACCAGGTGCTGGAACATGTACGAGTCGGGAATGAAGCGCTGACCCATGAAACGCATGCCCTGCGTTTTTCCCAACGCCTCATTGAGCGATTCGGGGGTAATGGGCGGCGTAAGCATGATATTACCTGTGCCGCCGTAGATTTCCGGGAGACGCAGCCGGGCCAGTTCCTTTCGGAGTTCAAACAGGGCGTCCGGTTTGTCCAGGTCCGTTGTACCAAAGTCGGTTCCGAAGACCTTGTTCGCAGCCTGCAGGTATTCGAAGGGCGTCAAATCGTCCGCAAGGCCCACATAAAACGCGGTTACGGCGTACATCCGGTCCCACACGTCGCGGCCCGTGCGCCCGTCCGGAACCGTTACCTCGTCCAGGGCGCGGGCGAGCAGCACGGCCTGCAGCGTTTGAATGTCCGCGTCATGAGGGCTGATCAAGGCTTCGCCGGCGGGCCCCCAGTTTTCGTCTCCCTTGATTAGAAATGCGAGGCGCCCGTACCACATCAGCCCCTTGAAATAGCGTTTTAAGACCGCGCTGCGCGTGTAATGGCCACGCGGTATATATTGGGAGTAGTCTTCTTCATAGATGAACAGGGGACTCGCCGCGAAACCCGCATGCCCGTTGATATAGGCCAGTTCCGCCGCCACGGTGTCCGCCGCGTATTCGGGAGTGGCGGCGGCTTCATCGAGAAGACGTTCCGCGACGGACAGAAAAATAACGTTCCGCCTGGACGCTTCCCGAAGGTCGTCGTCGCCGGTCTCGTAAAGGGTTTGCGCCTGTACGCGCAGGGCCTTGGTAAGACGGGTGATATCGCCGGTGAACTCACGTTCCTCCACTTCTTTCAGGGATTCATCGAACTGCACATGGTACAGGTGCAGCAGCGTGTCCGAGGTGATGAAGATGGGAATGCCCGATTCTGACAGGTATTCATAGGGCTTGATGATGTCGGCGTTATCCTTGGCTTCCGGAAAATAACGGCTCCAGTCATGTTTCAAAATTGCAAACCCGTTTTTCGAGAGCAACGCATCCGCGCCGGCAAGGCCGAACTGGCTGTCCATGCGCGCATAGTCCGGTATGTCGCGGACCGCAATCGGAAGTGCATAGGAGGGGGAGTCCGGTTCTGTTGTATCCACAAAGGGCGCATAATACTTGGTCAGAGAAGGCTTTTCTGCTTCCCCTTCGCCCTCCGTTGGCGTCTCGCCTTCCCCTTCAGGCGGTATTTCCCCCTCTGCCTCCGTTACAAGAATGTCAACGCAATACACTGGGTCATACATCGCTTTTGACGCGCTGTAATTCGCAAGCGCAGCGCTGTCGGCGGGTCCTCTTTTACATTCAAGCGCACTAACACCGGCGTCAAAACACACGGTGTATGTGCCTTCCTCGGTATAGATATGTGTTGGACTGGAGCAAGACCAATCCCATGTCCTATCTCCAAAATCCCATCCGCCCATGAAGGGACCCCACGCATCAGCACAATAGGACAAATTATTGAATTCTACGGTGAGAGGAGCGGGTCCTTCCGTTACGCTGGGTTCAAAATAGGCCTCACCATATGTATCCTGAAAATAATCTACGATAGTGATTGTAACTGACGCCGTATAGGTGCCATTCCGTGTTTCCAGATCAAGCCGGATGATATTATCGCCCAGGTTGCTGTTATCGAAGCACACATACCTGTCCTTGGAAGACAGGCCTCCGTCACCCTCCACATCGTCGCCATGAAAAGAGGAACCATTCAAATACCAGGAACGGGATAGAATCTCGATTTCCGGGGAGCAGTCCCAGAAATGGTAACACTCATAGACTTCACATTTGTTCGCGGGTTCGGACTGCTTGAAGAAATCCAGTTCATGGCAAATCGTAGCGGTAAACTCGCCTTCACCCTCGCCTTCACCCTCGCCTTCACCCTCACCTTCGCCCTCGCCCTCGCCCTCACCTTCGCCCTCACCCTCACCCTCACCCTCGCCTTCATCCGGAATGCAGCACTCACACCCTCGGCAGCCGTCCTTGAAAAGGGTTCTCATGCACCTTTCACATGTATCCCTGTTACCGGGGGGGCACCCCGCGAATGATAAGAGCAGAATCGCGATTGCGACCAGGGCCGCCGCTTTGAAAACGTGTCGACCTTTCATGGCCATTCTCCCGTCTTTTTAAGATAGGGCACTTTTTCCCAATTAGTACTCCCATTCAAGTATAGTCCACTTTTCAGGAGGTGTCAATACTGCCTGACGGGAATTGGTAAGAGTGATGCTAAGGAGTTACAGCGCTCCCCGCCCGCAAAAAACAATCCGCATGGGACACACACCGTACTGCCCTTCAGGGGAGAAAAAGGTGACACGTTTCTGTAGAAAAAATCAACGGGGCTTTCCGGGCGCCTTCCGTTAACCCTTCACACGTTTTTTGTCCAGTTCATTCAGAAATTTGTGCAGGCGTACCTTGTCCTGGTTGTCAATTTTTTTGAACTGCACGCCCAGTTGGTAACCGGTCTGGTCGGGCAACGGCCGGGTCCATTTCACTTCCCCCTCGGAACCGATGAGCGTTCCGTTGGCCAGTTTTATCTCGATGAAGATGGGGTTGCCCGGCTGATACGGGTGGCAGCTGACCACCTCCACGCACAAGCCCGCACCGCCGTGGCTTAAATCCAGGACATTTGCGCGAATGATTTCCGGCATGTCCGGATCGCGTCCCAGCAGGCTTTTTATGGCGGCTTTCAGGGAACCGCCGACCGAGTGACGGGGGAGTTTTCGCTTTTCCATCGTTTCATTTCTCCTGGGGCTTTCCGGCCGAAGTATCCTGTATCTTTGCTTCGCGAGTGAAAAGACGGTTTCACCCGTACCCTGCCCGAAAAGGCCACAGTTTAATTGTAGCAGACTGGCGGTTGAATGAAAAGCCCGGCGGGAAGATTAGGCCTGCCGCCCTGTGCAGTCCGTTTTAATGTGTTCATCCATACCAGGGGCGTTTTCGCTCCTTGATGGCCGCCAACGTGTCCAGGGCGATATTGACATCTTCGTTAATCTGAAAATCGAGGATGCCGACACAAATAAAATCGGCGCCGTTGCTGAACGCGTACTGGAAGCCGTCACGGGGAGGAATGGCGCCGCCCGCGAGCACCTTGAAGCCCACCCAGGGTTTTTTCACCGTTTCCATATAGGCAACGGTCTCCTCGGGGAACAGGTCAAAGATATTGTCATGATAGCTGTTGTGGTCCGGCAGGTTGGGGCCCACAATGGAGAACTCGACGCGGTTTTCCCGGGGATGGGCGGACCAGTACCGATCATGGTGGCAGGTCTTGACGTAATAATCGGCGCCGATGTCGCGCTCTTCGCATATCCTGGGGGTTTTGATGGAGTGCCCGCCGACGCCCGCGGGATACCCCCGTTCCTGGATGTGGCGTATGGCTTCATGGAGTATGTCGATCTTGCCGGCCTGCACAAGCCGGTCCGTTACCCCGCCTTGCAGGTACAGGGTATCTGCGCCGTTCTTGATGGCCTCGTCGATATCCGGGACGAAACTGCCGTTTTTCTCGTACACCTGGACCATGGTCTGCATGGCGCCGCCTGTGGTGCGCCGGTATTTTTGAATCAGGGGCAACTCATGACTCGGTGTTATCATGGTGTTAATACCGGCTTTTTCCGCCAAGTACAGCGTCTCGAACACCTTGCTTTCCGTATTGTAAGCTTTGAAAAGGTCAGACACATAGATGAGGTCGCGGGAATGGGCGTACCCGCCGATGAGGTTGCTGCCGAAAATAAGCCGGCTGATTTCCAGAGTACCGATTTTGCCCTTGGGCAGCACGCCATTTACGGGTTCCAGGGGACGGCTCAGCCAGTGTTGCACGGTGGCGCCGCTCATGCCGTCCACGGCGCCTTCCATGGGGGTGAGCGATGCAGGAGGCTTTTCCATATCCTGCGCCAGGGCGAACGGGGCCGCCAGTAATCCCGCCAAAAGTGTCCGCCGTTCGGGGCGCGACGGACCGGTTTCCGCTTCGCCCCGGAGCTGTTTAAGAAACTTTCCGAATCGACCCGACCGTGTCTTGCCTGTCATCGTTTTTTTCCTTCTGCGTATACCGGGGATATTGGATTTCTCATAGCGTCAAACCACTTCCAGTATCATATCATTATCCTAAAACCGGCAGTTAACACCGGAAAAGCCCATCAAAAGAAAGGGCCCAAAGGACTTAGGGGATTTAAAGGCCGTACCAATCAGGGGAGCGTTTTACTGTCCTTTTTGTCCTTTATGTTCTTTAAGTACTTCGGTTTGGAAACCGCTTCTGAATTCAACGGCCGTTTTTAAGATTATGGTGTTACAGCGGGTTATTACGCACCCGGGTGCTTTCGGATTCGGCACAAAGGGGTCACGCAGTGGAAAGATATTGACCGGAGCCGGCAGCACCTGTTTTGGGCACGGCGCGCAACGGGAGAGACCGGAGGCCGCAGCGGCTACTACTGTCGGTTGAAAGTAATCTCCTCGATGCGGACTTCCGCGCCACTGAAATTGCAGGGATCAAAGCGCAGAGAGGTAACGGTACCGCGCCACCGCGGATGGGCGTCGAGGTCCAGCACGTATTCATGAACGGCGCCGTCGCGCTCCAGTGCAAAGGAATGGCTTTGGGCTTCCAGGGTTTTCCCGGCACCGATAGTCCAGAACAGCTGCGCAGCAGCCCGTTCCGGTGCGTCTCCTGTCACCTGCATGCGGATGCGCAGTTTCCCGTACCGCGCTGCCCGCAATTCCTTGGTGGAACGCGTAAGTGCGGGGTCCACGTTTGTCGTCTTGAAGCACAGGTTTCCTCCTTCCGCGCGGTACTGGTCTATGCCCATGAAGGCGGCCCAGCCATCGGCGTCCTCGTCGAAGTTCCACCGAAAGGATGGGGTAACCACGGGGAAGTCATAAGGGCCGAGGCCGGCATCGCGGGGGCCGAAGTTCTGGGGCCACTCCTCGGGTTTGCCCTGGCCGAAGACGTCGCGGATGGCTTCATACATACCAAACCCGAATTCGAGATTGGGTTCGATATAACTGCCTTCGCCCCATTCGTTGACAGGCCCCAGGATGATCTCCTTTTCCCCGTGGCGGTCGCAATAGGCGCGGGCGCCCTCGAGCATCTTCTTGAATCCCGCTACGGTGCGCCCGTGGAAAGCGGTCGCATTGGGACCGTGCCAGGGCCGGGAATCCCAGCCGGTGTCCACCACGGGGGTGTAGTGCAGGGGACCGGAAACAACGCGCCGCTTTTCCCAGGCCTCCGCGACCGTGGTCACCATATCGTCGTAACGGCCTTGCGTTGGTGCGGGCGCCATGGACAAGGCGTCGCCCCATTCATGGTAACTGGTCTGCCCGTCGTAGCCTTCCTCGGCCAGCAGGGCGATTTCATGTTCGGTCATGTCGTGGCGCAACGAGATAAACACAATGCCCTCATAGCCCGCCGCGCGCGCCATTTCCTGCGACTCGATGAAAGCGGCGGCCACCTCGGTGCTGCCGCCAAGGTCCCGGCGAATATTGCCGGCGGCCCAGATGTATACGACCGGTTTGCCGTCCACCTGGTAATAACTGTCCAGTGTGAAGTAGTTGTCGATCCATTCCCGGGTGACGTTGCGCCAGTCGTCACGGGAATGCGTGCCCGGCGCATTGTGGTTGGCCCACATGATCGCCACCTTCAGCAGGTCGCGGTATCGGGCCTTGCGGTAGGCATCGAACCAGTGCTGCAAGTGCTGGTTCCCCGCCGACCAGTACCAGTCCACGAGGAAACAGGAGATGCCGTTTTCAACGGCCCATTTGACCTGCCAGTCCACGCATTCCGGGTTGCCCTCGTCATAATACCCGAGCAGAGGGCGGCGTATTGGCGCGGTGTTGCGTATGCAGTCCCATTTTTCCGGGACATTCCACCCCGGAAAGTAATAGGCCATAATGTTATGTGAGGTTTGCAGAGGTAGTGGCTCCGGTACATAGGTAGCGTCCACTGAGAGCGGCGGTGCGAACGCGATCTCCGCCGCGGCCAGTTCCACGTCGGCATCATACAAGACCGCGCGGCAGGCAACCGGCGCGGCAGCCTGCACCATCCAGCGCACTTCCGTTGTTTCCCCGTGCAGCAGGCCTTCCCTTTCTTGAAACATGGGGCCCTCCAGCAACGAGACGCCTTCCGGCACTTCCAAACGCAGCGCGCCTGTCAGTGCTTTAGCCGCACCCCGGTTGACAACCTGGGCCAGGACGGATTCGGGCCGACCCGGGCGGCTTACGGCGTTCTCAAAGCCGAAATAGGCGGCCTCGAGTTCTGGCGGCCCTTCGGGTTCCGCACCCAAGAGTATGCGTTCCACGGTCACCTTTTCCGGTTCCGGAATATCCAGGTATATGCCTGCCAGGCGCCCTTCCCAACCCGGCGCAGCCTGCAGTTCAATATGGCGGCATCGGGCGGCGCCGTCCCCGGAAAGATACAAGGTCTCATGACGGCTGCCGGTCATGGTACTGGTGGTCCAGTGCAGGCCGATGCGGGTGTCTCCGCTGGCGCGCAGCGTCACGGACGCCCAGCCAAGGTCTTCCGTGGGGATGGACAGCGGGGGTGCCAGCAGCAGGCGGCCCCCATTGAGGCTGGACCACTCCGATGCTTCCGCATCGGCAGTGAAATCCCAGCGGAGAGACGGTTCCGATTTCACAGCGGCGGAAGGTTCCACTATGGCAATGGAATCTATTTCAAAGGCTGCACCGTCATACAGGTCCAGGCGCAGTTGACGAATCGTTTCTTCACGATGCCAGCAGGGGAGAAGATAGATGTCTTCAATGTCCTGTCCGCGCACGGTGAAGTCGGTGCTCTTTTCCTGCGCGAAGCCGCCGTATTGTCCCGTGGTCTGGCCGGTCCAGAAAAGTTGGCCCTGGCCGCCGGAGGTGGCCCGCAGCCGTAATCGTACCACCTGTCCGGGCCTGGCCGGCAGATTCAGGCTGCTGCAGGCAAAAAAAGGATCCCAGTCAATGGTGCGTCCCTTGAGAATACTGTCCTTGCAACTGACTTCCGCAAGGTATGCGTTAGCCAGCCATGCCTCACAGTCGGTTTGGCTCTCGAAGGTCCATTCCTGAAGGGTCCGGCATTCCCCGGCGATACCCGTCAAGGCCAGCAAGACACATAGCGTTACCATAGGCTGATTCCTTATGCATGCCCGGACACAAGTCATTCCGGCTTACAGGAGTGAGGAAATTGAGACCCAAAATTCCCGGACAGGAAAGAACCTGCACAGGAAAACAGAAACACACGCCACCCTGTGGCATTTCCCGAGTTTCCGATTATGTGTGTTTGTAAGGGCTTACTGGGCCGGCGGCGCTGGTGCAGGAGCAGGCGCAGGAGCAGGTGCCGGTGCAGGCGCTGGGGCCGCAGCCGGAGCGGGCGCGCCGCCTTGCTGCGCTTGTTGCGCCTGCTGAGCCTGCAGGGCTTGCTCGTAGCGGAGTTTTTCCACCCGGGCGTCTTCCACTTTCTTTTCAGACATGGCTATCAGTTCTTCTACGTCCCGCGTGACCGACGGGGACTCGTCCGCCGGAACAACCGCCACAATACCGGGAACCCGCTGGTAATGGCCTATGGCTTCTTCAAATTGCTTGGCTTCCCGCGCCCGGTCGCCTTCATCCAGCGCCTGGCTGCCCGCATCCAGAACTTCGTTGATGACATCGGATACTTCGCGGTTGAGACGACGCACCTTTTCTTGTGCCGTATTCTTGTGTTCCTTGAATTCATCGTTCACCGCCTCGAAGAATCCGACGGCTTGGCGATACGTGCTGATGGCATTGGCAAAGTCGCGCCCCTCCCGGAACCGGTTCGCTTCTTCATGAACACGCTCGCCTGTGGCGATGATACTAAGGGTTACCTCAAGGCGTTCATTGCGTTCCCGTATGGCCACGTTTGTTTTCTGGATCAGGTCGGCGGCATCCTCATTGAGGCGGTTAAAATCCAGGGCACTGGTAAACATTTCGAGGGCGGTGTTCAAATCAGTGTCTTCGGCGATGGGCTGACCCGCTCGTTCAAGATAAAACTTGCCTTCATTCATGTAATGGGAGGAAAGTTTTTTCCCGAGTTCCTGGCGCCGGGGGCCGCTGAAATTGTAGGCTTTCTGCCACTCCGCCACGCCACGCTCTTTCACCTTGGCGTCCTCGTTCGCGTAGAAGATATCGCCCAACTGCTCGTAAGCCTCCATAAGCTGCGGATTGACGCGTTCAAAGTTGTCATAGACTTTCTCCACCTGGCTCATGTTGCTCTTCTCATTAATGAGATACTCCATTTCGTTCACAAAATACCACGTGAGTGTTCGGGGAGAAGGTTTTGGAAAACTCCATCCGGCAGCCGGGGCATCCTCTTGCAGTACCGTGTACCATACGTCCGCCACGGCTTCCACGGCCCGAATAAAATAAGCACGCCCGCCCTGTTTCAGAAAACCATCATAGCCAAGGCCCGTCTTTCGATAGTCATGGGCGATCAGTTGCCTGTCCTGAGCCTGATAGCTCCGCTTTTGCGCGAAATATTCGCTTGCCGAACGGATAAATTCCCGATTCCCCTGCATGGATTCGTAACCGTACTGGTCTATGTGTTTCTCAATATCGGAAATAATCTGGCGGCGGAGTTCATGTTCCTCCCCGGACCAGGTAAACCCGTACGGGAGCATGGCGTGCGCCGTGAGGGAAGCCAAAACGCCCATCCGGTAGGCGAAATAGGCGGTAGGGCCGTAATGGCGCACGTCCCGTAACAGAAGAATTTCACAGGAAATGGCCTGCACCACCTCCGCATCATTGTTCAGCGGGGTTGACGGCACGAGTTTCTGCCAGCCGGCGCTTGCGCCGGACATGACATCCCGTTCAAAATTGACACCGACGACCCCGCCCGGCCGGAACGTGTTTGGAAAGTCATCTTTGATGACCTGGAGTGCCATGGCGGTAATGCTGCGCATGGCGCGCGGTCCCCAAGCATAAGCGTCTGAAACCTGTACCGCAACCAACAAGGTGAGCATAATGATCATGCGAAAGAGGCCATGTTTTGGCATGACGTCGGTTCCTTCTGGCGTACACTACGCCGTGGTAACGTGGGTCCTTTACTTCACACATCCGCGCTTATACGGATAAGGCTGGCTTCCGATTCCGAAAGTATACACGGTATTTTCTTCCGCAGCGCACAAGTTCGCACCTCCTGCGGCGCGTAATTCTTCCAGCACATGATAGTAAAACTATCACAAAATAAGCCAAAGTGTCAATAGTTATTTGTTTTGATTTCCAAATCCTCCACCGCGGAACCGCCTTCGGAACCCTGGCCGGTTCTGTGGCGATGCACAAAGAGGCGCGAAAGCGTCTGTCCAAGGCGCCGGCCGAAGAGCCAATATTTCCGGGAACTGAGCTCGCGTGCGGTCCGTAACAGGAACTGTTCCACTTGGGCAAAGATTTCTGGACTGCCCTCCCCGTTGATAATACCGTGCCTGTCCCGTTCGAACAGGGAGTACTGTTTCTGGCGGGTTCCGAGGTGTGCGAAGATATCAGGACCACTCGACGGGTCCACGGTCGGGTCCTGCGATGCCTGAATAACCAACGCGGGTATTTCGATGTCGGAAAGGGCGCCGGCGGTTGCGTGCATGATGGCGGTCAACTGGCGCACGCCCGTCAGAGGATTGCGGGTATAGTTAATGTGCTTGTTTTCGGGGTCGTTTTCCACAAAGTCACGGGCATAGTGGCTTTGGCCAAAACGCTTCAACAAGGCGTTCATGGAGATGATGGACGGAACCAGGCGGATGGAATAATTACGAACATACAAGGGGGCGCAAATGGAGAATACGCCGCTGAAAGACTTTTTTTTACGGGCCGCGGCGAGCAACGCCAGGCAGCCTCCCGTGGAGAAACCGCCAATCACAATGTTGTCCGTCAGGGTACGCATGATGGCGTAACCCCGGACGACGGAAGCGTACCAGTTTTCCCATTGTTGCTGCGCAAGGTCTTCCGGCGCGGTGCCGTGGCCCTGCAACCGTACCCCGTAGACGGCAAATCCCCGGCGGCGCAAATGCTCCGCGAGGGCTCGTACTTCCATGGGAGCGGCCATGTAGCCATGGGCAAGCACAACCCCGCCCCGGATACGCCAGGGACACAAGAGGAAAGGCTGGCCGACTTCGGGGGGCTTACAGTCTCGCGGATGGTAGAAACAGGCATAGTCTTTTTCGAATTCGCGAAGGTCCTGGCGCACCAAGTAGCGGCGCAGATAGGCCTTTACAACAAAATCAGGCGCCCATGCCGCGTACCGGCAGAGGGTAGACCGCACATGGGCCGCCTCAAATTCCCGGAGCACCGTGTCCCTGGCGGTGCCGGCGGCGATCACCAGCGAACCCGGCAAAGGCCGGAGTCGTTCCGGGGAGACCCGGTACCCCCATTCGGACGCCAGCATATATCTCTTTTCGACGGCAATCCGCAATAATTCCCGGAAAGCGGGCAATTCCTCATCATGGAGGAGGGCGAGGCATTGCGCCTTCAGGTCGGGATGAAGGCGGCGGGCCTTTTTCTGCGCCTGCAGGTAGCATAAAAACAGGCGTTCCCGATAATCCCGTTCTTTGAATAAACGCCCTTCAGGCTGTTCCAGCACCAGGCCCGCGAAAAGGTGGTCCAGGTTGACGGTAACCTCAGCGCGGATGGCGTCCCGGATTTCCCTGGCCAGGGCGCGTGCGGCGCGTTGAAAGGGACCGTCAGGGTCGGATTCCAACTCAGCAGCGGCACGAAACGTGCAGGCCATCACCGGGGTGTGTTCGGGACGGTTCAGGAAGGCGCCTATATCCAGCGGTTCCCCGAAGGAGATATCAATTTCGATGGTTTCGTCGAGCACACTGCCCTGAACGGATATTTCCGAAAGTGCCTGTGCATTCGCATGTCGGCCCAAATGTTCGGCCGCGCGCATAAAAAGGTTGTCCCGAAGGCGGATGGGATAATAGGTGATATTCAAGGGGATGATGACAGTCCGTCGGGCATCTACCTCTTCCGTACTTTCGAGCCCGAAACGCCGCAGCGTGCGCGTCACCTCTTCCTGGCTTTCCCGGCGTTGCGGAGCGCGGAACCTGCCACGGCAATAGGCGGCACGAATTGCCAATGCGGCCGCCTCTTCATGGGGAAGGCCATCTGCCTGAGGGGGTAAGCCTCCTAAGACGTTGTCTTGCCCCCTCTTGCTGTTGGGGTGTGCCGGGTGGTCCGTGAACACGATCCACGGGTGCCCGCCCCGGAGCAACATGCGGACAACGGTTGTGTCTTCGTTCACTTCGTCCGCGGAGACCGTTCCCGACGCTTTAAGATACTTGCCAACCCGTCCGCGGAAAAGGGCGGCCGGAACGAGGGACCCGGGGGTTAATCCCATATGTTCCTGGAGGATGCAGGGCAACAACAGGGTTTCAATCCGCGTAAAATGATTGGCCGCAAAAATGACCGCCATGTCCGGATCGATCACGGATGCGTTATGCAAGCGCACTTCCGCCTGCATCAACTTTGAAGAAAGACCCCGCAGCCAGTCTGTCAATTGCACCGTAACGGACGCGGCCATCAGCAATTCACCTTTGTCACTTCTGCGCACTCCTTGCTCATCTGCGGCGGCCTGGCGCAACCGCCGGGAACAACACCGCCCGCCCCCCCCCTGAAACCGGTCCTGTGTGCACAACCACGTTCATGCGGGTATCCGGCGGTCACCCATCCGTTGTTTGTCAGCAGGAGGCGCTTGCGCCATTATACCGTATATACCGGTATAAAATCTCCATGTGAGCCGGATTGACCTGGTCGAAGGCTATCGCGATACCCCAGTCGCCAAGACGGGACACTTTGCCGCTGCAAATGATATGTTCATTTGGCCTGTCCTCATGGGTAAGACACACCCGGACCCGGCAGCCCAGCGGCAGGGAAAACTCCGTAAGAAAAAAAAGCCCGTTCATGCTGATGTTCGCGGCGCGGCCTTCAACCAGAACGCCACTTTCGAGGCGCACCTCGACGCGCAGTGGAACCGCGCTGCGCATCTGTCCGCGTTTTTCCCTGTAACCTGACATACGCTCTTACTCCTTGTCTGTATGTGCCCAATCATACCCAAAGAGTACCGCATTAATTCCACACATCGTGCCAATCTCTATCATATACCTGTTTCTCCGAAAAGTCCAGAAATTCTTGTGCCCGACAAGGGTGTATGGATAGAATTAAACCTCCGGGCGATTTTCATCTACCTGTATCGCTGCAGCATAAGAAAGGTATTTATGCGTATAAAATGGGAGCCGTGGATGGGCATCAGTATCATCGTGCTCCTTCTGGCTGTCTTTTCATGGGTTCTGTACCGGACGGCATGGTTGTGCGATGACGCCTATGTCACGTTCCGCACTGTGGACCATTTTATCAACGGGCACGGCATGCGCTGGAATGTGGCGGAACGGGTACAGTCTTTTACCCATCCCCTGTGGTTTTTTCTGGTGTCGGCTGGGGCGTGGCTCAGCGGCGAACTGTATTATACGCCGCTCCTGATTTCCATGATTCTGACCCTGATTACCCTGGCCGGAACCGTGCTGCTCGCCCGCTATGAACCCTATAAACTAGTACCGTTGCTGACGGTGTTAGTGTTCTCACGGGCTTTTATGGACTATTCCACATCGGGCCTTGAAAATCCCTTGTCCCATGCGCTCCTCCTCGTTTTTGGGGCGCTGTATTGGCGTGCGCATAAAGGCTATGCATGGCTTTTCGCGGTATCTTTGGCGGCGGCCTTCGGTATGCTGAACCGTCTGGACCTTGCTCTTCTATTTTTCCCGTGCCTTGCGCATGCCTGGTGGCACTACCGTGACCGAAAGGCGTTCGCGGCCGTAGCCCTCGGCTTAATGCCCCTGGTTGCCTGGTTCGCCTTTTCCCTGTTCTATTACGGGTTTCTCTTTCCCAACACGGCCTATGCCAAACTGGGCACGGGCATCCCCGCCGGGGAACTTTGGATGCAGGGCTTGCGCTACCTGCAAAACTCGCTGACGCGGGACCCCTTGACGTTGATCGTGATTGTGACAGCCCTGTGTTTCCCCTTTATTTTCAGGCAGCGGAAGCGTATTCCGGCCGCATTGGGCATTGTGCTTTATCTTGTCTATATCGTCCGCATTGGCGGGGACTTCATGAGCGGCCGGTTCCTGACACCGCCCCTGTTTTTCAGTGTACTGCTCTTGATACGGATGCCTGTACGGATTGGCCCCAAGACGGGTATCGGTCTGACGATTGCGGCGGTACTGATCGGGATGGCAACGCCCCATTCTCCCCTGCTGAGCGGCCCTCAATACGGTCAGGGCCATGACGATGTACTTGATGCTTTTATGATAGCCGATGAACGCGCCTTTTATTACCGGAAAACGGGGTTGGCCGCCCCCGGATCTTCGAAGCCGGGAAGTGCCAGACCTTCCGAGCCTAAACGTGAACTGTCGGGCGGCGCGAATGCTTTCCAGGTGGTTGAACGCGACACTACGGGCATGTCGGGCTATCTGGCCGGGCCCGAAGTGCATGTCATCGACGTGTATGCGTTGAGCGATCCGTTGCTTGCACGCCTTCCTATGATTTACGCCCCCAAATGGCGTACCGGCCATTTTCGGCGCCACGTACCCGACGGGTATAAAGAGACCTTGGCTACCGGGGACAATAGACTGGAAGACCCGAACCTTGCGGCCTATTACGACCAGTTGGCTCTGGTCACCCGCGGCCCCTTGTTTTCAACAGAACGCTTCATGACAGTGCTTCGTTTTCAATGGGGCGCCTATGATCCTCTTATCGACAAGGAGCGGTACCGTTTCCCGAACCTGAGGCGTATTGTTTTGCCAACCCAAGAGAAAGGTTCCGCTCCCCCCCGGCTGGAAACGCCCGTAGCGTTTGAAAAAGGCGGCCTCGCGCTTTCCTGGCAGGACTGCCGATATGACGGCGAATTGGAACTGGAAATTGAAGGCGGTCCGTATTACCTGCTTTTTATGCAAGACACGGAAATCATTGGGCTTCTACCGAATATGCCGCCGTCCCCCCTTGATGTAACGGGTATTGAACCCGGGAACACCTGCCTGCAAGCCCCCCCTGCGGCGCGCAACGCGGGATTCAATGCCCTGCGTATTATGCCGTTCGATTCCCGGACCACCTATCGTTTGAATGCCTTTAACTTGGGCAAGTAATGCTTACGCAGGCGTACCTTCCAAGATGTGCCGGAAGGTTTGCGCGTTCGACTACGCAGAAACGACATTCCTGGTCATGTCCGGTGTAATGAAAAGGAACCTGGTTCTTGTGAAAAAGAAGGCCGTTTCGTACTCGTCAGATGACGTGGTTGCGCTTGCCGCTCGTCTCCGCTATGGGTGTGGCAACCGAGGCCCGCAGCGGTTAACCCATGCCCCCTGAAGGCCGTCGCCAGTCAAGGGCTTGCGCAAGAGATAATAGATCCTCCGCCGTACATGCCAGTGGAGCAACACCACTCCCGTAATTTCAGACTTCCTGAATTCGTCGGAATATACAACGGCACTTTTTGTGAAAACACAGAGACTGAGTAAAGAAGGGACTGACTGCCAAATAGCCCCTGAGTACAGCGTATAATCCTGTTTTTCATGCTTGCTATTTGGTAGTCTGTCCCTTCTTTACGTGAAAATAAGTTCGGAACGCAGGGATTGTCGCAAGCGAGCGAAGCGAGACGGGACTGTCCCTGGCTTCCGAACTGTCCCTAACTTGCCCCGCCTACTCTACCGTCGAATCAATCGGCGTTACTTCGATGTTGCGGAACATAATAGGCGCGCCTTCGCTTTGGAGACCGATAAATCCTTTTTCCACACAGATGCCGGTGGCTGTATTCTGGAGTAGTCCGTTGACGGTCAGTTCCATAACATCCCCTTTACAGACGATCTCGTAGGTGTTCCAGTTTCCCGGTTCTTTTTCGTTGGAGTCGTTGTGTTTGGGCGCCCAGCGATAGAATTTTTCCGGCGGGCTTTGGTTTTCATTAAAGTCGCACCCCATGCCGACAGCGTCACCCGCGTTTTCATGCTTTAACTGTGCTTCCATGCACTGCGGCCAGACTTTTTCTTCCTCGGTCATGCGCACCAGTACGCCGCTGTTTCCCGGTGTTTCCGGCCACTGCCATTCCAGGGTGAGTTTGAAATTGTCAAAGGACTGTTTGGTGCGGATAAACCCGGTAGGTTCACCTTTGCACCAGATCGCGCCCTCTTTCA
>JAKJCY010000008.1:41635-53967 GCA_022706235.1 Candidatus Hydrogenedentota bacterium | reverse complement strand
TCAAAGGCGCGGATATGTCTGCCTTCAGTGTCGGCAATATAAAGAATTGTTTCATCCGGGGATAAAGCAAGTCCGTTGGGTTTTATAAAATCGTCCGCAAGCAGGCGCAGTATCCCTTTCGGGGAAATCATGTAGACGCCGCAGAAATTCAGTTCAGCCTGAGGGCCGTCCAGGCCTCCCGGCAGACCATAAGAAGGATCGGTGAAGAACAGGGTCCCGTCCGACCGTACGATTATATCGTTGGGGCTGTTGAGTCTTTTCCCTTCATACCGATCCGCAAGCACGGTGATAGTACCGTCGCTTTCCGTGCGGGAAACACGCCGGTTCTTATGCTCACAGGCGATTAGTCGTCCCTCCCGGTCCAGGGTCAGGCCATTGGACTCGCCGCTGGGACGGCGGAAGACGCTTTTGTCATGTTTAAAAATGGTATCCGCCGGAATGTCGCTGAAGATAAGCGTGCCGTCAGGCAGGTAAAGCGGCCCTTCCGTAAAGGTATACCCTTCAGATACGGTTTCAACATTACCTGTGACCATGGAATCTTGCGCACTGAACAAAAGCGCAGCGACCGTAATTAGATACAGCATTTTCCTTACCCTCCTTATGGTATCGTTTAAAGGTTGTCTGCCTGTGTACTTCGTGGGCGGGTGTGTCGCATTTTCTGTTCTACCTCTCCGTTCATGGTATCATGCGGCGATGTAATATGTGAACCTATGAACGGTATTGGAAGAAAGAGGGTGTATGTGCAAACCGGTTTCCTGGAAAATTTCCCTGCACGGCGGTCACAGCAGTGGCTTTTGTGACCATGCCAGCAGTACTCTGGGAGAGATGCTTGATGCGGCGGTTGCCTTTGGTTATCACTGTTTCGGGGTGGCGGAACACGCGCCCCGACCGGCGGAGAAGTATTTGTACGCTGAAGAGATTCAAATGGGTTGGGACGTCAAAACCTTGGATCGTCTTTTCAGGGCGTATGCCGACGCTATGGACCAGGCTGTTGACGCCTGCACGGGGCGCCTGCAGGTTTTGAAAGCGTTTGAAGCGGAGGTTGTGCCCCAGAAGGGGTATGCTGAAAACATGCTCGCGTACAAACGTGAACTCAACTTCGATTATATCGTGGGTTCCGTTCATTACGTCGACGACATTATCATCGATTATAAACGGGAATATTTTGAACAGGCGCTGGAGGCCTGTGGCGGCTATGAGCGCCTGGCGGTGCGCTATTACCAAATTCTGGCGGACATGGTATCGAATCTCCGCCCGGAAGTCATTGGTCACTTCGATATCGTACGTAAAGGTTTTCCGATTGAATGCGAAAAAGAACTGTATACCCCAAGGGCTAAGGCGGCTGCGGAAGAAGCGCTGGAAGCCATGAGGCAATTCAATTGCATATTGGATATAAATACGGCGGGTTACCGGAAGGGTTCACCTTTTCCCTATCCCGCGCCGGTCTATGTTCAACTCGCCCGCGACTTGGGTATTCCAGTTTGTTTTGGCGATGACAGTCATGATGCCAGGCAGGTGGGGGAGGGTATTGAGCAAGCACGGGAATACCTGCTTTCCATGGGGATTAACCGGATAATGACCTTGGAACGGGGCGTGGCAGGGTTGAACCGGGTGGACGTATCGCTGCTTGACGCACCAGGAGAGAACTGACTGCGATTTCGTAGAAATGATTGCAACCAAAGAACTCAGGCGGTTGTTTATAATTTTATAGTGAGATCAGGATGTCAGATGCGCCTTAAGCCTAAATCGGAGTACTGGAAGCCATGAAAAAAGTTGTTGTCTTGTCCGTGCTGTTCACCTTGGTATCGGTCATCGCAGTCCTGGGCGCGGCCCGCTATGTGAAGCAGGCGCCCTGGAAGCCCCGCCCGGAAGGGACACCGACTCCTACACCTTCAGGCGAGGGGTGGGTAAACCTTTTGGATGAGGCGAACTCACCCCAGTGGAAGAACATTACGGATGATTCGGAAATCTTCGAAATTAAAGACGGGGAATTGCATATTTTCGGCCGTTCCCTTACAACACTTCGTTATGCGGGCTATACCGGACGCACCTTTGGCAATTTCGACCTGCACCTGGAGTTTCGGCTTGCACGAAGAACGAATAGCGGCGTCTTTCTGAGGGTCAGGGAAAACGACCCGGTGCGGCGTGGTTTCGAGGTGCAGGTGCTTGATGACCATGGACGTCCCCCATCCATGACAGGAACCGGTTCCCTGTATGATGTGGCGTGCCCGATGTTTAACATGGCCCGTCCTGCCGGCGAATGGAACTCTTATGATATTTCTGTTCAGGACCGCCGAGTCGCGGTGCATGTCAATGGCTGGAAAGTACTGGATACGGACTTGGCCCAAATGACAATGCCTATAGGCAAGTTTCCCCTTGCGTTTGCAGAGTTACCGATCGAAGGGATGATTGCACTGCAGGACCATGGCGGAGAGGCGTGGTTTCGCAATATCTGGATTCGCCCCCTGTAAACAGGGGTATTATCCGGTATGACTAAAAAAAAGGCCGGGGCACCTTGGGGCCCCGGCCTGTACTATTCTTCCACGTGTTAAACAGGGGGTTGACTAGTAGCGTCCGCGTCCGCGTCCGCCACCGCCGCCACCGCCATAACCGCCACCGCCGCCACTGCGGCGAGGGCTGCGTTCCTCACGAGGGCGCGCTTCGTTTACGGTAATGGCGCGCCCTTCGATTTCCTTCCCGTTCAGATTTTCGATGGCGGCTTGCGCTGAGGCATTATCGGCCATTTCGACAAACCCGAACCCCTTGGACCGTCCGGAATCCCGGTCGGAGATCACGTTCGCGCTGTTGACTTCCCCGTAGGCGGAAAAGAGATCGCGCAAATCCTCACTGGTGGTGCCGTACGGAAGGTTTCCTACATAGACGTTCATACTTGGTCATCCTTTTTGCCATGAAACTCAACATGATCGAAGCCCAGTCCATGGCAAAAGACCACTTCGATGAACATCTCACGAGAGACGTAGAACACAAAGAAAACATGGTGGAGGCGGCGGGAATCGAACCCGCGTCCGATAGCGTTTCCGCAGGAGTATCTACGTGCGTAGTCTTTCTTTTAGGATTCGCCCTTCCGGAACGCGTCAGACTCGCTTTCCGGCATCGCTAGACGACTGCGTACTCGCGCCGGTACGCCGTCAACTCCCGGTTTGAGGCCCGCTGTTGTCGTTCCTGACCGCTAGCAGGCGGTCGCGGCAGAAACGTGCTGCACTAAATTAGGCAGCAAGAGCGAAGTTTTGGTTCGCAGTTAAATTGTCCCGGTTTTTTACGAGGCCACCGGGGACCTCGACACGCTGCTCCTACTTCATCCACCACCGTCGAAACCATGTCGCCCCCGCAAACAACTAACAAAGCTTGCGAAAGAACACGCTATATTATGCCATTATTTGTCTTAAATTTCAACCTTTTTATTTAAGAAGTCACAAAGCGCCTTAAAACAGAAATCTGCGGGTGCCGCCCGGGGGAGGAAGCAACCCTCGGATTCCGGGAGAACCTCTGTGTTCCTGAACTGTAGTGTTTATGGTCGTTCGGTTAGAAGGATGCTCTTTTTTGTAGAATTGCGATACTGGTTTTTCATGAACCCATGGGAATCCACGTACTTTTTAAGGAGCCCTATTTTCGCAGCCATCCGGTGTCACATTCCAAGTGTGATACTTCACAAAAAATTAACGATAAATATTCAGGTTAAATTCAATGCAACCGTGGAGTCCTAGTCAAACAGCAAAGTACCGTAACCTGGATGTCCTGACGGAAGAGGTGGTGCCCATGCGCTGCTTTCTTTTTCCACGTTATTGCGATGACGCAGAAAATTTATTCTCCAGGGTTTGCCCAGTTCTGGAGTGCCGCCCAGAATGGAAAATGGCAAGTGAACTGAAGCAGACCAACCGAGTTCATCGGTCCCGGCCTCGGCGCTCCAGTTGGCGTCCCAACCTGAATCCCAGCATTCGAGACCGTCAACCACTGCCATGGCATCATGCCTGGCGCCCAGGGGATTCACCACAAAGCGCCGTGCGGGTCTGCCCGGGACTTGTATTCGAATTTCCACCGATTCCTCTTCCCAGAGCGGCATATCCGCGCCTGTCATGGATGTACCAATGGCGTGGGGCAGTGGGTCTCGGGCCTTGATAGAGAGTTGAAGCCCCTGCAAACTCCTTGACAGCAGTATTTCCGTGGGTGCTGATGCCGGTTGTCCCGATTCATTAAATAACATGCCGGCATACTGCATCTTCTCTATACTTGAGGGACAATACGTGCGTGCGGGCTCTCGTAACATGAACGTTCGCACGTCACGCAAAACAGGTTTGGCATCGGACGCTTCTACCTGTACGCGTAAAAAACGCGCGGTAAGGGCGTTGGTCAAGAATAGGGGGCCGCGATGCGCATCCCCGGATATGGCCGGTTTCGCGGCAACTTCTTTGTAGGTCTGTCCATCTTCACTTGCGAATACGGATACGGCCCGGGCGTTTACTGCTTCGAAATCAATACGGTAAATGGGACCGCAATTTATAAGGTAATCCAGCGAGGCTTGAACGTTGTCTTCTGCGTCATCATAGTCGACTTGAGCGGCCATTTCACAGGGTTCAGTTTCAGGTTGAAGCCTATAAGGACGATAGTAAGCGAGAGGCTGTCCGAATAAAATGGAGGCGGGCACGAAAAGCGATTGATTTTTTATGGTGGTTATAATTTGATTGCCCCGTTCGGCATCAAACGATTCGTCACATTCTTCATATTCTTCAACCAAAGTGACCAGGTCGTGCAAGGATGATCGCGTCTTCCCTGAGGCATATGCATACTCGAGATCCAGATACCGGGTTATGATATCCAGCAACAACGGCACCAACGGGTCTGCATCTTTTTTTTCACCGAATTTATAAACGTGGGAATCACGATGTGCCTTGAATTTCTTCCGGATATCCTCGGGCACGGTTCCGGAAAGGGTTTGCCCTTCGACATGCTGCAAAATGCATGTTTTTATCTCTTCAAAGGAAGGTTCCCGAAAGGACACTTCAAAGAAATCGTTGTACCACTCCGGCCAGGGTAACACCCGGGACGAATCCGACCAGGCTTTTTCAAGGATGATGCTCGTTTTAGGGGAATCCGGGTCGGGGTCCATGATGAAGATTCCCGTTTTGCTATCTTCAAAGGCGTTAAGCGTTGTTATTGCCTGGTAACCTGAGGCGGCATTCGCATTTACGGCGAGCATAGGCGGAAAACCACTTTCATGCATTCGCCGCAATGAACGGTCTATGAACATTCCGGCGGCAGGTTTTTGATTGGTGTTTCTGAGTATGCATAGTGAAGATTCAGGAATTATGTCCAGTGTGGCCTGCAGAGGGGAGGGAGTCTCGTGTTCTTCCGATTCCGCGGACAAGAAGGCGTCAGCCCAAAAAATAAGACGTATTTCCGGCTGGATTTCCGCACACAGGCGGTGTACCAACCCCAGGGCAGCTTCCAGTGTTTGCGCGCTGGTCATATTTTTTTCCCGACACCTCAGATCCTGATTTATCCTGCCGATATCGCCAAAGCCGCAATGGATGAACTCAGGGTTCAAAGTCTGGATGAGACGCTCCAGCGCCTCTCGAAACAACCTCTCCGCTTCCGGGGCATGGGGACACAAAGCGTTGGAAGACGGGGGGGCATAACTATACGTAATGTCCACGGTGTCCTCCCCGGAAATAGTACCCCCATTCTTCCGGCGCAGCGCCCAGCAAGGAGTGTTGGTGTCGACAAAAGGCCATGTGAGTCCGGCTTCGGAAACTTCGTAATCCTCTCCTGCTCGAAGAAGAATATTTCCCAAGGTCACGCGCAGGGGATTTTCGGGGGTCACGATGATGTTTCCCCGCGCCGTGCATTTCCATTCCGTATTGGAAAGTTGCAGGCGGTCCACCCTTGAGCGGCCTTCAACCGCGGCAGGCGCTTTGGCGAGAAACGGCCCGGGCACATGTAAAAACTCCAACACCGGCACGGGAACAATACCAGTGTCACGGGCTTGGCGGAACAGGGATTGCCATACGGCCGCCTTGTCATCATCCATCGTGTAAAAATCGTCGCTCTCAAAAACGAGCATGTTGCATTTCAGCGCGGCAAACTGCCGCAGTTGATTGTCTGTAACCGGTCCCCGTATATAGCCACCCCGCAGCGACAGGTCGGGATAATCCACGATATCCGTATAGGGAAGTGCCTGCTTCCCGCGGTATTCCACATGGTTTTCCCGGGCGTTCCGGACCAGCTGGGCAAGCGTACGGATGCCATGAATCATGCCAATGCGGTCTGAGCCCGCAATCAAAATACCCTTCTTCCATATACGCAGCGCATACGCCTCTTCCCCGAATGTATCGATATCCGGAAGGTATCGTTTTAACTTGCTATGTTTAAAATGGTCGTGCTCGCCGAGCACACCGACATAAAGGGCGCGATCTCCCGGTTTGAAACTGGATGCCGCAACCACAGCGGGTGCAAAACCGAGCGCGTCCAAAAGAGGCGCCAGCAAGACTTTCATTTCTGAGGAGGGGTCAGCAACCACCACGGTCAGGTCCGTATCCAGCGTAAAGCCGGCTTTCTCCAGAATTTCCGCCTTTTGGGGTTGGGGATGCAGTTCAAGGACTGCTGAAGAGAGAGCCAATACCGCCAGGATTACGGACATACCATGAAATTCCTTATTGGTTGCGATCGGGAAGATGGCGGGCCAGTTCGCGAAAGATATCTGCTTCCGGCCCAAGATCATGCAGGGCGTCCACGGCGCGGTCGGCGGTGGCCCGGGCCATGGCGAGGGCGCCATCCAGCCCCAGAAGCGCGGGGTAAGTCGCTTTTTTTGTGCGGGCATCCTTTCCCACGCTCTTCCCCAGGGTGGCGGCGTCACCGACGACATCGAGAACGTCGTCGGTTATCTGAAACAAGAGGCCCAATAGGCGTCCATAGTGGGTGAGGGCGTGAAGTACCTCGGGCGCGGCGTTTCCAAGAAGGGCGCCAATACGGAGCGAAGCGGTGATAAGGGCGCCGGTTTTCCCCGCATGAACGCGCTGTAGTTCATCCAGCGTAAGGGTCTTGCCTTCCCCTTCCATGTCACGATATTGACCTCCCACCATACCGTTGATGCCCGCAGCGTCCGCAAACTCCAGCACCACGTCCAGTCTGCCGCATCGTGCGGCTTCAAAGAAGGCCAGTGTCAATAAAGCGTCTCCGGCAAGGATGGCCGTGGCTTCCCCGAACTGTTTGTGGGACGACGGCCTGCCACGCCGGAAATCATCGTTATCCATGGCGGGGAGATCGTCGTGTATCAGGGAGTAGGTGTGTATCATTTCCATGGCACAGGCCGCCTGCAGAGCAGGCTCGTCGCTTCCGCAGGCCAGCTCACAGGCGCTCAACATCAATACCGGGCGCAGGCGCTTGCCGCCGGCTTCAAGACTGTACCGCATGGCCGTGACAAGTTCAGCCGGCGCCGAGGGGTTATTTTGCAGGCTGGTTGCCAAAGCCTCCTCAACCCGGCGTTTCTTTTCATTTAGAAAGTGCTTCAACGTCATCAGAAGAGCTCGTTGTCATTGTCATCCTCACCGTCTCCGTCTTCCGGGGGCGGTTTCGGAAAATCCCCGACGGAGCCCGGACCACTTTCTGGAGCGGTCGTTTCTGGAAGCGCCCGTTTGGAGGCTGTTTTGCGAGGAGACGCAGGGGGAGACTGGATCGCCCCTTCTTCCTGGGGTTCTTCGAAAGGTTGCGCTTCCATGTTTCCATCCATACCCCGAACCAGAATCTCAATTTTCCGTTCGGCGTCATGAAGGGTCTTTTCACATTTGCGAACCAGTGCCACACCGGACTCGAATTGTTGCAGCGCCTCGTTAAGCGGCAGTTTTCCCGCTTCCAGGGTGGTAACAATGGTTTCCAGCTTTTCCAAGTCGGTTTCGAAACTGGAATGGTCGGCATCCTTTTTCTTACTTGAGTTCATAACGGCAAATTCCACCTTCTTCATTGACCATAGTGACTTCTGCGCCAACCTCGCCAGTGGCCAACCAAAGGCGGATGGCGTCTCCCGGCGACACTTGTGTGGCGTTATACAAAAGGGCATTATTCGACTGTCTAAAAGCCAGGGCGTATCCCCGCCCCAATACCGCTAATGGGCTCAAAGCATTCAAACGCGCGGGATAGGCCTGGTATCGATTCTTCATTATGTCCGGAAAGGCAAGGGCGCATTGACGAAAACGGTTGCGAAGCGCATGCAGCTGATATTGCTGCTGTTCCAGGCGTTTTTGGGGAGATAGAATTCCCAGCAGGCGCTGTGCCCGTTCAACGCGCTGCCGGAGGCGGACCATCGCATCCCCGGTATGCCGTTCCATCCGGAGGCGCAACTCATCCAGCGTCTGCCGCTGTTCCCGGAATAACACTTCCGCCTGAGTGAAAACACGGGCATTCCGCGCATATGCGTGACGGATTCTTGACTGCCCGAAAATATGTCGTATGCCGCGTTCCAGGCGGTCCCGGTATTGATGAACGCGCTCCGCAAGGGCGTGTTGTTCCTTAACCACGATTTCAGCGGCAGCACTGGGCGTAGGTGCGCGCAGGTCCGCCACAAAATCGGAAAGCGCGTAATCGATCTCGTGGCCTACTGCCGAAATAACAGGGGTTTGCGAGGCAAATAGGGCGCGGGCTACTACTTCTTCATTGAAAGCCCACAAATCTTCCAGGGAACCGCCGCCACGGCCGACAATCATGACATCCACACCGTACTGGTCAAGAAAGGTAATACCGGCAGCAATTTCAAGTGCGGCGCCTTCTCCCTGTACCCGCGCTGGGTACAAAATGACGTGTACATTGGCAAAGCGGCGCTGTAATACGTGCAAAATATCACGGATCGCCGCACCGGTGGGTGAGGTTACAATACCTATCCGTTTTGGAAGAAGAGGCAGTTTTTTCTTGTGCGCCGGGTCGAACAGACCCTCCTCGGAAAGTTTCTTTTTAAGTTTCTCATAGGCCAGTTGAAGTGCGCCTAATCCTTTGGGCTGCATTTCTTCGGCGATGAGTTGATAGGCTCCCCGGCGCTCATAGACCGATACATTGCCGAGGACGAGAACTTCCAATCCGTTTTCTGGCCTGAATCTCAATCGGTCCAGACGTCCCTTGAACATTACCGTGCTTAACTGGCTGGTCTCATCCTTCAACGTAAAATAGGCATGGCCGGAGGCAGCGCAGGTCCAATTGGATATTTCTCCGGCCACCCACACGGAGCCTATTTCCGCTTCAAGCACACCTTTTATGCGGCGTGTCAGTTGGGTAATGGTATATACTTGTGGTAGGTCCCGTTCCATAGGCGCCATTGTATCCAATAAGGAGGGGCAATTACACGCGGCCATCCCGTTGACCTGAAATTGTGTCAAAACGCTATGAACTCTTTCGTACTGCGGCTTATACTGCGTGTCCAGGGTATCAACTGCAACCGGTTCCCACGCAGGCTATGGGCTGGTCGTATCCGGCTTTTCCTCGTTTTTTGGAAACAAGGTTGGAATACGGTTATAATTCCAGTGGTGTCTTTAGAAAACCGCGCGGGAGTCGCGCTGAAAAGCACTTCCTGAACAGGGGCCAACGGAAACGACAGGAGGCGCGCCACTTACTTGGAGCTGTGTATACATTCGGCATGAATAACTTTCTTAAACATATTTCGCTTTGGATTGTGTTACTGATTATCGTTGCGCTTGCGCTTTTCAATTTCTCAAAAGTACAAAATGACAAGCGCCCACTGGGCGAAGCTGAATTCGTCACCCAACTGAACGCGGACAATATTGAATCGGTGACCATGACGGAGGCGGGTGAAAACCTCATTGAAATCAAGGCGGTTTTTAAAGAAAAGGTGGAGAATAGTTCAAGTATCAAGTTCAAGACCAACCATTTTCGTGATGAATGGAAATCACAGCTTGAAGTGCAGGGCGTCTCCTACGAATGGAAAGTTGAAAATACCTTGTGGCAGGGAATGCTTTTTAATTTCCTGCCCTTGATCCTTATTTTCGGGGTCTTTTGGTTCTTCATGTTCCGTCAAATGCAAGGAGGCAACAACAAAGCCCTTTCTTTCGGTAAAAGCCGCGCCAGGATGGCGGGCCAGGGGGACAAGAAAGTAACCTTTAAGGATGTGGCGGGCGTGGAGGAGGCCAAGGAAGAACTCCAGGAAATCATAGAGTTTCTGAAGGAGCCGAAGAAGTTTTCGAGACTGGGGGGGAAGATTCCTCGCGGTGTGTTGTTGGTTGGGTCGCCGGGCTCTGGCAAGACGCTTCTCGCGAAGGCTGTCGCAGGCGAGGCTGACGTGCCCTTTTTCAGCGTTAGCGGTTCGGATTTTGTGGAAATGTTTGTCGGCGTGGGGGCAAGCCGCGTGCGTGACTTATTTCAGCAAGGCCACAAGAACGCCCCTTGTATCATATTCATTGACGAAATTGACGCCGTGGGCCGTCAACGTGGGGCCGGCCTCGGTGGCGGCCACGATGAACGGGAACAAACGCTGAATCAGCTGTTGGTCGAGATGGACGGATTTAACGCCAATGACGGCGTTATTCTGATGGCGGCCACGAACCGGCCGGATGTGCTTGACCATGCGTTGCTGCGGCCCGGCCGTTTTGATCGGCAGATTGTCGTGCCTAATCCGGACATCAAAGGGCGGCAGGATATTCTGAACATTCACATCCATAATCAGAAGATTCCGCTGGACGCTGAAATCGACGTCAGCGTTGTGGCCCGGGGCACACCGGGCTTTTCCGGTGCGGACTTGGCGAACCTCGTAAATGAAGCCGCATTGCTTGCCGCCCGCGATAATGCGGACAAGGTCACAATGCAGCACTTGGATGATGCCAAAGACCGTGTTATGATGGGTCCCGCCCGTCGCAGCATGGTCATGAGTGCGAAAGAAAAACTGATAACGGCCTATCATGAGGCTGGTCATACCTTGGTGTCACGGATGCTCCCCGATTGTGACCCCATCCATAAAGTGACCATAATTCCACGGGGTATGTTCGGAGGGGTGACTCTTTCGCTGCCCGAAGAAGACCAGCACACCATAACCCGGTCCCAGTGCCTTGCATGGATACGAAAAGGTATGGCGGGCAGGGCGGCCGAAGAAATTATTTACAAGGAGTTCACCAGTGGCGCGTCCAATGACCTCAAACAGTGCACGCACTTGGCGCATAAAATGGTGTGTGAATGGGGCATGAGCGATTTGGGGCCCATTACTTTCGGCGGGGAAGACGAAGTCTTTCTTGGACGCGATTTCGCCAAGATGCGTGAGTTCAGTGAAGAAACGGCATCAGCGGTTGACCGGGAAATCCATCGTCTCTGTGATGAAGGCTACCGGGACGCGCTGGATATTTTAAAAAGACACGAAAAGGTGTTGCGTAAACTGGCCGAGGTCTTGTATGAACAAGAGACCCTGTTGTCCAAAGAAGTAGACGCGATTATTATTGAGGCCGCGGGGGAAAATATTCTTCCCGTACGTGAGCGTGAAAAAGAAACAGAACCGGCGTCCAAACCACAGGAAGAACCAAAAGAAGCGGTACAGCCGTTAAGGCCGGAAGATGACGCGCAGGGCATTGCGCCTGGAGATGCCGTGCCGGATATGGCCTGAGTTTTTCTCAAGGCTGGTTACCCTTTCAGGTGGCGGACGCGAAAGCGACACGTATAAGGAATATGTGCCTGTGAAACACGCTTTCCCCACACAACTTCTGGACAAAACGCGCACCCGGGTCATGGGCATTTTCAACGCGACTCCCGACTCTTTCTTTGACGGCGGGCACTATCGTGAAGAGGCGGAGATGCGGACGCGTATGCGCCGGATAATGGAAGAGGGTGCGGATATCGTGGATATAGGCGCGGAATCTTCGCGTCCTGACGCTTCCCCGGTTTCCTTGGAGGAAGAACTCCGGCGTGCCATACCTGCATGGGAGGCAGCCCTTTCCACAGGGATGCCTGTTTCGGTGGATACCTGCAAAGCGGCTGTCGCGCGCCGTGCCCTGCAAATGGGAGCCGCTATGATAAACGATATCAGCGCGCTGCGCCATGACGCCGAAATGCGGGAGGTCGTCGCCGAGTTCGGATGCTTGTGTGTATTGATGCATATGCAGGGTACGCCAAAGACCATGCAGGTGTCTCCTGTCTACAAGGATGTCGTATCAGATGTCTATGATTTCCTCGCGCGCAGAATTGAGTTTGCCCTTCAAGGAGGGATTGCCGAAGACAGGATATGGATTGATCCCGGTTTCGGATTCGGCAAAACTGTGGAACATAATCTGGAATTGCTGCGCCGACTAGATATATTCCAAGGACTGGGTTGTCCCATAGTGATGGGAACATCCAAT
>JAKJCY010000008.1:0-41539 GCA_022706235.1 Candidatus Hydrogenedentota bacterium | reverse complement strand
AATAAGTCCATGATAGGGGCTGTTCTCGGCGCGCCTCCGGACGACAGGCAGGAAGGAACGGCGGCAACGGTGGCAATAGGGATTACAAGAGGCGTACACTGTGTACGTGTTCATGATGTAAAAGTGATGGCACGGGTCGTCCGTATGTGCGATGCCGTTCTGGACAAAGGAAGTGCCGTCGGAACGGAGTAAAACAGTTAAGTGATGCCTCCGGCGGATAGGAATATCCCTTTCAGGCGGTTGACGGGCGTTAAAGACGGGACTAAATAGTCTACAGAAAAGGAGAATCCAATGATTGCATTGGGTGTAAACATAGACCATGTCGCCACGCTGCGTCAGGCTCGCAGGGGCGTGTGCCCGGACATTATCGCGGCCGCAAAAATATGTGAAATGGCCGGGGCGCATCAAATTACCGTCCACCTTCGCAAGGACCGCAGGCATATCCAGGACAAGGATGTCCACGCCTTGAAAGAAACCTTGCTCGTGAATATGAACCTGGAAATGGCCGCAGAGGACGAAATTATCGGCATAGCACAATCCATACAGCCGTACACGGTATGTCTGGTCCCTGAGAAGCGGGAAGAAATTACGACCGAGGGAGGGTTGGATGTCGCCGGTCAGGTGGTCCGTTTGACAGAGGTCGTACAGACCATGCATGCGAAAGGTATCCGGGTCAGCATGTTTATTGATCCCGAACCCGGTCAGGTCGAGGCTTCCGTGAAGTCGGGCGCGGATGCGGTCGAACTGCATACCGGCGCATACGCCAATGCCATCGGGGCGAAGGCCGACCGGGAATTGTCCCGGTTGTGGGATTGCGCCGAGATGGTGGCGGACACATCCATGGAACTGCACGCGGGACATGGGCTGACGGTGCGCAACCTGCTTCCGGTGGCCAGGATGCCCTTTCTCCACGAGGTCAACATCGGGCACGACATCATGGCCCGGGCTTTGTTCATAGGGCTTGATGCTGCTGTAAAAGAGATACTGGGCGTGTTGCGGGATGTTGAAATGGCTTTTGACTGATGCTGGCGCTTCTCGGGCGTGTGTACTACAGTTGTGTTTCCGGTTAGCGTGTGGGCGGTGCCCGCAGTGGAGAATTGTACAGAATGAATACAAATAAGACAGCCCGTATTATTGATGGAAAAAAAATAGCCTCAGCCGTACTGGAGGAATTGCGCGGAGAAATTGCCCGGATGCGTGCCCGGAACCTTGTGCCGGGCCTGGCCGTTGTACTGGTGGGGAACGACCCCGCAAGTGAGGTCTATGTGCGTTCCAAGCGGAAAACCTGCGCGGACCTTGGTGTGAATTCCTTTGCGTATGACTTGCCCGCCAACTGCACGGAAAAACGCCTGTTGAAATTGATCGAAAGCCTGAATGTGGACGCGCGCGTACACGGCATTCTGGTGCAGATGCCCCTGCCGAAACATATCAGCGAGAAAAAAATACTGGAAGCCCTCTCCCCGGAAAAAGACGTGGACGGGTTTCATCCGGTCAACGTGGGGCGGCTGCTCAACGGAGAGGAATGCTTCGTGTCCTGCACGCCCGCCGGATGCCAGACCCTGCTGTCGCGTTCGGGCATTAAAACGGCGGGTAAACATGTCGTTATCGTAGGGCGCTCGAATATCGTGGGAAAGCCGCTGGCCGCGTTGCTGATGCAGAAATCGGAAGACGCCAACGCCACGGTGACCGTATGCCATTCGAAGACGCGCAACATGAGCAAATACACCCGGGACGCGGATATTCTCGTGGCCGCCATGGGCGTTCCGGAATTTATCAAGCCGGCAATGGTGCGTGAAGGCGCCGTTGTAATTGATGTGGGCGTCAACCGCATTCCGGACCCGACCCGGAAAAGCGGCAACCGGCTTGTTGGCGATGTCGCCTTCGCCGGGGTTTTCAAAAAGGTCCGTGCGATTACGCCGGTGCCCGGCGGTGTGGGCCCCATGACCATCGCCATGCTAATGAAAAATACGGTCAAGGCCGCCCGTCAAGTTCCGGCAAAGAAATAGGGGTATGGTCAAACGAATCGAAATAAGCTCGCTTCTGCCGCTTCAAATGGCGGTGTTTGTACTGTGCTCCTCATCGTTGGTGGTGGCTGGCGCCTATATCTACTATCACTATCAAATTGACGCCCTGAATACCCAGGAGGAAAGGCAGAACGGCCTGCTCTTCGCTATCGCGCAAAACGGTGTTTGCGCCCACATCCGGAACGGGATGTATCATCCCGACCACCTTGACGACTGGTTTACCGGGTTGTCTGTCGCGGCCGGGCTTGGGGGGATGCGCTTGTGCGCCGCCAATAATGTTTATATCGTGGCCACGGGTGTCTATCTGGAAAAGGACACCGAAAACACCTTGCAGGAGATACGGAAGGAAGTGCCGGCTTTTGAATCCCTGGCGCGTCCCGCCTGGCGGCGCGGCGGCCCGCGCGGCTTTGGCCGACTCAGTCCGCAGGGCGGTGTCGGGGCTGGTGGCGGGTGGCGGAACTTGCCTCCCGGGCCTTATACTTTCGTACTGGCTATGGACCCGACGCCCTGGATACAGCGCCGCGCGGGTGTGCGGAACCATACCCTGCTGGGTGTCCTGCTGGCCGTCCTCTGTGTTGTACTGATGACGCTGATACTGGTGTCGCGGGAGCACCGGAGGCGGTTGCAGCGGCACTTGTCGGATGCGGAGGCCGCCACGGCGCGACAATCGCTGCTGGCCCGGCTGGGGGCGGGATTGGCCCATGAAACCCGAAACCCGCTCGGGCTAATCCGGGGGATGGCCCAGGGAATTGCCGAGTCTTTACAAACCGCGCCCGAGACCAGGGACCGCGCTCTCCGGATCATCGATGAAACCGACCGTGTCGCCGGACAGATAGATAGCTTTTTAAGCCTGGCCAAGCCCGTGGAAACCCAAATGGTGCCGGTACCCCTGGCGCCGCTTTTTGAAAATATAGCGGCGCTGGTGCGCGATGAGTGCGGGACGGCGAAGATCAACTTTCGGGTGGGTCCCGCGGAGCTGACCGTGCTCGCGGATGTCGAACTATTGCGTAAGGCGCTGTTGAACCTTCTTCTCAATGCATTCAAAGCCTGCAAAGAGGGTGATGAGGTGATCCTGTCCGCTGAAAACACCGATGCGCGCCATGGACGGATTGTGGTGCGGGACACCGGTTGCGGCATTGCCCCGGAAGACCTGCCGCGCGTCACGGAACCCTATTACAGCCGCTTTAAAGAGGGAACAGGTCTCGGCTTGACGCTTACTTCCGAGATCGTCCAGAAATTCGGCGGCCATCTTCAATTGGAATCGAAGCCGGACGCCGGAACCACCGTCCATCTGGCGAACCTGACCTTGGCGGAGCGGGCATCATGAACGGGTCCCCTGTTATTCTTGTTGCCGATGATGAGGCGGCGCAGCGCCTGCTGTTGGAGGACGCCCTGACACACGCCGGGTTTTCGGTGAAGACTTGCAGCAATGGGAAAGACGCCGTTGAAGAGGCAACCCGGTGCGATCTGATGCTTTTGGATGTGCGCATGCCGGGGATGTCCGGGCTGGAGGCGCTGGAACAACTTCACCGTAGCCACCCTGAACTGCCGGTAATCCTCCTTACCGCGTATATCGATGTCCGGGATGCCGTGGAAGCCATGAAGATGGGAGCCCGGGATTATCTCGAGAAACCTGTGGATTTGGATGAACTCATCACCGTGGTGGAAGACACGCTGGGAGTGCATGCCGAAGCGCAGGAAGGCTGCATGCTGCCGCCGGAGATCATTGCGGAGAGTGCGCCCATGCGGACGGTGTTTCAGCAGGCGTACAAAGTGGCGCAAACGAGCGCCACGGTGCTCCTTCTCGGGGAAAGCGGCGTCGGGAAAGAAGTTGTCGCACAATTCATCCATAAAACCAGCGAAAGGGCTGGGCGCCCTCTGGTGATGGTAGACTGCAGCGCACTGCCGGAGAACCTGGTGGAAGCCGAACTGTTCGGCCATGAAAAAGGCGCGTTTACCGGAGCGGATGTTGCCCGGGAAGGACGCTTTCTACAGGCGGACACGGGAACGATTTTTCTGGATGAGATAGGAGAGATGCCCTTGGCCCTGCAACCCAAATTGCTGCGTGCCCTCGAAACGGGTACCTTCAGGGCCGTCGGCGGCAGCCGCGATGTGCGTGTGGATGTGCGGGTGCTTGCCGCGACCAACCGGGATATCGAAAAAGAAGTGGAAGCCGGAAGGTTTCGGGAAGATCTTTATTACAGGCTCAATGTGTTTCCGCTGGTTATTCCGCCGTTGCGGGAACACCCCGAGGATATCCCCGCCCTGGCCGCGCGCATGTTAAAATCTCAAAGAAAAACAACCGCTCCCGCAACGGAACGGCTGCTGATGGCCTATGACTGGCCCGGCAACATCCGGGAATTGCGGAATGTTCTCGAACGGGCGGCCATCTTGTCCGAAGGTTCCCGTATCTTGCCGGAGGCCTTGCCGCCCATGTTGCGAAAAGCGACGCCGACACCCCGCGCCCGGGGTTCGGTGCTGATTGGCGATATGGCCGCCATCGAACGGCAGGCGATTCAGGAGGCCCTGAAGAAAACCAGTGGCAATAAAACCAAGGCGGCCCAACTGCTTGGTATCAGCAGGCGCAGTCTCATCTATAAACTGCACGCTTACTCGGAAGAGGCCTCTGAAAATGAATAGCCCTTACAGAATTCATGGGTCGCCAGGCGGTACAGCGTTTCACACTCGGGTTTGTTTTACTACCGGAAAAAAGCCTGCACGCTGATGTAAGGGTATGGATGTACAAAACAATAAAGTATCTTTTATACGCGTACCATCCCGGGTGCGCCTGAAAGCAACAGAATAATCTGCGGTGTTGTTCCCCGGCGCACCCGGGAAGGCATGCCTGCGTATAGAAGTGCTTTTTGTAGCGGCCATGCCGCTCGAAAAGTTAGCAAGACGTATTGACACACCCAAACAGAGGAAGGAACCATTCATGTATCGTTACGTAATTACGCTGGCCATTCTGTTGTCCTGTACCCTGGCCGCTTCGGAAATGGACTTGAATGTCATGTCCTTTAACGTCCGTTACGGCACGGCTATGGACGGGGACAACGCGTGGCCCCACCGGAAGGATATCCTCGTTAACACGATAAAGAAGTATGCCCCGGATATTATTGGCGTGCAGGAGTGCCTGGCATTTCAAGCCGACTATATCGTCGAGAAACTGCCGGAATACCGGTGGTTTGGCGTGGACCGGGACGTTTCCGGTAAAGGCGAGATGACCGCCATCCTCTATCAGCACGCCCGTTTTTTCCCCATAGAGACCGGCCATTTCTGGTTATCGGAAATGCCTGAGGTGCCGGCGTCGAAATCCTGGGATACCAGTTTGACGCGGATGGCCAGCTGGGCGCGGTTCCACAGCCCCGAGACCAATACCTGGTTTCACTTTTACAATACCCACCTGGACCACCGTGGAGCGGAAGCCCGCGCTCAGGGCGTGGCAGTAATTGCCGACCACATCGCCACGCTGCCGGAGGCTTCGCCCGTTATACTCACCGGGGATTTCAATGCCTATGCCCAGAACAGCCGTCCCTATGAGGTCGCCATGGAAAAAGGATTGCTGGACGCCTGGACCACGGCAAAGGAACGGGTAGGGTCAAAGCAAACGTTTTCGTCCTTCAAGGATCCCGAACCGGACAAGGACGCCCGCATTGATTGGATACTCTATCGTGGTTCCATCACCGTCTTCCAGTGCGAAACCGTCCTCTATAACGAGAACGGCCGCTATCCTTCCGACCATTTCCCCATCCACGCGACCCTGCACATAAAATAACGGGAAATTGCAGCCGGACAGGTCCTTTTCCCTTTAATTCCTGTCCTGCGCGTCCTACTATAGCAGACGCGTAAATGGGACTGCCTCCGGCGCGTGCGACGACTAAGCAAAAATGGGACTGCCTCCGGCGCGCGCGGGATGGCTGTGAGCGGTGCAGGTAATCTTGTGTCGCGCCGGAGGCTGTCCCGCTTTTTGCGGGCGTATCGCGCAAGACCGAAAAAAGCGGGACAGTTCCCGCCGCGGGGGGAATTGGTATTTATCGGTGTATACCCATGTCCATGGTAAAGGCGTTTTCTCAGGTCTTTTTGTATTGGGCGGCGGGGAACAGTCCCATTTTTTCTGTTGTGCGCTGTATGTGCACAGGAAGGTTGTATTGACCCCGGCCCCCCGTCCTACACGTCCTACCGGTCCTACCCGTCCTACAGACCTCATTTCCGCGTCTGCTATAGTAGGACGGGTAGGACCGGTAGGACGTGTAGGATGGGGAAAGCCGCCTTTAGATAAATACAGGGGGTGTGTTCCTCTGGTTACAAAATTCCATTTCCCGTATTCGCAGTGGGCTTTAATGGTACGTATTCGTGTCGTTATAGTCCATGCGTAGAGGGGTTACACGTCAGCTTTGACTGTACGCACGCGGATACAGGGAGGTGTTTTCGCAGGATGGTGTATACTGTGTTAGACTTTGAATGAACCTGTATTGTAGGAAGCATGATACTGCGGAAACCCAAACGGAGGAATATAAGATGTCTCGTGAATCTGTGTGCTGGAGTGAAGCGTGTGTGATGTTGGCGATGCTGGTGGCGGTAGTATTGTTCGGCGTCGTAGCGGCGCGGGCGGAAGTGATGGAAGGCGAGTGGTATTACGAAGGCGAGACCCCATACGAAGGGGAACTCCCGCCTGAGGGCGAGGGGGAACCGCCGTTTCAAAGCCACCCGGCGGATTCCAACGGTGATGGCCGGATGACGATGAGTGAGGCGATTGGGTATCTGGCGTGCTGGCAGCAGGGCAGCTGTTCCATGTCCTACGCCATCCGCGCGGCCTATCTGTGGCAGAACGGGGAGTGGTATGCCTACGATGCGGGTGAAGAGCCGCCCATGTGCTGGGAATTACCGGCGCCTGCGGAAGGGGAAGTCATGTATTCGTTGATGCTGGGATTGGGCGCGGTGAGTCCGGAGTATATCCATGGCAGCATCACGCCGGACCCGGAACCGGGCGAGCTGTGCCCGCCAGTCGCCGGACAGCCGTGGTGCGGGCTGTATCCGGAGGGGACAGAGGTTACTCTGACGCCCGTGCCGTATCCTGGCTATGCCTTTCACCATTGGACAGGCGACCTCAGCGGCAGTCAAGTGCCCGCGTTGGTCGTGATAAATGCGGACAAACACGTGATAGCGGAATTTGTTGCCTTGGGCGAAGGCGAGATTCCCGTGGAAGGCGAACCGGTGGTGGTTCCCGGGGAACTGGTGGACGTGCCTGCCGGAACGTTTCAGATGGGTGATCCCTGGTATGAGGGTAGTAGCTATGAGGTGCCGGTGCATGGCGTATATCTGGACGCCTACCGGATCGGCAAGTATGAAGTGACGAACCAGGAGTACGCGGACGTGTTGAACTGGGCCCAGGGACGGGGCTACCTGAAAAATTCGAGTGGAGGCACGTACACGGGCGGGTTGATTTATGCCTACAACCAACCCATCGCGGATACACAAGCCTCTTATGATTATTCCCAAATCACGTACAGCGGCGGTGTGTTTGGTGTGCGCAGCCGCACGGGGCATGGCGGTGTGCTGTATTCCATGGCGGACCATCCCATGACCGACGTTTCGTGGTACGGTGCAGTGTGTTACTGCAACTGGTTGAGCGAGAAGAACGGATTGCAGGCCTGTTACGATACCTCGAACTGGACGCGGTATGCACCGGTGCGCAACGGGTATCGCCTGCCCACGGAGGCCGAATGGGAACGGGCGGCGGCTTGGGACGGCAGCCGGCATTGGCGCTACGGCATGACCAGCGACACCATTGATTTTACCCGTGCGAACTATTCTGATTGGGAGTCTGAGGATTACGCGAACCCGTTGGGCCTGGATTGGCCTTATACTTCTCCGGTGGGCTGGTATAATGGGGTGAACCCGGCACGGGTGAGCGCACCGGGCACGCTGACGGTGAACGCGACGAGTCCCGTGGGCGCGTATGACATGAGCGGCAATGTGTGGGAGTGGTGCCACGACTGGTGGTATCGCGTGTACACAACAGAGCCGGTCACGAACCCAACGGGGCCGTCCACCGGTTCGTATCGTGTGCTGCGGGGCGGCTCCTGGGACGACGACGACGGGAACGCCCGCTCGGCCGACCGCGACAGGGACAACCCGGACGACAGGGACAGCGACGGCGGGTTCCGCGTCGCGTTGTCGGTTTCGTCCCGCTAGCCGGATCCTTGGCACTTGGAATCTTGGTCCTTGGTCTTGAGGGGGGATGCAAGGGGGGAGCCTTCCCCCCTTGCTAAAAAAAATTTGGAATTTTGAAGTATGAAAGAGCCTAACAGCGAGTGTGAACCGCGGGTTTTGGTGTGTTTATATGATTTAAGTCTTTGGCTGATGAAGGCCACGAACCGTTATCCTAAAAACTGGCGCGTCACGTTGGGTGATCGTCTGGATAGGGTGGTGCTGGACATGCTTGTTTTAGGTCAACAAGCCTGTTTGCGCCACGACAAACGAACCCTGTTGCAGGAATTAAGTGACGATCTGGAATCGTTGCGCATGTTGATTCGATTGAGTCGTGATTTGGGCTGTCTTGACCTGCGGCGTTATGAATATGCGGCGAAAATGATGGATGAAATCGGCCGTCAATTGGGCGGGTGGATGAAACAACAGCGCAGGAAGTCTTTCCATGAAGACGTGGAAGCATCTCTATCCTGATTTGTGTTCCTTCAAAAATCTCTACGAAGCGGCGCGCAAGGCGCAGCGGGGCAAGCGCTGCCGTCCGGACGTATTTGCGTTTCATGTGCGGCTCGAGGACAATCTGCTTGCCCTGCAGGAGGAATTGACGACCTGCCGTTGGCAGCCCGGCCCCTATCGGGAGTTTTATGTGCAGGAAGCGAAGCGCCGCCTGATTTGTGCGGCGCCCTTTCGTGACCGGGTGGTGCATCATGCCTTGTGCAATATCATCGAGCCGCTCTTCGAGCCTGTTTTTATCTATGACAGTTACGCATGCCGAAAGGGCAAAGGAACCCATGCGGCGGCGGATCGGTATACGGCGTTCTCGCGCCAGGCGCGGTATGTGCTGAAGTGCGATATTGCCCGGTATTTCCCGAGTATTTGCCATGAGGCGCTCTATGCGCAACTGTCGCGACGCATCGCGGACCGGGATGTATTATGGCTGTGTGAACGGGTGTTGCGCAGTTGGGGCGACGACGGGCTGCTGTGGCCGTCCGGCGCCGGGTTGCCTATTGGCAATCAGACCAGTCAATTTTTCGCGAATGTGTATCTGAACGACTTTGACCATTGGATTAAGGAAGACCTTCATTGCAGGCGGTACATCCGGTATGTGGATGATTTCGTGATTTTGCATGATGATAAGAGGTTTTTAGGATCGCTTATACCGCGGATAGAAGAACGGTTGGAAGCGATTGGGGCGCGGTTGCATGCGCGCAAACGCACCATTTTTCCCGTAGAGGAAGGCTGTGATTTCATGGGCTATCGCATTTGGCCGGAGCATCGGCGCCTGCGCCCGATGAACGGCTACCGTTTCCAACGCAAATTGAAGAAACTTGCGCGCGGGTATCGCGTCGGTTCGATAGACCGCGATGCCGTGCGCGCAAGCGTGATGAGCTGGATCGGACATGCGCGGCACGCGGACACCTGGGGCTTGCGCCGGGCCGTGTTTTCGCGCGTGTCTTTTTCGGGGGGGCCGGCCGGATAGGACGTATCGTGTGCTGCGGGGCGGCTCCTGGAACAACAACAACAGGAACACCCGCTCGGCCAACCGCAACAGGAACAACCCGGACAACAGGAACAACAACAACGGGTTCCGCGTCGCGGTTTCGGTTTCGTCCCGCAAGACTCCCGAACCCGGGTTTCGGTCTTCACCGCCGGTGAACGCCGAAAGCGGCGTGTCCCAGGACAATGTCCCGGAGCGCGCAGCCCGAAAGGGCGTTACGGGAGACTACAGGCCTGTTCCCGCGCCGTGCGCGACTATGACACGCGCATGGACAAATACAGAACCCGGCCCGGGTGGCCTGGTAGCCGTGTGCGAAGGGTCGCCCGGGCCTTTTAGGCAAAGGCTAAAGGGCGAAGGATGAAGGATGAAGTATGAAGTATGAAGTATGAAGTATGAAGGCTGAAGTCTGAAGGGCCTTGATTATGGTAAGATAATGTGTATAGAAATGACTGCCCATTGGAAGTCGTCATGTGTATTTCAAAGCAACCCTGGTAGCCCATCAGCATGGCTCTAAAGAAACTATATTTGGAAACAACGGTACCAAGTTATTTGCTGGCGAAACCGTCTCGTGATATCATTGTGCTTGGCCGTCAGGAGATTACGCGCAGATGGTGGCAACGCGACCAGGGCGTGTTTTCAGTGTTTATTTCCGACCTTGTATTGTCCGAGTGTTCCGGTGGCGACACGAAAGCTGCTGCGTACCGCCGTGATTTTCTTGCGCAGTTTCCTTTACTGGAGTTGAATAGGGATGTTGAGCGGTTGGCGCAGTTGTATCTCGAGGACGGTATCGTGCCGCCGGGCAGCGCCGGCGACGCCACGCATCTGGCATACGCCGGCATTCATGAAATGGATTTCTTATGCACGTGGAATTTTCGGCATCTTGCCAATGCGTTTGCGTTGTTGCGATTGCGGGAATTCCACGAGAAGCTTGGTATGTTTGTTCCTCATATATGTACTCCTGAGGAATTGTTAGGAGAATAGATAATGCGTGTAGATGCTGTATTGAGAGCGGTTTACCGGGCGAAGGATCAATTGAACCGCGAAGTACAGGGAGATGTCGGCCTGCTTTGTACGCGTTTACGCAACGAGGCTGCACAGCGTACGGACCGGGTGGTTGTGGCGGCGCCCAAAAGAAAGCGTAATCTACCAAAGCGTCCCGCTCGCAGGGCATCATGAATACCCCGTGCTTGTCCTATTGTGAAAAAGAAGATGTGTTGCGTCTTGTCCTATCGGACGCGCCGGAAGCGGGGGCTGCCGCCTGATGAAACGCATCGGAAAGGTGTTTGCAGAAGGCTGAATGGTGAAGGCTGAATGATGAAGGCTGAAGGCTGAAATAAGACCTTTGATGGTGCGTGCCGAAAGAGGACATGGAAAAAGTCAGCAAACATTAAGGGACGAATAGCGGCGTATTATGTATTCTATTCCTGTTTTTTCTTAATCGCTTGACACGCGTCACGTTACATGTTACAATTATACTATGATAAAGACTTTTGCCGATCGTCATACGCAGGAGTTGTATACGCTTGGACAATCGCGGAGAGTATCGCCGGATATTCTCAAACGCGCAATACGCAAATTGGAATATGTTGACCTGGCGACATGTTTGGACGACTTGAAGATACCTCCAAGCAACCGGTTGCATGGATTGGGAAGGGACCGTAAGGGATTTTATTCAATAGCGATTAACGACCAATGGCGTATATGCTTCCGTTTCATGGCGGGCAATGCTTATGACGTCGAAATTACGGACTATCACTAACGGGAGATAGGTTTATGAGCCTTCCAAATACAGTAGAAAGAACCATTCGCCCCACCCATCCCGGAGAAATGCTTCGTGAAGATTTTCTTCCGGAATATGGCCTGAGTGCGGCGTCGCTGGCTGATGCTGTGGGCGTTTCACGGCAGACCATCAATGAACTGCTTCGCGAACGGCGTTCACTCAGTCCCGAGCTGGCGGTTCGGTTGGGACGCTTCTTTGGCAATTCCCCTGAATACTGGCTGAAAGCCCAGCGTGCCGTGGACCTTTGGGATGCCACCCGCGCGTTGAAAAAGAATATAGCTCGGATACGCCCGATAAACACCTTGTTTCATTAAGCAAGTAGTTGACACCTTAAAACACGATGGCCTGCTATAGAATCCTACAGGTCCAACAAAAGAACCTACAGTCCCAGCTGCTGTAAAAACGCGCTACCGCTTCTTTTCTTCATCCTGTCTCGTGCCGAGCGCGCGCATGGCGTTGCCAAACAGGGTCAGCATGTCGGCGAGTTTCCCCGCGGTTGCGGGGTCGGGCAGGGGAATGCGAAGCTGGGGGGCGCCCGTGTGTTCATCCTTGGCGATTATGGCGTGAGGAATGCCCGGTTCCTGGTCGTGTGGAGGTGCGTTGCCGGTTGGGGCAGACTGAAAGACGTTTGCCAGAACACCGATGAACTGCATACCTGCCTGTACGAGGGTCTCCCAGCCTTGCGCTGAAGGCGCAGGTACTGCACCGGGTTTTTCAGCGGCCGGAATTCCGGCTGCAGGGATTTCCGCCAGGCCGGTATCGGTTGATGGAGCGGAAGCCTTTTCAGCATCTACAAAAATGGGGACTTTTTCCGTTACTTCATCCGTGAGGCCAGGTTCCTCGGTGACAGGAACCGGCGGTTGTTCGGTTGTGGATGAAGATACTTCTTCCACGGTTTCCATGAACTTGTTCATCTTGGCCTTGCCCAGGAACACTTCCGTTTCACCGCCGTCTAGCACGCCTTTGAAAACGGAGGTCTTGAATTTGATCACATCGAGCATATTTTGTTCGATGGTGCCGCGGGCGATGAAATGATACACCTGAACGCTGCGCTGCTGCCCGAGGCGGTGTACGCGGCCGATGCGCTGTTCCAAAATCGCCGGGTTCCACGGTTGATCCATGATGATGACCGCCGAGGCCTCCTGTAGGTTGAGGCCTACGCCGCCGGAATCGGTGCACAGCAGCACGCGGCAGTCCGCGTCCGACTTAAAACGGTCCAGCACCGCCTTGCGTTTTCGTTGTTCCAGACTGCCGTGGAAATAGGCATAATCGCGCTTGTGGGCGTCCAGGCGACGGATCAGCATTTCGTGGGTGCGCAGCCATTGGCTGAAGATCACGATTTTGACGCCGGGCATTTCGAAGAGGTCTTCGATGAGGGACATGCACTCGTCCATCTTGCAGCTTTTGTCCGTCTCATGGTCTATCAGATAAGTGCTGTTGCAGGACATGCGCATCAGTTGCAGGGCGACCATGAGTTTGCGCTGGTCCGCTTCGGTAAGGAAACCGAAGCGGCGCCATTTGGCCACAATTTTTGCCACCACCTCACGGTTGCTCTCGTGTATCTCCCATTGCTCCTGGGTCATGTCCACAAAAAAATGCTTGTCGGCCCGTTCGGGCAGTTCGCGCAACACCTGGTCCTTGTGCCGGCGCAACAGCACCGGTGCCAGGCTTTCCTGGATGCGGTCTAGGCTATGATAGCCGATTACCCGCCCGCTGTCATCGGTATGCTGGTGATTGTGCAGAAACCGGAACAGAGGGCCGAGATGGTACTGGTCGACGAATTCCATGAGGGAATGCAGTTCCTCAAGCCTGTTCTCCAGCGGGGTCCCGGTCAATACGATGGCATACTCAGAACGCAACCGCTTGACCGCCTGGGCACGCCGTGTTTTCCAGTTTTTGATGCGCTGGGCTTCATCCAATATCACCAGGTCCGGCGCCCAGCCATGGATCAGTTCCAAATCCCGGGAAACAATGTCATAATTGACGATTTTATAGAAGGAATCAGTCTGGTACAGGGTTTTACGATAGGGGTATAACCCGAGGATGACCTCCGCCTTACGCCTGGTGAAGCGTTCGATTTCATATTTCCACTGGTACTTGAGCGAGGTAGGACACACCACCAGCACCCGCTGGACACAGGCCACCTTGGCCAGCAGTTCCGCTGCGCCAATGGCCTGAACCGTTTTGCCCAGGCCCATGTCGTCCGCGATCAGGCATCGACCCGCGCGTGCGGCGAACAGTGCCCCCTTTTGTTGATACGGATACAGTTTGGTCCTGAGCATCCCGTTCAAGGTCGGGGTTAGCTCAGCGAAATCCTTTTCGATCTTCTTTTCCAGCACCTCCCGGTCGCGCAAGCGGCCGATAAACTCCAACGCATCGTCATAGACGCGGACTTCATGGTCAAATTTGGCCAGCTCGCGCATAAATCCCTCAAATTTTCCGGTCTTATCCGGACGCAACATGTCGTCCAGATTGAAATACCGGGTGACCAGGCCATTCATATCCGCCGGGAAAAGGGTACCGCGCCCGAATCGAACACGCCGCTGGGGCCCGTATTCGAGATATACCTCGGAAAAAGAAGGGCGATAGCCTTCCCGAAAGGCTTTTTTGGCACCATGCTTGCGTTCCAGTTTGGCAAGGGTCCACTCGATGTGCTTGCAGGTGCCCAAGGTATTTACGGCAAAGTCCGGGCAGGAACAGAAATTAAGTCCCGGTTTTTTGCCTCGAATAACGACACGGTAGGTGTGTCGGTTCGTAGCGTTGGTGACCGAGAATTCCGAGAAGAACGGTTCTTTACTCAGGTTCTTCAACGAAAAATCCTGAGCACGGCCGTACTCGCGGCGCAGCGCGATTTGCCATTCTTCCACCGTCAAGTCCTGGGGTTTGCGGGTACGGGACGTTTTGACGGGCTTGGACTTGATGTTGCGTCGCTTGTTTATTTTGTCAATCATTAGGGAATTGCCTTTTGTTAATAGCGTTTCGGGGCGAGGTTCTTGAGTACGTTCCCAATATAACCTTCGAGAAACAACCAGACCCAAGAAGAATATTTTCGCAGGAAGTTATTCCCGATGCAACTTTACAGATGGCGCGCAAATGGTGTAAAACAAACAGACCAGTGTCATTCCGGTTTGCCGACTCATTCCCAAATACTTTTTTTCGACTCGTTCCCAAATACTTTTTCCTACTCGATCCCAAATTCCATTTGGGAACGCACGCTCTGTTGAAATTCTATTTTTCTCTTCGCATCGGTCCGGACGGTGTACTCCCGCGCTCGATCACAGTTGCGAAGAGGATCTTCGCGGGCAAGTGCGTTCCCAAGTGCAACTTGGAAACGTGCAGAACGGAGCAAAAAGGGACTGATGACGAAATAGCCATCAGAAATGAAGAATGGATGCCCTCTGCTTCTATTGGCTATTTCGTTGTCTGTCCCTTTCTTGCGATCTTATACGCAGATGACTTCAAAAATGTCGAACTGGATTTTCGACTCGTTCCCAAATTCCAGTCTTGTCATTACCCACATCTTTTGGCAATGAATAGTAGCGGCAAAAAACGAATGTTTGAATTCAATATCCCAACGGGATTTAGGAACAAAGCCCAGGGTTGCGGTACTCCGCTACCCTGGGTTGGAAGTTACCCCCCAATTCCCGTTTACCCCAACGGGGTTACGTTACATTGGTGCAAATACTGTATTAGAAAACCGACGTAACTCCGTTGGAGTAGAAAAGAGAGAAGAAGAGACATCACTTACCCAGGGTAGCGGGGTACCGCAACCGCTGGGCTATGATATGGAATCCCGTTGGGATTCTGAATACATACGTCGGCATCTCAATACCCCATCCTGAAGGGAAAGATGTGGGTAATGACAAGAATTCCAGTTGGGAACACAATCTTTTTTGAAAATCTATTCAGAGTAGCACGGGGATATCGGGGTGGGGTTCTCGTGTGACGACTTCGTAGGCGGTCGTTCCGGTGCTGGTGTACCGGGTTCGCCTGCCCTCTGGAGACGTGACGGTCAGGGTCATATCCGCCAGTTTAGTATTATGACAATACAGATTGGAACCGTCTGTGTCTTCATAGGTGACGCAGGCAAAGTCATCCAGGCGAGCTGTCAGGTTGCCCTCAAAAGAGTATCTGTTTTTGGTTGTAGTAAAGTGCCACCCGTCAAAACTGCAGTGGGACTGGAAGCGAAGGGCATCCATTACGGTATTCAGGAAGAGGGTTTCTCTCCCGATTTGGATAAACATGCTGGTAAGAGCGGGGGGGACCAGTCCGCCGAACTTGGCACGGGCGCTTAAACCGTCCCAAATTAAACCGGCCGGGGCGCCTGCATCATCCACGAAACAGTTGCAGTGGCCCCAGGACCAGGAATGGCCGTTTTGGGGCCCCGCCAGGTGCCCCTGCATGCCCGGGGCCGCAGTGAAGGCATACCGCGTCTCGTTCACCTCGCACCAGCCGGTATAGCGCTGCTGTTCAAAAACAGTCACCGCCAGGTTTTTGACCAGCCCCAACTTGCGCAGCCTGTCGGGCACAAAGTCATGACCGCCCGCGGCGCCGGGTATGATTTGCAGGTCCCAGGCGATTCGGGTGGTATCGTTATGGATATGCCCGTTGGTCCTGTCCTCGCCAAGATAATTATCTTCGATACGTAACCCATTAAATACGTTTTGGGACGCCGGGACCGTGACACAAGAATTCAGGGGATAGGTCTGTTTCGCGGCGGCTTTTCGAGTCCGGCCCGTGTCGTGTTCAAAAAAGATGGCCCAGACCTCGGCGACCTCTTTTGATTTATCCCGGCGTATCAGGATGGTAAACCGCAGCCACAAGGCCCTTGCCGTCCCGGGGTCGTTTAGTTTTAAATACCAGACCTCCTGAAACCCGCTTTTGCCTGCTTCCGTTATGAATCGGGGCGCATTGTGAATTACGCTTCCGTTTTTCATGGAAAGTACCCTTCTAAATTAAACGGCCGAGTACCTGTATAGGGTGACTGTTCAACGGTAAAAAAAAACACAACACCAAGGCCGGTGCTGCGTGTTTGTACGCCCGCAAGAAGTTTTGTGCGGCATGTCTTACCTTCTTGCCCGGGATGATTGCATGTGTCTCTCGGGCGTTGACGCCTTTCATTCTTCGCCGGGACAAGCAAAAAACCATTGGTCGCCAAAGTGTTTTTCCACGATTCTTTCTTGTTCAACCAGGAGTTGGACCGTTTTGGCCGTTTCAATTTGTCGCAAACCGAGCGCCTCGGCAATTTCCCGGAGGGAGCAAGGCCTGCGCTTCAGGAGTTCCACAATACGCTCCGCATCGGGCGTATCTTCCGGTGCGAAGGAAGTGCCGCTGTAGTTCGCAATAATTTCAGCGTCCGGTCCGAACAATGCCGCCAGCGTTTCGAGACGTTCGCGGTCAATGGGCCGGGCGAACGTTTCCGCGGGGGGACGTACCACCGTATTGATTTGAATACGGTCCGGTCGGATTTGCCTGACCCATTCAGCGATTGCACGAACGTGGTCCTCGCTGGATGTGATACCGTCCACAAGCATGATCTCCAGCCATATTTCATTCGGAAACGCATTTCGGAAGTCAATCAGGCCGCGGACCATTTTTTCAAAGGGTATGTCGTTCACAGGGCGATCGAGTTGCCGGAAGAGGGCCTCACTGCCCGCATCCAGGGAGGGCATGACAACGTCCGCGGCAAGCAAGTCTTGCTGTACCCTGACGTCCCAAAGGAGCGAACCATTGGTAATTACCGCTACAGGAAAGGGAGTCAGGGCTTTTATGCCCCGAACGATATCTCCAAGGCCGCTGTTCAGGGTGGGTTCGCCTGCCCCAGAGACCGTGATAAAGTCGGGAAGAATACCTTTCGCAAGAAACTGCGAAAGTTCCGTCAGGACTTCCTCTACAGGAACATATTCTTTCCGTTCCGAGGTCCGGTTGGTGGTCCTGCCCTGTTCGCAATAAATGCAGTCATAGGTGCAGGTCTTAAACGGTATGATGTCGATACCGAGTGATTTGCCCAATCGCCTGGACAACACGGGACCGAAAATATAGGTGTAGGTTCCTCGTGTCATTGAAGAGTTTCTCCGTTGCTTGGAGTGCAGGCGCTGCCAGGAGTTCCAAAAGCGGAATCCCTTTGCAAGCCAATCCGGGAGGCGAAGCGCGTGCCTCGCCTAAGGTACCAGTACCGCAGCGGAAATGACCGTAGTCCAGCGCCCGTTTTTGTCACCCAGGGCTGTTTGCGTGATACTGGTGGTCCGTACGAACTTCCCGCTGATGCGCCAAATCTCCCGCTTCTCGTCCCAACTCTTGTCCGGGTCAAACTCAACGCCGAGCACGGTGGCCAGCATCTCTGCGGCCAGGTCTTCCGCGTAATCACCGGCCTTTGGCCATAGCCGTGATGTTCCGACAGGTATCCAAACTGATTGACATCTTTAGGAATGGCCACGCCGACCGATGCCGCAATGAGCCGCTGAGGTTCGTTTGTCGCCGCTTCGGCCATGACCACATGGACAACCTGTCCGGCTTTCAACTCCGCAAGCCCTTTTTCCGGTTTGACTAATTTGCAGTTCGGGGGATAAATACTCGAAACACGAACCAGATTGAATTGTGCTATGCCGCAGTTGCGCAGCGCCATTTCGAAACTGGACAGTTTTTCACGATGGCGACCCAAGCCGCGCGCAAGAAAAATCATACGTGGAACATACATGGTCTTAAATCTCCGTTTTTGTTGTGTTGCAGGCAAGCCTGCCCGGTTGGATTATTACTGTGCCACCGTGCTGATTCAGCGCAGCGATCTACGTAGGATTCCCACCACGACCTCGGTTGCCTCGTTGATATCCTGTTTCCCTGGATAGGGCGCCAATCCAGCCGTCCTGAAGATCCCCTTTAATCGCCCGTGAAAGTTCCGCGGCGAAAGCGCCCGCCTGCAGGGCAACACTATTTTTCTCCTGTACCTGTGCGATAAGGCGGACCAGTGCGGAGCCTACGACGACTCCTTCAGCAAGGCGTGCCACGGCTTGGGCCTGTTCAGGGGTGGAAATGCCGAAACCGACAGCAACCGGTTTGCCTGTTTTTTCGCGTACCCGTGACACGGCCCGGGCAAGGTCATGGGTGAGGTCCGCACGCTCCCCGGTGACGCCCAGACGGGAAATATAGTAGACAAAGGTATCACAGGCTTTCCCGATCAGTGCCAGCCTTGCGTCCGTGCTGGTGGGCGCCGCCAGAAATACCGAGGTCAGGCTGTTGGACCGAAGTGCGTCGCGGTAAGCGTCCGCCTCTTCCGGGGGCAGATCCACACAGAGTACCCCGTCCGCGCCGGCATTGGCGGCATCGCGCGCAAAAGCGGCCTCTCCATAAGCCAGTACGGGGTTGTAATAGGTAAACAGTAGTAGCGGCGCCTGGCTGCGTTTCCGGATGCGTTCGACCGAAGTCAGAATGCCGTGCAACGTAACGCCCTCCTGTAGCGCACGAAAAGAGGCTTCCTGAATTACGGCGCCGTCTCCGGAAGGGTCGGAATAGGGTACACCGTATTCGATAATATCCGCCCCGTTCTCCTCCAGGGCGATGAAAATATCTTCGCTAACGGCAAGGTTCGGATCGCCTCCGGCAATAAAGGGAATAAAAGCGGATTTCCCGCAGGTTGCGAGTTCTTGAAAGCGGCGGCTGATTCGGTTCATATTACAACTCCTCGCCCTGCATGATAAAACGGGCCGCCTGTTCCACATCCTTGTCGCCCCGTCCGGACATATTCATGACGATAATGGCCTCGGTGGCCATGGCTGGCGCGCGTTTGACAACTTCGGCAAGGGCATGGGCGCTTTCGAGTGCCGGGATTATGCCTTCCAGCCGGCTACAACGCTGAAACGCATCCAACGCTTCCTGGTCGGTCGCATAGGTGTATTCGATGCGCTTGTTATCATGGAAATAGGCATGTTCCGGGCCTACGCTGGCGTAATCCAATCCGGCGGAAACGCTATGTGTACCGCCTATCAATCCGTCTTTGTCCTGAAGTACATAACTCATGGCGCCTTGAAGCATGCCGACGGTCCCGCCCGCAAACCGGGCGGCATGCATGCCCGGCACGAGTTTCGTGCCTCCAGCTTCAACACCAATCATGCGCACGGACTCGTCTCCAAGGAAATCATAGAACAACCCTATGGAATTAGAGCCGCCGCCGACACAGGCAATCAGCATATCGGGAAGGCGTCCTTCGGCCTCCAGTATCTGCCCGCGCATTTCGCGCCCGATGACCGCCTGAAAATCGCGGCAAATCATGGGAAAGGGGTGGGGCCCGTGAACGGTGCCCAACACATAATGGGTGTGCTCCACATTGGCCGCCCAATCACGCAATGCCTCGTTAATGGCATCCTTCAAGGTACGCGATCCCGCGTTAACGCAGGTGACCTTCGCACCCAGGAGGCGCATGCGGAATACATTCAGACGTTGCCGTTCCATATCCTCTGCGCCCATATACACTTCGCATTCGAGGTCGAGCAACGCTGCGGCCGTCGCCGTGGCTACGCCGTGCTGACCGGCGCCCGTTTCCGCGATGACCCGGGGTTTATTCATCCGCCGGGCAAGCAGGCACTGGCCCAAGGCGTTGTTTATCTTGTGGGCACCGGTGTGGGCCAGGTCTTCCCGTTTAAAGTATATACGCGCGCCGCCCAGGGAGGCGGTCAGGCGTTCCGCGAAATAGAGCGGGGTAGGGCGACCCACATAATGCTGTCTGCGTTGTTCCAAGTCTGCCTGAAACGCGGGATCGGCCATGGCGGACCGGTAGGCCGCCTCGAGCTCGTCCAGGGCATACATCAGCGTCTCGGGGACATACTTGCCCCCGTAAGCGCCAAAACGGCCCCGCGCGTCAGGCCAGGGATGCTTTTCGCACGTTGTAGATAAAGGTATGGATTTTTTCATGATCTTTTTTTCCGGGTGCGTCTTCAAGACCGCCGGACACATCCACGGCATAGGGATGCACCCGCAGTACCGCCTCTTCGACATTTTCCGGGGTAAGGCCGCCGGCCAGGACTATTTTTTTCACGTGTCCCACTTCTATCGCAATTTGCCAATCACACCGGCACCCCGTACCGCCGTGTGCATCGGCCGACCAGGCGTCCAGCAGGCAAAGGATTCCGGGGAACGCGGTTACCTCTTCCTTGTTGAAACCTTCGTGTATACGAAAGGCCTTATAGGCGCGCGGACCGATGGCCGCGCAGATTTCCGCAGACTCGTTTCCGTGCAACTGCAACCGGTCAAATACCCGGAGCATTTCCCGCATGCGTTCCACCGTTTCATTGACAACCACGCCCACGGTGGTAACGAATTCGGGAAGCCGGGCAATAATGGCTGCCGCTGCTTCTAGTTCAATATAGCGGTTTCTTCTTTTCGCTTCGGGTGCCAGCACAAAACCCAACGCATCCGCACCTGCTTCGCAGGCCACAAGCGCGTCTTCAACATTGGTAATACCGCATATTTTAATTTTCGTCATCATGAAGGAGCGCCTCAAGGGTTTCCCGAATGTTTTTGCTGGTGAGAAGGCTTTCTCCAATCAGGACGGCATCCACGCCGCTGTCGTCCAGCAGGCGCACTTCACGCCGGGACTTGATGCCGCTTTCGCTGACCAGAATATTGCCCCCCGGAACGCGGTTTTTTAAACGCATGGTGGTTTGTATATCCACGGCCAGGGTATCCAGGTCGCGGTTGTTTATACCGATGATATGGGCACCGGCCTTTAAGGCGCGTTGGATTTCCTCCTCAGAATGTGTTTCGACAAGCGTCGCCATTTCAAGCCTGGCCGCTTGTTGAATGAACTCCTTTAATTCATCATCGGTGAGTATTCGTACAATCAGCAACACTGCGTCGGCGCCTGCGGTCCGTGCCTCAAATATCTGGTAGGGGTCAATGATGAATTCTTTGCACAAGCAGGGAAGCTTTGTATGGTTTGCGACCTTGGTCAAATCGTCAAGGGATCCTCCGAAATATTTCTCGTCCACCAACACAGAAATGGCCCGGGCACCGGCTTGTTCGTATATCGCCGCAAGTTCCGCAGCGTCCACCCCGGGCAATATCTCGCCCCTGGAAGGGGAGCGCCGCTTTATTTCGGCGATAATGCTGATACCGGGGGAGCGCAGGGCAAGTCGAAAATCCTTTCTCCGGGGGGCGCGTTCCAGGTATTCTTCTATCTCCCGCAGCGGCGTCCTCGTCTTGCGTTCGGCAACTTCTTTTCTTTTATTAGCAACAATTTCGGTAAGTAGCATAACTGGTGTGTCTCAAGACGGTGTGATTTCCATGCTCGTCAGGCGGATGAAACGTATCTGCCAGAAAAAGCGACAAGAGCTATCATACTGAATTAACGCCATCGCTTCAAGAATACAAATAAGATTGGACCAAACGAAAATCCCTTCGGAATTGAATTTGTATCATTCCTTTCCCTTTTGTTATACTTGCACTCGTATACGAAGTTAACCTGCACTGCTGGTCGGAGACAGCCGGTGGCCGAGAGGCCTTAATACCCTGCCGAGACTGCGGACGGAACTGATAGATATCAGATATCGCCGCCCGCGCTGTCGTTTTGACGGCGTGGGCGTTTTTTTATGCCCGCAATTCCGTAAGGCAGATGCCCCTATGGAAGGAGGTGAACCCTTTTGCCTACACCCGAAAAAGAAAAGATTGTTGCCGAAATCAAGGAGCATATCAGTAACAATGAAGTGGCCATTATTACCCAGTATGTGGGCATGAACGTTGCCCAGGCAACGGAACTACGCAAACAACTGCGCGAAGCCAATACCCTGTTCAAGGTATACAAGAATACCCTGGCAAGCCGTGCGTTACATGAGTTGAACCTTGACGCTGCCGCCGGCCTGATGGAAGGACCTACTTCATGGGCGTTTTGTAAGGACCCCGTAGCGCCTGCGAAAATTTTGAAAGAATACGCCAAAGAAGTGCCTTTTGTGGTCATGCACGGAGGTATTTTAAATGGTACCGTAGTTACAGCCGAGCAGTTGGGACGGTTGGCTGATTTGCCTCCCGCAGAGCAGCTCTTGGCGCAGGTTGTCGGTACCCTCACCATGCCTATGCGTAATATGCTTGGCGTACTGACCGCAGTGCCCCGTAACCTGGTCAATGCATTGGACCAAATTCGCAAACAGAAGGAAGAAGCGGAAGCAGCATAAGTGCTGGCTGAAGCGAAGGTTAGTTAAAACATATTTATCCGGCATTGTGCCGAAAAAAAATAAGAGGAACTTTAAAAATGTCTGAAAAATTGGATGCGATTATCGAGAATATAGCCGGTCTTACCGTGTTGGAACTTAGCGAGTTAATCAAAGCTCTGGAAGAAAAGTTCGGCGTAACGGCGGCTGCCCCCATGATGATGGGTGCCATGCCGGTTATGGGCGGCGGTGATGCTGCGGCCGCAGTGGAAGAACCCACTGAGTTTGATGTCATTCTGAAAGACTTCGGTTCCCAGAAGATAGGCGTCATCAAGGTCGTAAAGGATAAGACAGGCCTTGGGTTAAAAGAAGCCAAAGAACTGGTGGACAAGGCTCCCTCGACCATTAAAGAGAAGTTGTCAAAGGAAGAGGCCGATAAACTTCGTGTCGCCCTTGAAGAAGCAGGCGCTACCATCGAAGTCAAAGGCGTTTAATCCTGTTTATTCGCACGAGTAATAGCACCCCCTTGGAGGTTTAATAGCCAAGGGGGCGCTTTATTTTTGCAGAACATCCGAAGTAATTCAACTGACTCGGAACAGGGAGGATGTTTTCGGGGCCTGTTATTCTCAGGGTCTTTCCCCTTGACGCTAACGAGTGCAAAAAAGTCAGTTTGTAGAACAAAAGTTTTTTTTAGGAGGCTGATTATTGTTAAAGTTTCAATTTGTTTATTTTGGTGACCCGGGAAAATGGTGTGGAATAAACAGTTTGGGAAGTATGGCTTTGATATCAACGCGTACACAATCATTAGCAAAGCCTTGATATAAAAAATATAAAGGTGTAAAATTGCATCGTTCAGCTAAAGCGCTGAATGCGACCGTAGTGTCGGCAGAATCGACAAACTCAGCGGGAGGTGGTGTATGTCTGAATTTGTTCTTGGAACGGGTCAAAAGCAAACGTTGAGAAATATCCTTCGCCTTGTAGAGGCGGACATCGTCAAACGGGAAGGGGTGCCGCGCCGAATCCGGTTGTGGACGGACAAAATCGTAATAGAAGTGAAGCGTCCTGATCTTCATGGCGACTTTGAGCACTACGATATCGTATTGCCCAAGGATTTGGACGAAACACACACATTGGTCCAATTCGCCGAATCCCATCCGAATGAAATCACGCTGGAGGACCAGGAGTATTCGTGGCGCATAATCTCTCCTCCCAAGGACAAGGCGTTTACGCCGCAGATACTGGAGGCCATAAATACTCTAAGCACGGTGGTATCCTTGCCGGAGGTCTGGCGGGCGGAAGGACATGATTTCCGCGTCGAAAACATTAACGTTGAAATGTTATTTCATGCCATGGTGCAATACCATGCAAGCGACGTCCATTTGACCTCAGGGCTGAATCCCGTGTTCCGTATTGACAACGACACCCGTTATTCAGAAATCATGACCCCCCTTTCAAGTGTCCAGATTCTTGACTTGGTCCAACGGATTGCGCCGCTTGGATTTTGGGAGGAGTTTGAGAACTACAAGCAAACCAGCTTCAGTTATCACCAGGCGGGGGTGGGGTATGCCCGCGTGTCGGCCTTCATCAAACACGGAACCCCCCATTGCACGTTCCGCTATCTGCCGGAAAAAGTCCCTTCTTTTGAAGAATTAAATGTGCCTCCCGAACAGATGCAGGCACTGGCCAAAACACCTCGCGGCCTGATTATTATCAGCGGCATGACCGGTAGCGGCAAGACAACTACTATGGCCGCACTTGTGGACTGGATAAACACACACAAGTCGCTGCACATCTTAACCATTGAAAATCCAGTGGAATATGTGCATGTAAACAAAAAGTCCATTGTGTCCCAACGCAGTCTCGGCAGCGATGTCGGTTCTTTCGCCGAGGCTGTCACCGGCGCGCTGCGTCATGATCCTGATGTGATCCTGATTGGAGAAATGCGCGATCCGGATACCATCCGGGCGGCCATTAATGCTGCCGCTACCGGACACCTCGTCATCAGCACACTGCACTCCAACACCTCGTATGAAGTTGTCAACCGTATAGTCAGCTTCTTTGACCCGATTGAAAGGGATTTGGTCCGGCTCCAATTACGTGACTGCCTGAAAGGTGTTATTTGCCAGAGGTTGGTTCCACGGATTGGGGGAGGGCGTGTCCCTGCACTGGAGTTCATGTTCAACGATATCAAGCCTATTGGCGATGCAATTCTCAAAGGGGATACGGACTTGATTCGTGTGGGGATGCAGCAAACTGTTTCTCATTCGATACTGTTTGAAACCTATCTGTTAAAGATGTTCAAGGCGAATGTTATCGATCTGGAACGCGCCAGAGAAACTTGCACGGATGTCAGCGTATTTGACCAGATGCGTATGGGCACCTATTCCGTGCCCCGATTGGATAGTATCAAGGGGGTCTGATTCCTGACGGGCAAGTATGTTACTATACCTTCAAGTGTTCCGGTCTTCGGGCTGATGATGCGCGCAGCCGGACTTTTCAATCGACCCAAAAGGTGCGAATCCGCCCCGTGGTCCGGGATATGCCTTTCAGCCCTGTTCTTCCCAAGGGTTCTTCAGGCATGTTGAGGCGGGCGATGTTTCGTTTAACAAGCAGAAAGAACCTTGTCTATGAAAAACCAATATGTGAACAGACTCCAGGAAGGGGACCGTATCAACGACTATTTTGTCGCCGCCAGAAAGGACTTGAGGTCCAAGCAGGATGGCGGCAAATTCCTGGGTATGGTGCTTAAAGACAAAACGGGAGACATCGGCGGCGTGTTGTGGAATAATGCCGCCGAGGCCGCAAAACTGTTTGAAGTCGGCGATGTCGTCGGCATTCGCGGGGTCGTCTGCGTTTACCAGGGCCGTCTTCAAATACGTATTGAACAGGTGTTCGCATTGAATGAAAGTGATTACTCCATAAGCGATCTGGTGAACAAACCGGAGAACCTGGGCGATATAGCCAATAATTTCGAAGGCTTGATCCAGGGCTTGAGCAATCCCTTCTGTAAAGCAGTTTGCCTTTCTTTTTGGAATGATGAATCGTTCCGGGAAGCATTCGTCCAGGCTATGGCCGGTAAAAAATGGCACCACGAGTATGTGGGCGGACTCATCCATCATTGTTATGAGATGGCACGTATCGCGGAGGTCATGTGTGAATTGTATCCGGAATTAGACAGGGATGTACTTATCGCCGCGATCTTTCTTCATGATGTTGGCAAGGTGTATGAGATGACCCATGGGCTTGCCGCGGACTATACGACAGAAGGCAAACTGCTTGGCCACCTGCAGATTGGCTGCACCATGGTACAGCGAAAAATAGATGCCATTCCGGATTTCCCGGACAAACTCCGGCTCGAACTCCTTCATTGTATTCTCTCCCATCATGGAGAGTTGGTGAATGGTTCTCCCGTAACGCCGCGCACCATCGAAGCGATTGTGCTGCATCATATAGACAACCTGGATGCGCAAACGGCCGCTTTTTCTCGAATTATCCGGGAGACTCGCGAGAAAGGCCAGGAATGGTCCGAGTATCTTCCCTTGATAGACCGGGTCATTTGGACCAAATGATTCGCTCTTTCCTTAGTCCTGCCAGGTGAAAGAAATGGTGCCAAGCCCGCCCGGCGCCAGTCTGACGGGGATAGACGCGCCTGCATATTCAATCGCTTCGCCGGGTTCTTCATTAAGGTTGCAGTAATAGGCTGAGGTTACGGGACGTGCAATAACAAACTCATCCTCTATAGCCTCGCTGGTCGGGTTCCAAAATCGGACGATGCCACCTTTACCGTCAGTGGACGGCTTTATTGCTGTGATGACTGCTTTTCCATGCCGGACAGACAGGAATGATTTCGGGGTTGGACGTTCTGCCGTTGCGTGGACACGAACAGGTGTTTGCAGTCTTGAAGCTAGATTCAATAGTGTCCGGGGCTGTGGAGTGCCGGAGAACGGAACGATGGCATATTCCAGACATAAGGACCCTTTTAATTGTCCGTCTTTTTCCCGGGGTTTTCCAACGGTTTTTCCAAATGCGCGCAGCAAGGTCACGGCAAGTTCACGCGCGGCGGTAGGCAAAACCGCATATTCGTGAAGTCCGGCGGGAGAAACAACGGCCAGCCCGCCCTGGGAATCTGCGCATCCGCAAAAGGACGTAAACGGCTTTTCTTCATTGATGCGTTCCTGCCATATGGCAGTATGTTCCGGAATCTGTATTTCCCTTTCCACAATGGCAAACGGGGTGTCCGCAAAGGAATGTTCCGCATCGCGACGGGTAGGAAAGATTACACGCAAGCGGTGGTCTTCCGCTGTATTTTCTATAATGGTTTTTACCAGCACAGCACCGCAGTGCTTTTCAAGGGATACCAAGTCGGTTACCGTTACGGTAACCCTGTCCATGGAGCGTGTTTTCGTTTTCGGGTCTAACGCTCTTGGAAGCGAGAATTGACGTTCGATACGGAACGTTGTGCGCAGGGGACCGTTTTCTTCGATTCCGGTTATAACGGAGGAGCCATAGGAGCGGAACACTGTATCATTGACCGGAATCCCGCGGGTCCAACCGTCGCCGCAATCACCGGAGTCTTCGTACAGGAACAACCCTTCAAACGAGGGCCCTTCTTTTTGTGCGAGGGAGACGGCTCCACTGTTATCGACGGAGACTGTAATCAAGCCGTTAGAAGCGGACATGGGGCCGCACAGCAGGCTTCCGAATGTGCGTGTCGCATCGTCAGTACCTTCAATCGAAAGCCCGGTTAGGCCGCACGGCGGCAACTCCATTTCAACAGCCACGTGGTAACAATCGCCAGGAACAATCGCTTCTCGCCCGGAGGAGGTGAGAATGCGGCACTCAATGCCCCGTTCAATAGACCGGTGCTGGTAGGGAACCCGGTTCCCGAGGGCATCCACAAGGTGGAACTTGTTGTATTCCTCTCCAGTAGCGAGGCCGTCGTGAAAGGTGTGGCCGGTCTTGACGCCGTAATCCGATGGAAAATAAAGGGCCATGTCAAACACGCCGGTGCGCGCGAAAGGCAGGGGATTGTGAACCGCGAGACGTTGCCAGGCTTCATGGTCCGAGGAGGCTGAACCGATGAATGCCAAACAGCGACGCAACAGTCCTGTTCCTATCATCTCCGCCTGGTCAAAGCGGTAATGCATGTCCCGGTGTACCTGGTCAATACTGCATCCGCAGATGGAATCGTGGGGATGATTTTTTAACAGGTATTCCCAGGCCTTTTCCAGATAATTAAGGACCGGCACGCTGCCGTGCATACGCGCGAAAAGCGCATAAGGCTCGCACCATTTTTCAAGGAGGACCGTGCATAGGTCGTTCCGTTTTTTCAGGTCTATCCTGGAAGAAAGGGTGTGCACGATGAGATATTGGCCGACCCGCTTGTGATCCCGGGCCGGTTCGCGCAATTCGCCTTTCCATTCAGGATACTCGTCCCGGTATTTTTGCAGTTCAGCCGCGAATTGCTCCAGGCTTCCCCAGACAAACGCTATTTCGGGATAACGGTGCTGTAATTCTTCCAGAAGCCCCGGCATTTCCGGGTCGGGCCGCTGATGATCAATCGCGTCAAGCATCAGCACAACAGGAGCGGCGCCTCGTGCCTGTTCCTCGGCAAAGTAGGGCTCGAAATGTTCCTTGAAGCTGGCATCGGTATACCCCGCTTTTTTAATGGGGGTGCGGACAAGGAAATCGAAAGGCCCGTAACTGCCTTTGTCCATCAATTTGTAGTACACCAAACGGCTGCCATCCGGTCCTGCCCAGACAAAGTGCGCGGGACAGGTTTCATCCTGGGTACCGCGCCACACAATGCCGGTCCGCAGCCCAAAGCCGCTCATGATCATTGGTAGCGCCGCGATATGGCCGAACTGATCGGGTGTGTAGGCAAAGTCAAGGGGAGCAACGCCCAATTCCCGGCACATGCGGTATCCGCGCATCATATTGCGTATCAGGCTCTCCCCTGAGACCAGCCATTCATCGGGCAGATTATACCAGGGGCCAATCAGCAGTCGGCGTTCTTTCAACAGGCGCAACAGCCGTTCACGTCTTTCTGGGCGAATTTCAAGATAATCTTCGATGACGATGGTTTGTCCGTCCAAGTGAAAGCAAAGGTAGCGCGGGTCCTTTTCCATCAAATCCATTAATTCATCGATGAGTTCCACCAGCCAGATGCGGAATTCTTGAAAGGGTTCATACCATTCCCGGTCCCAGTGGGTGCCCACGCAGTAAAATGCTTTCATCTCTCCAATTCCTTTGGGTTTGTTGCGGGTCGGTGTTCGGGCCGTCAGCAGGATGACACATAGAACGTGCGAGGCGGAGGCAGGTTCCGGCTCTCAGAGGATGTTGTCTCCCTCGTAGTCTGAGGGGATATCCAATCCCAGTGATGCCAACATGGTAACCCCCAGATCTTTGATATGGGGGTCGTGTTTTTCCAGTCGTCTGTTGGCAAACATAACACCGGGCAGATTCTTGAAATCACTGGCGGCATGCTCGCCGCTCCATTTGTCGTTTACAGGTTCGAAAAGCGGTCCTCCGACCCCTCCGCGTGATGTCCTCCGGGAATTTTGGTAGTAGGGTGCATATCCCAGGGAAATATCAGGAGCGTCCGCTTTGGCTTCTCCCGAATATACCTGGCCCGAATAAAGGGCGGAGAATACCTTGGAACCGGTTTTGGGGTCGATGACTTCTCCGAGTTTGGCCTGCAATTCGTCAATTAGCCTATCGGTCTCCTCAGGCTTTACAATGCCGCCGGTTTCCCTGCCTGCCAGGTTCAGGTACAGGGAACTCAGTCCAACCGCGTAAGCGCGGGTTTCACTCCATCGGATACCCTGTAAAAATCCCATTTCCGCTTGTTTTGGATTATCCACAGCAAGATAGCCATTTTCCTGAAGCCATACGTTCAGATTGAATTCGGTGCGCCAGGATCCGAAGCCATGGTCTGAAAAAACAATTAGGGTATCTTCTTCGCGTAGTTGTTTCAACACGGCGCCTGCCTGCATATCGGCCCGCTTGTAGGTATACTCGAGAGCGTTGCGCCACTGTTCCGGAGCACTCGCGTCATAAAGGGGATGCCCTTCGTCCCGGAACCGCCAGAACATGTGCCCGGCACGATCGGTCGCGGTCCAGCCGCTGAGTAAAAAATCAAAGTCACCCCGCTTCAACTCATCCAGCGTGAGCCGGTCGCGCCAGGACATGGTATAGTCTATATCTTTTAGAAAACCCTCTTCATCAAGGTCATACTGGCGCATGGCATGGGTATCATAGGCCCAGCCAATGGTCTTATACAGGCCAAATCGTCCTTTTAATTCCGTGCTGTAGGATTCCGGCTCGGTCAAAGTCGTATAAGGAGCGTCTGGATGATATTGCACGCACGCCATATAGATGCGAACCTGTTCGCCGATTTCCAGGGGGTAAAAGCGGGTAATGCCAAGTATTTCCACCTTGGGAGACATCTCAAACCGTAATTCCAGCCAGTCCGACCAGCAGCCCACCTCTATTTCTACTTGCTTGCCATCGGCAACCACTACGCCGCGATTGTCCTTGCGGTTTATTTTCATACGCAGGGAACGTTGCGTGTAGGCATTCGGGTCGCCAAAACGGTAGCGGTTGTCTCTCGGACCCGGAACGGTAAAACCGGTTTCGTCTTCACCGCTGAAAGATAATGCAATGCGCTGTCCGCCGCCCAGGTCTTCCTGCAACTGTTTCGGGGTGAAACTGTCCGAAAGGGAGAAGTAGGTACTGGTTGTTCCGCGAAGGTCGGGTGTGCCCAAGGCGCTCAGCATGATTCCGTTTTTAAGCGGGTCTGGGGGAAATGCGAAAGGAATATTTAGTATCTTGCCGCGTCTGCCCTGCGCATCGGCCACGGACCAGAACGGGTTCCCCATTCGATAATTCGTGCCTTTAGCGGGAGACTTGAGACTGCCTCCTTCATCAAGGACGGGAGGATCAATTTTGCCCGTACCCACCAGCGGCATCGGCCCCTTCGGACCTTTGGGAGTCCGTCGTATGAAATCATAAATGTTGTGGCCGCCGGGATTTTTACAAGTGGCATAACTGTTCCAGGCCACCGGCGATTGAGGCGGGGTGGTGGAGGTTAAACGGCAATAGGTTCCTTGTTCCTGCAGTCCTTTTAAGGTGGGCAGTTCACCCCGCTCAAGCATCGCCTCAACCACGGAAGGCTCCATGCCGTCATAACCAAGCATTATCATTCTGCCTTTGGACTGTGCCCGCGCACGTCCTATATGAAAGAGGCCGCCGGATACGGCGGCGGCGCCTAATGCCGCCTGTTGTAGAAAATGCCTGCGAGACAAATTGTTCTTTACTCGATCGGGCGAATGCACAACTATTCTCCTCCGGTCTATGGTTGATGAGCCACGCGTGGAACGAATCGAAGGTTCGTATTGAAGTGAACAAAATAAATGGGTTATCTATTCATGTTTCTGCAGCGGGTTCGATTTCTGTATTTTCGCCAAATAGATGTGCAGGACCGCAATATCAGCGGAACGCACTCCCGGCACGCGTGCAGCCTGGCCAAAGGTCAGGGGCTTTGCCTCTTTCAGACGCTGCCGGCTTTCACGGGGCAATCCGGGGATAGCGTCGTAATCGAAACTGTCCGGAATGCGCAGTCGTTCCGATTTTTCAAAACGTTTTATGGTTTTTGCTTCCCGCTCAAGATATCCTCCATATTTGATACGTATTTCCACCTGCTCACGGGCTTCGAATTCCAGGGGGACGTCCGGTGGGTTCAATTTCCAGATATCGTGCAGGGTAATATCCGGGCGTCGTAACAGTTGTTCTGCCGAACAGGGAACTGTGGTCGGCGCCTCACCATGTTCTGCAAGAAAGCCCTTCAGTACTTCCCCAGGAGACAGTATGCATTCCTGTAACCGGGAAATCTCCGAAGCCACCCGGATTTCGCGCTCTTCCACACGACCCAAAAGGGATTCATTCCGAATGCCATATCTGACGAGCCGCACATCGGCATTGTCATGTCGCAGGTGAAGCCGGAATTCGGCACGGGAGGTGAAGAGCCGGTAGGGCTCCAGAACCCCTTTGGTCACGATATCATCTACAAGTACGCCCAGGTACGCTTCATCACGTCCGATGATTAGTGGGGGAAGGCCATCAAGTTGCCGTAGCGCGTTTAATGCCGCATACAAACCCTGTGCCGCCGCTTCTTCATATCCCGAGGTGCCATTAATTTGTCCGGCGTGAAACAGTCCTCCCACGTGCTTGGTTTCCAGCGTCAGTTTGAGTTGGGTGGGTGGAATGTAGTCGTATTCCACGGCATAACCCGGCCTGATAATTTCCGCCTCTTCAAGGCCGGGACAACTGTGCAGCATCGCCAGCTGGACATCCTCGGGAAGGCTGGTAGAAAGGCCGTTAACATAGTATTCCGCCGTAGTAAGCCCTTCGGGTTCGAGGAAAAGATGGTGCCGAAGTTTTTCGGGAAACTTGACGATCTTGTCCTCTATACTCGGGCAGTACCGGGTTCCGATACCCTCAATGCGACCGGAGTAGAGCGGGCTGCGGTCCATATTGGCCAGGATAATTTCACGGGTCGTTTCCGTGGTGTGCGTGAGCCAGGAGGAGACCAGGTTTCGATCAAATCCTTCAATGGGTGTCGAGAAGGAAAAAGGCCGGGGCTCCGGGTCGCCAGGCTGTTCCTCCAACCGGTCGAAGTGAATGCTGCGCCGGTGAATGCGTGCGCAGGTGCCTGTCTTGAGCCTGCCCACGGTAAAACCCAGCTGGCGATAACAGGCGCTGAGGCCATCCGCTGCGGCTGAGCCGCCACGGCCTCCAGGCACCGTGGTCATGCCATAATGGAGCCTGCCGCGCAGAAAGGTGCCGGTGCAGACAATCACGATCCGGGAAAACACCTCCTCGCCAAAAGAAGTGCGGATGCCCCCGACCTTTCCCCCTGATATCAAAATTTCCGTTACTTCCGCCTGTTTCAGATACAGGTTTGGCGTGGATTCGCAAACAGCCTTCATGTAGTGCTGGTATAAGACCCTGTCCGCCTGGGCTCGCGGAGAATGTACCGCCGGGCCTTTGCTGCGGTTCAACATCTTGAACTGTATGCCGGTTTGGTCTATACACCGCGCCATTTCACCGCCCAAAGCGTCTATTTCACGGGTAAGCTGGCCTTTTGCAACGCCGCCGATGGAGGGGTTGCATGACATGCGCCCGATATCATCCAGATTCATACCGACCAACAGTGTAAGGCGACCCATACGTGCGGAAGCCAAGGCGGCCTCGATGCCGGCATGGCCCGCTCCCACAATAATCAAATCATATATGTTCATAAGTATTGTCGCGAATGGTATTTCAAGTATGGTGTATGGATAGGTGTCAATCAAAAATGGAAAGCCTTTTTGAGATATAAGGCTTCTTCTCCGCGTCCTTCAAATTTTATTTTTCCCTGGATAACAGCCAATTCTATCCGTCTTTTTTTCATCAGGATGGCCGCCCATAAGCCAGCTTCCAGATGCACGGTTAATAGGGCGTCTTGGGCAAGAACCCCCTTTTCTATATTTAATGTGCCCTGTTTAAAATGGAAGGTATAGGTCTGGCTGGCGTGTCCCTTGGAATCCAGTAGTTCCAGGGCTATCACGGCATTCCATTCAGGAACGGCGGCTCCGTCAAATTGGCTGGCTAGATTTTCGGTCAGTCGCTCCGCTTCAGGCGCAAAACGCGAGACATCCCTGTGAAACCACGGGAATCTGGCCGTTCTTGGTGCGACTACGCTTTCAGAACGCTCCCGCATCCTGCGGCTTATGTTGGATAATAATGCCGCGGGACGCTCCACTTCATCCAGGTAGACTTCCCTGCGTTTTCTGGCCGATTCCATGATGGCGAGTCCGAACCGAAGCACTTCGGCGCCTTGCTCCAGGGAGAGCAGGGGAGGGGCGTCTCCGGAAAGGACGTCGAAGAAATGCCGTCCCGCATTGACAAATCCTAGTCCCCAATCCGTAGGTATGTCATGGTAGTGTGTCCATGCACCATCCTTGAAGAGGCTTACGGAGGGGCCTTCCATCATATCGCCCGTGCCCCGGTTGATGTGCAGGATTCCTTTCGTACCCACAATCCGATACAGTTCGTCGTTGGAGTAATACTTTGTGGGAACCGGCATGGAGGAAGCGAACAGAAATTCGCAAATGCCGTAACGTTTGTTGCCTTTGCACTTCCACATAATCGTTGCGGGTACGTCCAGCATGCCGTCGTTACTGTCAATCCAGGCGGAAACACGTTCCGCCGCTCCAAGCAGATACCAGGCGGTTGCCCATTCGTGATGGCCATGATCAAAGGTGGAAAGCCCAAAACCTTTCCCCGCGATACGCGTTTGCTGTTCATACGTGGAGGGGGGGACGAACCATCCTCCGAGCGGACTGGACACAAAATCAATACGCATGCCGACCGGTTCCCCTATGGCGCCATCGTCTATCAGTTTTTTCGCGAAAGCGATAGGGGGATAGTGGACATAAATTTCGGTCAGTTGAAAATGCACACCGGCTTTTTGGACGGCTTCGGCCATCCGGCGCGCGCTGTGCAGGGAGGTAGTCATGGGCTTTTGGCAGGCGATATGCTTTCCCGCCCGGGCCGCGGCAATGACCACTTCTTCGTGGATATCGTAAGGGCACAATATTTCAACAGCGGTAATTTCCGGGTCGGCCAGCAGGTCCCGGTAATCTTCATAGCCCTTTTCCGCGTTCCAGTCGCGCTGTCGCGCCCGCAGTTTTTCAGAATCGGAGTCACAAACGGCATATAGACAGGCTTTTGACTGGTCCCTGTAAGCGCGTGCGTGTAAGTCGGCGATACGGCCACAGCCAATGAAACCGATTTTCATGGAATTGCCCTCAGATTTAAGGTTACATAAATGCAAACGGTTCTAAACAATTGGGAGATGTGCGCATTTCCTTACCGTATGTTCAAGCCTGCCGTGCAACAACTCTGCAACAGGCGTTGGCGTGACCGGAAGGTATACACTCACGCCTATAGAGCGATGCAGGAAACGGACCTGAACCATATTTCAGTTTGCCAGGCGCCATGGAGCGACGTTCCTGCACTTACATTTGATGTTCATCATAATATGTTAGCTTCCAGCAAGTTGTACCACGACCTTCATTTTATCATGAAGTATCCGGATACCGCCACCTTGAAAAAATCTTGCTGATTCCCAAATCCGCACGTAAGAAACCGAGTTGTTGGCGTAAAGCCAATTAGGACAAGGAACGTAGAAGCGTCATCCGGCCGCTTTGTATCAAGACGGACATACGGGTCGCAGTCACGATGGAAGCGGCAGGATGCCGCCTCTATCGACCTCGCCATTCCTTACGTGCGGATTTAGGATTTTGTCTGCTCCTTGATTCAGGCTGGGAGGAAATTCTACAATATAGGCATGGGAACGGATGAAAGCGGGGCTGTTATTCGTGGAGAGGTAGATGAAGGTTTCCTTAACTAAACTCGTCGATGTGATCTTGGAGCATGTGGCTTCCAGTAAAGGCAAAGTGCCCACGGAAAAGTCCATGCGTTCCTTTCTCCTGCGGCAAGGGTATACCAAAAAAGACATTGATTCTGCCATAGAAATAATCAATACCCATTTAAACCAGAAGCCGGCCTATCTGCGGTATGCGCCACCGATGCGGCAACTGGCTTTTTACGAATCCATGAAGATAAGCCTCGATGTGCATCATGCGATAACCCGGCTTGAGTTGCTTGGATTGATTGAACCCCTTGAACGGGAAGTCCTGCTCGAAAGGTTCATTCATGCAGACGGGCAGGCGGATATGGAGTCTTTGGATTATGCCCTGTCTTACCTGGTGGGGCCGGGGAGAAACGCCGAAACCCAGCAGACTATGATTGCCGTATTAGAGGGGTACAGTCCCACGGTTCACTAGTTATCCGGCGGGCCTGGCTGGCTTCGGTTGGGGGAGGATCTTATTCCGCCCCTGGGGGTATGATCATCTCGTTGATGTCATATTCATCAGGCGTGATGGTTCCTTCCCCGGGCGGCAGAACGGGGGCATCTGGACGAAGAGCTGGGAAAAACAATTCCAACTGCTGTAGTCGTATAAAATCATACCGTTTTAGAAGTCTGATAGTCTGCAACGTGTAGGAGGGAGCATAACTTCCCTGCGCGGATACAAGACGCAGAATTTCGGCGAGTATTGTGGGGAATTCAAGAACATGGTGGATACCAAGCGCATGCAGCGCTTGGACCGCTTGGTCGCGTCTGGCGGGCGCTGAGGAAAATTCTGAAACGACCAGGATAATTTTATATTCTTCGCCTTCAAAAATACTTTCGGCCAGATTACGTGTCGTTTGCGAGGCGACCCGGGCAAAAATGGGATTTGCCTCGATGACGGAAGGGTAAAGTCTATCGGCGTGCCAGGCGCGAACTTCCACTACCGCGCGCTGTACCGATTTGATATCACCTACGCGTAACAAACACTCCGGTTCCCCCGGCAAAGAACGCCGGTGTTGTTCCACAAAAAGCAGCGATCCCAAGTATTCCGCATCTTGTTGACCGGTATCGAACTGCCAGTGCGGTAACACGTAGAACAGGTTGAGTTCAAAAAACTCACGGGCGAGTTGCATGTTGATATCACTCAATGCTCACCCTTTCTTAACTTCCTTGTGCAAGGCAACCGCTTTCTCCGGGACAACATTGTAAACTATAGTCTATTCCTTTGCCGGGATTCGAATTCCTGTCTCCGGCGCGGGTTTATCCCTTTGACGGAGGGGGAGCCAGCGCGGCGCGCAACGATTCTTTGGCCGCACATATATCCTCACTGGAAAACGATTCGTTATAGGCATAATAGCGCCGTCCAGGTTGCATATATTTCTCGGCGTTTTCCATGTCGTCCAGGGCTGCGCCCAATTGTCCTAATCCCCAGAAAACATGACCGCGCAGGTAGTAGCCTGCCGCCTGGTCCGGGGTGGCTTCAATCGTTTTGTTGATAAGTTCCTCTGCCTTTTTATAGTGGCTGATAGATACATCGATCAGGTCGGATTTGTCAGCCGCACGGGCAAGCAGAAAATGAGTGTCGAACTGCACCCTGCCCATTTCGATGCTTCGCTGGACGAGATTGACCGCGGTTTCCCATTGTCCGCGATCGAAAGCACAATAGGCGAGTCCCATGACGGCACGGGGCTCGTCCGGTCTCGTCTGCAATAATGAAGAGAATGTTTTTCGTGCCTCATCAATGTGTCTCAGCTGGAGCAGTGCGAACCCGGTGTCCAGCACAGGTGATACCGATACGGGCATTTTTTGGGCCGCGGAGCGCAGTAACGGCAATGCGGCTTCGGCGTTGCCCTGGCGCAGGAGGCAGCGGCCTATTTGATGCTGGGCGCTATGCAGGCTGCAATCCAGTTCATAAGCGCGGCGGAAATAGCCTATCGCTTTTTCCAGGTCACCTTTCATGGCGGCGGTGAGGCCTTCCTCAAAGTAACTCTGGGCAGTTTCGCCTCCAAATAACATATTTATATTCCTCTGATTATCTGTATCTTACTCTTTCAGGGAGGCCAAGGCCCGCAATGCTTGTTCTTCGGTAATATCGGTTCGTTGCACCACCGTTCCCAGGCCTGTCGGCACAATAAACTTCAAAGTGCCGGCACGGGCTTTTTTGTCCTTTTTCATGGCAGCCAGCGCTTCTTCCACAGGAAGTTCCGGCCAGTATACAGGCAGGCTGTAGGCGGCCAGACAGGTACGCTGGCGGGATATAAAATCGGCATCCACCAATCCCAGATCGGCGCCCAGAACACCGGCGGCACACATGCCCAGTGCGACGGCTTCCCCGTGTAAAAAGGTCGCATAATGGCTTACAGTTTCAATGGCGTGGCCGAAGGTATGGCCATAATTCAAAATAGCGCGCAACCCCAGTTCATGTTCATCTTCAGCGACTACGGCCGCCTTGATTTCACAGGACCGGGCAATGGGATACTCAAGGGCGCTCAGGTCGCCCTCGCGTATCAATCCGGCATGTTGCTCCATATGTGCAAATAATTCACTATCAGCAATAACGCCGTGTTTGATGATTTCGGCGCAACCGGCGCATATTTCACGGAGGGGAAGCGTCTTGAGGAGGTCCATGTCAATGAGGACACTGCAAGGCTGGTGAAACATGCCAATCGTATTTTTACCCTGGGGATGATTCACCGCCGTCTTACCGCCGACGCTGGAATCCACTTGCGCGACAACGGTGGTGGGAATCTGCAGAAAGGGAATTCCCCGCATAAAACACGCCGCGGCAAAGCCGGCGACATCACCCACCACGCCGCCGCCCAAAGCAAGGAGAAGGCTGCCCCGATCCAGTCCGCCTTCCAGCAGGGTACCGCAAATATCTTCTATCCGTTGGAGGCGCTTATGGGCTTCGCCGGCAGGCATCGTATGAATAACACACTTGATTCCGGCCGCAGTAAGCAGGGAACGGATGCCGTCTGCATAAAGTGGTCCCACAGTACTGTCGGTCACCAGCCCCACAGTGCCGCTAACGGGGTTCTTTTTTAGATATTCTCCCAATTGATACAGAACATCCCGGCCGATTTGAATTTCATAACTCCGGTCCCCTAAGGGTACCAGTACCGTTCGTGCCATTTGACGATTCCTTAATGCTTGATTCGAACGGTGCGCCCGCTGAGTGCAGCCTTTTCCGCAGCCAGAATGACCTCAAGGGACTTCATGCCTTCCTCGCCGCTGCAGTAGGGTTCTTCCTCGCCTTTAATGGCACGGCAGAAACGCCCGCCGATGTCCAGTCCCCAGCCGTTATCGTCATTTTCCGGCGGGGGAGGGACATCAAAATTGATTTCGCACTCGGGATGAATCAGATGAGCTACCAGGGGGCGTCCAGGAAAGGCGCATATACTAAGCGTCCCGTTGGTGCAGTAAAGTATGGTATAGTTGGCCTCCGCTCCTTTTACCGTCCAGGAAGCCGCAAGGGTGCCTACCGTGCCGTCCGTAAACTTCAGCGCCGCTACAAAGTTGTCTTCCACCGAGGCGGATTTCTTCTCAAGGCGCTCAAAGAAGGCGCTTATGGAGCCTACCTCCTTGCAGGTAAGATAGCGCACCAGGTCCGCTTTATGGACGCCAAGGTCTGCCATCGCGCCGAAGCGGGCCTTCTTTTTGTCGAAAAACCATTTACCGCTAGGGCTCCAGTATTCCGGACCGGCATGGCCGAACATAGCCGAAACATGGAGTACTTTGCCCATGATCCCGCTGGCCATGACCTCCCGGGCCTTGGCATGGGCCGGAAATAGACGCTGGCTCTGGTTCACCGCCAGCAGTTTTCCTGCCTTTCGTGCCGCCTCAAGCATGCGACGGGACTCCGCCATGCTTGTAGCCATGGGTTTTTCAACCAGCACATTACAGCCCGCTTTTAGGGAATTTATGGATACAGGACCATGCAGATAATTGGGCAGGCAGACCGATACTCCTTGAACATCGGCATTTTTTAATAACTGCATATAGTCGGTAAAAACATGCGCCCCCGGGGCAAATTTAGAGGCGATGGATTCGGCTTTTGATTTTACTACGTCACAGAAGGCAACCAGGTCGGCATCGGGGCTATTGGCATATTCGGGTGCATGGAGTCGTTCCGCAATGGCGCCACATCCTATAATGCCTATACGAATCTTGGTACTCATAGATTCCTTTCTGATTCGGGTTTGTTTCAGTCCGGCGGGGGGCACGGACTGACAATTCGACAGTATCCCGCTGCTGCGGATATTCAGGACGATGGTTTTATTCTAGACTTAATTGTAGCCCAAAAAGTCCCCCGACACCAAGAAGGTATTTTTGGGTTCTGTCAGAGCGTTTACGGAAAGCCGCTTCAACGGCCTGTGCAATTATCGCAGATATTAAGATTGCTTTGTTTCTCTCACAATGACAACGTTTCCATATAACCGTAATTGCGAGCGAAGTGGAGCAATCTCGACTTTCCGTACACCCTTTCAGAAAGGTTTGTCAACTTTCTTTCGCATTCTCGCTCGAAGAAAATGATGAACCTGGATTCCGGTGTTTTTTCGCGCCTATGCTATACGGTACTTCCTTTGAAACGCGTCCACGCGAGCGAAAAAAAAGGAATGACATAGGCTTGGTCCCGATAAGATGGACAACAAGGCTTTGAGACGGAATCGATAGTTGTTTCATGAGGATCCTTTTAGGTGATCTCCTCATACCACCGGCTCTGCCAGTGATTGTTAATTAAATAAATATGTAGATAAATTAGAGTCGCAATCTAGGTCAGGCGAGCCGCCGCGTACTTAAAATAGTTGGGGTGAAGTTTCGTCCTCCATCGAATCATGATAGCCGGGATTCTTGTCGCAAGAGGCGAGTGCTCGGAAACACACTGGACGCATGCGGCCGGTAAAAAAGTGAAACCCCATCCTCCGTATTCTTTCTTAACAGTAACGTTGTCGGGACCTGAATGGTACAAATACCTAGTGTCTAGTCAAGCGTCTAACGACGCCAAGAAGACACTGGCTTCAGTTATTGTGAATCAATGACAGAAAGTTTAATTCCGGGCTTTAAACAGTTTTTTGGAGTGCGCAAGTACGACTTGCGCACTCCAAAGACCAGAAAATAATTTACTGCGACAAATAATACTTGGACTAGACATCGGTTTACCCTTCCTAAAGCAAGGCACAGACAGATATTCATTACGAAGTGGGGGAGGGCATAGATTTTCAAAATGGAGCAGGTGTATTTATTGTGCGCTGTATGTTTTATTTTGATACGTAGTTGCTGGTGCCAAAATGCCCTGTCTTGGTAATGCAAGTTAACAGGCAGAACCGCAGTGTTTGCAATGTCTTTTCAAAATGAAGCGACTCAAAATACACCTACTGAAAATCTTCTTGAACAATCACGGTTAGACCTTTTTGTTAACTGCTTTTAATCCAATGAATACAGGGTGAATGATAATTTACTTAACACCAAGTATTAGGTATTTATTTGCGCAATATGTTTTAAATTCAATTGGTCTCTTTTAAATTATACCAAATACAGGTGGCCCTGTTTTATTTTGGAATATATTTTATAATGAATCATTCCTCTTAAGTCCTATCAGGCAGAGACGTATGCTTCTGTACGGAGACACATTTAATGAAACATAATATATATTATCAGACGTTATAATCAGGTCTACCGAGATGGATATATTTTGATACGCGGCTGGATTTAGTGTGAGGGTACGCCCTATCTGTATCCTCGTAGTGTGTGGCAGCTGGCCCAGGCAAGGGGTTCAGATGGCTTTACGGGGCTCAGTTCACCAAGGTCTTTTGGCGCGTCTGGCTCGCATCGGTTGTCGGTAGCTATTCGGAAAATATAACCTTGAAATTATGGAATCAATTCCGCCATACGCTTAAAGTTCTTACTGAGGGACTGATAGGCTGCGCGATATTCCTGCAGGTAATTGTCGTAAATCTTTGCACGATCGGTATTCACTTCGCAATGGTCGACCTCGTGAATCAGGGTATCACATGCCTCTTCAACGGAAGAAAAACAACCGCCCCCCACTCCCGCCAGGATTGCGGCTCCGAAGGCTGGGCCTTCATCTACGTTGATACGGGCAATTTCAATCCTTCCTGTGTCGGCCAGAATTTGCCTCCACAGGGCGCTTCTAGCCCCGCCGCCGGATACCCGGGATACCTTCAGGGGGATACCCATTTCGCGCATGATATCCAGACTGTCCCGCATACCAAATGCCACACCTTCCAGCACCGCCCGTGCCATATGGGCTTTAGAATGCCGAAGTGATAATCCAATGAAAGCCGCTTTTGCATACGGATCCTTGTGGGGCGTTCGCTCCCCCGTCAGATAGGGCAGGAATACAAGACCTTCCGCGCCGGGCGGGACACTTTCCGCGGCTTCCGTGATATAGGCGTACGAATCCCGACCGGACGC
>JAKJCY010000089.1 GCA_022706235.1 Candidatus Hydrogenedentota bacterium | reverse complement strand
GCATAAAAATTGTTGGGGCGATTATGTAAGCGGAGTTTAGTAGGCGTACCTTCCAGGTGCGCCATACGGGGAATTCTCCAGAACTCGCGGCACTTGGGGCGCTTTGGCGCACCTGGAAGGTACGCCTACTGGGCGCCATACGGGGAATTCTCCAGCACTCGCGGCACTTGGGCGCACCGGGCGCATAAAAATTGTTGAGGCGATTATGTATGCAAGGAGGCTTGGGGGTGTCTTTTTTGGCGCACCTGGAAGGTACGCCTACTGGGCGCCATAGGGGGTATTCTCCAGCACTCGCGGCACTTGGGCGTACCGGGCGCGTAAAAATTGTTGAGGCGATTATGTATGCGGGAAGGCTTGGAAGTGTCTTTTTTGGCGCACCTGGAAGGTACGCCTGCTAAAGATACGTGTATTAGAGATACGTGTACTGAAGGCATGCGTACTGGGCGCGTTTGGAAATGGGGGAGAGGAAAAAGGTACACTCAGGCGGCATACCGGTAATCAACCTGTAAGAAGGAGCGTCATGGTGAAACTCTTGGTTGCGGGCGGTGCGGGCTATATCGGCTCGGTGCTGACGCCTATGCTGAAGGAATACGGCTACGAAGTGGACGTGGTGGACCTGTTGTGGTTCGGCCGGCATCTGCCGGACACCATCCCGGTACACAGGCGCGATTTGTTTTCCCTGGACCAAACGGACCTGGCGGGCTACGACCAGGTCATTTTCCTGGCCGGGCTCAGCAATGATCCCATGGCGGAATTCAACCCGGCCTTGAATTTCATCCAGAACGCCGCCCTGCCCGCGTACCTCGCCTACCGGGCGCGGCAGGCCGGGGCGCGACGGTTCATCTATGCCTCGTCTTGCTCGGTTTACGGGTACACGGTCAATAAGCTCTACGATGAGGAGTCTCCGGTCACCTGCGCCTATCCCTATGGCATTTCCAAACTTGCCGGTGAGCACGGCGCCATGCAGCAGCGCGAAGACGGATTCTCCGTGATTGCCCTGCGCCAGGGCACGGTGAACGGGCACAGCCCGCGCATGCGGTTCGACCTGATTGTTAACGCCATGTTCAAGAGCGCCGCAACGGAAGGGCGCATCGTTGTTAACAACCCGGCCATCTGGCGTCCCCTGATTGACGTGCGCGACACCGCCTCGGCCTTCGCGCGCGCCGTGCAGGCCGACCCCGCCATCAGCGGCGTCTTCAATGTGGCTTATGACAACTTCACCGTCGGGCAGGTGGCCGACCTGGTCAAGGACTCCGTGGAAGAACGGCTCGGAGGGAAGGTTACGGTGGAGATCCGGAACATGCAGGATTTCCGCAATTACAAAGTCAGCTGCGACAAGGCCCGCACCTGTCTCGGTTTCCGGCCCAAATACGGCGTGGCCGCCATGGTCGAATCCATGTTTCGCCATCGCGATGCCTACGGCAGCCTGGCCAATCCCGCATACTATAACATCGAAATCTTTAAGAAACTGCCGGGGGCGGATTTGTCCCCGGCGTCCGGAGGCGGTTGCCGTGAATAATTGGCTGGAACAGTTCATGGACCGTCGCCTGGGCGTGGTTCTCTGTTTTTTCCTCACCCTCCTGGAAAAAGTGCGCCTCCTGCTGCGGCCTGCCGCGCGCGTTATGCCCCCTGTCCGGCGCATCCTGTTTGTGAAACCCGTGGAACAGGGCGCGCTCGTGCTTGCCTACGGCGCCATTAAACACGCCGTGGAACGGGTCGGTCGGGAAAATGTGTTTGTTTTCGCTTTCGCCAAAAACCGGGAAATACTCGATATTCTTGATGTCATCCCCGGTGAGAACGTGATTACCGTACAGGACACGTCGCTGGTTACCCTGGCTTTGGACATGGTCCGGGCCGTTGTGCGCATGCATCGGCTCCAAATCGACACCGCCATCGACCTCGAAATATTTGCCCGCATCTCTATTATCCTGTGCTGGCTCAGCGGCGCGCGCAGGCGTGTCGGGCTGCACCGCTTCAACAGTGAAGGTCCTTATCGCGGGGCGCTGGTCACACACCGCGTCCAGTATAACCCGTATCTGCATACCTCGCAGGCTTTCGATGTTTTCGTCCGTTCCGCCTTTACGGACCATGCGGATGCGCCCCTGCTGAAAGAACCGCCGCTGTTGCCCTTGTGCCCGCCGCCGCCGTTTGTGCCGGTCCCCGGCGATATCGCCGCGGTCAACGAGGCGCTGAACGGGTTCCTGCCGCCGCTGCCGCGCGCCTCCCGTACTCCCTGGCCCATTGTCCTGTTCAATCCCAAGTGCCTGGATGAACTGCCCGCGCGGAAGTGGGCGGACCCCTGCTTCATCGACCTGGGCCGCGAACTGCTCCGGTCCCACCCGGACGCGCGCATCCTGATCACGGGACTGCCTTTCGAGGCGCAAGCCTGCAAGGTCATGGCCCGGGACATCGATCCCGCCCGGTGCGTCAGCCTCGCCGGGCACCTGTCGCTGCGCGGTCTCATCACCCTTATGACCCTTTCCGATGCGCTGGTTTCTTCGGACAGCGGCCCCGCCCATTTCGCCGCCATGACCGGTATTACGGGCGTGGTCTTGTTCGGTCCGGAAACCCCCCAACTGTACAGCCCCCTGTCCGACCGGCTGCGTACCGTCTACCTCGGCCTTGCCTGCAGCCCCTGTTTTTCGCCCATGAATTACCGCCTTTCCCCGTGCACCAACAACCTGTGCCTCCAGCATATCACCGTGGAACAGGTGCACCGGGAACTCTGCGCGGCTTTGGAAGAGGCGGGCGCTACCGGTTCCGGGCACGGTTGATGACCCCGGCGGCGCGGGGGGGGGGAGGTGAAAACCGCCCGGTTTTCCCCCCGGGAAAAAAGATAGGCCGAAACGATATTTTGATTGACATAATTGTCAGTGCTGTGTTATAGTAACGCCATTCGCAAGTGGGGATTGATGTGGCATGCAGACCGAGAGGATGGCATGACATAGTCCGCCGAAGGCGGATGAACATCAAACAGAAGTCACCAGGAGACTGGGCTGATTATGAAAAAATGGACTGTGATGCTGATGCCCCAGGGACAGGGTCGTAGCAGTACACTTACCCTCTGTGAGGTCCACCTGTGGGGCGTGTATGCGGTGATCGTGGCGCTGGCTTTCTCAGCGGCCTTTTTTTACCAGCGCAATCAAGTAATCTCCGGCCAGACCGAAGACCTGGTCTATGCCAACCGGCTGTTGGAAATGGAGCAGGCCAAAGCGCCTGAACCCGTGCCCGAACCCGCGCCCAAAACTGATAAGGACGAACTGCGGCAGATGGAGGCGCGGATGCGCGCTGAATATGACGCCACCATCCAGACTATCACCGCCGAACTGAGCGACTTGTATAATATCGAATCGCGTGCGCGTGCCATTACGGGGCTCGAACCGCGAACCTCACCGACTTTTGAGCCGCCCCTGGCCGTGGAGAACGGCAAAGGCAGCGGGCCGAGTCATACCGGGCCCTTCCCCTATGCCGTGGAGGACGAGGTTATACGGCCGCCCCATATCATCTATGGCATGGCCCGCCCGTCCGCGGACCTCATCATGGAAGAGATTCGCCTGCGCTCGCGCAGTTTCCAGGAATTGGTCAAGGATATGGAAATCCAGGCGGAGCGCATCAAATGCGTACCCGCAGGATGGCCGCTGGCCGGCGGCGCGGGGCGCATCACCTCCCACTTCGGGTACCGGCGGGACCCCTTCTCGCGCCGTGTACGCCATCATGACGGGACTGATATTTCGGCCGCGAAGGGCACCCCGGTGCGCTCCACCGCCAACGGTGTCGTGCGAAAAGCCGAGTACATGAGTGAATACGGCAACACGGTTATCATCGACCATAGCGACGGCCTCACCACCCTGTATGCCCACCTCAGCGCACTTAATGTCAGCGCGGGCGACAAAGTCCAGCGGGGCGATTCCATCGGCCTCGTGGGCAGCACGGGCAGAAGCACCGGCGCTCATCTGCATTATGAAGTACATTTGCACGGTGTGCAAGTCAACCCCTCAAAATATCTGTCGGATTAATTATGCTTGAAACGAGAAAAACACGCGTCTATAACGAAAATAAAGTGGTAACTATTCTGGGGCCGGGAACGCAGGTGAATGGAACCCTTGCCTGCACGGGCACCATCCGTATCGAAGGCCAGATGGAAGGGGTTGTCCAGAGCGAGGACACCGTGGTCCTGCTGGATTCGGGCCGGGTCAAGGGCGATATCCTCGCCGGCCAGGTCATCATCAGCGGCGAGGTGCGCGGCAACATAAAAGCCGTCGACCGCCTCGAAATCACAGCGCACGGCAAAGTGACAGGCGATATTTTCGCCCCGCGTATTTGCATCCATGAAGGGGTGTTTTTCGAGGGCCGCTGCAGCATGAAGGTAGCGGGGCCCGAAGCTGCACCTGCAGCGAATGCGGCGTCCCGGGACAACAAGACGGCGGGTACCGCCTGAACAAAGCCGCGCCCCCGTCCCAGTCGTCGGCCCCGGACATTTCAGGACCGAGGCCCCGCCATGCCCGTTGCGCTCCATTGCCCGCCTTTGGATCTCAGATTTACGGACCCCGTTGGAATACACACCGCACGAGTTAATGAATATGCTTTTCCCGTTGGAAAGGTCAATGAAACTCGGTGTCGGACGAAACGCCCACCTGGGGGGCACCCATAACCGCGCATTTCCGGGGAACACCAGAACCCAATGGGATGCCCATGGGCGAACCTTCCCGGGTGCGCCGGAAATGTTACCGGCGGCGTTTGCGGCGAGAGGGTGCCTCCTGAAGGTAAAAGACGTCCAGACAAACTATTTTCTCCTCTCCTCAAAAAGCGGGAACTTTTTTTGGAATCATGGAATATAACAGATAGATTTTTGTTTCTTATATTGAAGGACAGTTGAATCGCTAAACAATAGTTGTTAGGCTTCGCTACTTAACTTGTTGTTTTCAGGTAGGTAACAGCAGTTTTCAATGAATCTACTAAAAAAATAAACTTCAATTTAATGTATGATTCTAACGATATCCTAACAATTCTTTGGTAAACTTTGTCAACTGCAATGGAATGATGTACGTTATTCCAGTTGAACGACAACATACAGACCCTATTTAGCAGGCCCATTCCTCGCAAGAGCGCGGACCGTGCCTCCCTCCTTCCCTCCCCCGCCATACGGTCCGCGCCAATTTTTTTTTATCCATCGCAAGGGCACGCCAGGGTGGTGACCCCAAAAAACGCTACTGCACCTTTCTTCCAGACATGTCCCTTGAGTCCTTTACGCCCTTTTGGTCCCTTCTTGTAACCCTCTTTCCCTGAGTATACCGCCCCTTTCCAGGTGCATATCTTCTGGCGGATACCAACAAAAATCCCCTCCCGGGGTTTCGGGAGGGGACGTTGAACTATATTCAGAGGCCTATGCGCCGGGTACGGGAATGGGCCCAACCGGGTAGGCTTGTTCAAAATCAAGCACGGCCGGTACCAGGCTCAGGTCGGAATTCAGGGCTTCATCCCAGGTCAGCTCCTTGCCGGTATAAGCGGCCATGCGGCCCATAATGGCCGTAAGCGTGCTCTCGGCGGTCTGAACGCCCTGGTTGATGTATTCGCGCTCGCCGCGGATACTCTGCAGGAGGGCGATGTGTTCGTTTACATAGGGGTCGGACGTGTCCCGGCCCTTGTCATGGCAGTTGCTCTTGCCCTGAGTGCCCGTTACTTCCTCGAACACGGCGTTGTGGCTGTTGTTCCAGTGTCGGGACATGCTCAGCAGATGCAGGCCGTTCGCATATTCGAAATCACAGGTGAAATTATCCCAGATGTCGCCGTATTTTTCTTCGACCGGTTTCCAGGCGCGCCCGCCTGACGCCACGACCTTGACCGGGTGGGCGCCGAGGACCCAGTTGATGACGTCGATGTTGTGTACGTGCTGTTCCACAATATTATCCCCGCAGGTCCAAATGTAGTTGTACCAGTTACGGAAGCGATATTCCAAGTCACTGTGCTGGGGTTCGCGTTCGTTGCAGAAGGGCAGGCTGCCGTTCCAGTAGGCGCGCGCCGTGAGGATCTCGCCGACAGCGCCGTCCTGCAGCTGTTTGACGGTTTCCATGTAAGACGTCTGGTAGCGGCGCTGGGGGCCGGTGACAATGACCAGCTTCTTTTCCTCGGCCACCTTGGCGGCCGCCATGCAGCGCCGGATGCCGACGGGATCGACGGCAAGCGGTTTTTCGATGAAGGCATGCTTGCCCGCTTCGACAATGGCTTCAAAGTGCATGGGCCGCGCATAGGGCGGCGTGGCGTGAAGGACGATGTCCACGTCGGTGGCGAGCAGCTGCTTGTAGGCGTCCAGACCGGTGAAGCACAGGTCATCCTGGATGTCAATCTTCGGCTGTACTTTGGGATGCGTGTTGTTGCGCAGGTCGTTGCGCCGGGCAACCATCCGATCCTCAAACACATCGGCCATGGCGACAAACTTGACGTTGTCGTTGCCGGTGAGGCAGTTGATCACCGCGCCGCCGCCGCGGCCGCCGCAGCCGATGAGCCCGATCTTCAGCGTGTCCGCAGTGTCCTGCGCGATGCCTGATTTAGCGGCCAGAATGGCAAACCCCGCCGCGGCTGCGGTCGCCTTCGCGAAATCACGCCGCGACATACCGTCACTTGACTTTTTGTTCATAGCACGAAACCTCTCTGTTACTGAAACAACGGTTATTCAAGGAAATGGGGCCATGCCGCTGCGGTCATGGGCTCCCCGTCTCCCTGCGCAATTGGATAAAACACGCGCCCGCCACCCTGGCAAACGCATTGGTTAGCATAGCAGAAAGACGGGGGCAAAACCTATTTTCCATGTGCGGTGCGCGCGACGCGGGGGGGGGGAAGGACGGGACGGAAAAAAAAGTTTCCAGCAACTGCCGCCCGGGAAGGCGGCGGTACGACGGGACGCAGGCCGGGTCATGCCTCGGCAAAAACGCGCGCGCTCAGCAGGTCGGGGGCGCCGCCCTTGGCGATGAACAGTGTGCGCGCCGTTTCCCGGAGCAGTTCATCCGCGCTCGGCGCGCGATGGCCGTTATTGCAGGTCACGATGCCGCAGGCCAGCTTCATCTTGTTTTCGGCGCCGATGATGTTTTGCAGCACCGTGTCCATTTCGTTGCGGATTTTGTGCGCGTAGGAAATGGCGTTGGGAAGGCGCGTGTGCGGCAGCACGGCCGCAAACTGTGTTTCGTCATACCGCGCCAGGATATCGAAGGAACGCGAACTGTTGCGCAGCGCCATGGCGATCTCCACCAGCAGGTCATCCATGCCGGCGGGCTCAACAACGGATTCGTCCAGACCGTTCTCGTCAAAATCAAGCAACAGGCACGACAGCGGGTAGTGGTACCGGTGGGCTTTTTCGGTTTCTTCCTGGAGACGTTCCATGAGAAAACGCCGGTTGCGCAGGCCGGTCAACTGGTCCGTGTAAATCGGGTCGGTCAGCAGATACGGGCCGGAAAGCAGCCCGGAATAGTCCTGGCGCGTGCGCAATGCCGCTTCCACGTGAACGATGACCAGGGGAAGGTTGTAGGGTTTGGCCACATAATCCACGGCGCCCAAATCGTAACCGCGCGCAACGTCTTCCGAAGAACCCCGGGCCGTGACGAATATCACGGGAATGTCCGCTGTGCGCGGGTCCGACTTCAGGTCCCGGCAAACGGCATAACCGTCGATATCCGGAAGGCCGATGTCCAGCAGGACCAGGTGGATATTCTCCTTGCGACAGATGTCAAGTGCCTGCCGGCCCGTATAGGCCGCCGTGGTACGGTAGCCGAACAGGTGCAGGCCTTCACACAGTACCGTGGTTTCATCCATGCAATCGTCCACGACACATATATTGATAGCGTACACGACTCAATTCCTTTTCCCGCTAATTCCTTAAAAAATAATCCTCTTTGGATGCTCTTCTTTAGCGGTTTATTGCCGGAATACCACCCCGCCGGAGCGGCATTCCATGCCGACGTTGAACAGCCTCTTTGTAAGAGGCCTTAGTATCATACCTTTATTATACCCCATGGACGCGGGGAAGGGGAAACAATTTGCGGTGCAGGGGTAAAGGCTTGCGCACCGCTGGCGTCTCTGCAACTTGCTTTTTTTTTGGCAGCCCGGGGCGGGTGGTACCATCGCATGTCCGCAAATCTTACAATAGCGTAAGACATTGCGCCGGGGACGGCCATGCCGGGTTGTATCGCCGCAGCTTTTTTTTGTACAGTAAACTCGGGGGACAAGGGCAATATCGGGGCCGCCGTAGCGCATTTTTCAACCCGGAGACATTTGTATGATAACCTTGGTTTATGGAATAGTGGTCATTCTTGTGGCGCTTCTTGCGCTTATCGCGGTTCTGGCCTGTCTCGCGCTGCGCCGGTCGCCGGGACAGTATTTCGATGCCGGGGGCGTCCGTCTTTTCTATCGTGTGGAGGGGCAGGGAACCCCCGTGATCCTGGTGCACGGGTACGGTGTTAACGCCGACCTGAACTGGCGGCTGCCGGGCGTGGTGCGTGCCCTGCGCGGCGCCTACCGGGTGATTCGCTTCGACCTGCGCGGCCATGGCCGCAGTGACAAGCCGAAATCCCCCGAGCAGTACGGGAAAGAGGCGGCCCTGGATGTGATTCGGCTGATGGACCACTTGGGCATTGCGAAGGCCCATGTCGTGGGCTATTCCATGGGCGGGTTCATCACCATCCACCTGATCGCGCGCCATCCGGAACGGCTGCTCAGCGCCGTGCCCTGCGCGTCCGGGTTCGAAAAAGCGGAGGGTAAAAACCTCGAGACGTTGCGCACCCTCACGGAATCCCTCGACCGGCACGAGGGCTACGGGCCCCTGCTGCGGGCGCTGGAACCGGAGACGCCGCCCGCGTGGAGAATCAATCTGGTCAGTTTTTTAATGAGCGCCATCAATGACAATGACGCCATGTCCGCCATCATGAAACGGTTTACCGACCTGGCCATCACCGAGGAGGAGATGCGCAACAACCGGGTGCCCGTGCTTTCCATTGCCGGCACCCGCGACCCCCTGGGTGCGGGCATCAAAACCATGACCGAGGTCATGGGGAATCATGAAGCCGTGTACATCGAAAACGGCGACCATGCCACGACGCTCCTGAACAAGGCCTACCTGAAGCATCTGCGGGCTTTTCTGGCCAAACATACGCCCGAAAACCACCCGGGCTGACGCGCCGCCCGGCGGCAGGCCGGTACTTACCCGCCCAACAGGAACCGTACCACAAAGGGTCGGCCTGTCCAGACCTGTTTCAGGTACCGGACCCCGTAGGACAGCAGAATCAGGAAGGCGGTGAACAGCGCATAGACGCCCATGAACCCCGAGACGGAAAACTTGTCTTCGCTGAACAGCGGGATAAGCAGATACTCAATCACGGCGAGATGCACGATATAGAGGAAAAGGGACGTTTCACCCAATACGCGCAGCAGGTCCAGCACGGCAAAACGCCGCACCGCATCCACCAGGGGGAACAGGACAATGATGAGGCCGATGGCGCTCAAGATGAAGCCAGGTGTAGGCGGATAAAACAATTCGCTGTACCCCGCCCGCGTGAATGCGGCTCCCGGCAGGAAGAAGAATGCCCCAGCACCGGCCGCGAAGAGGGCAGCGCCCGTCCCGAGACTGGCCGGGCTACCCAGCGCATGGCGCCCGCATTTCCAGCGCCATCGCGCCAGTTGCACGCCCAAAAACGAAAATACCAGCCAGGGGAAGATGGGGAACCAGCCGTCAACCACCCAATACCGAAGTATTTCCGGAAAACGCCGCACCAGTGTCAGGGGATGCTCCAGCAACGCCGTCTCCACGACCGTATCGGAATAGCCCAGCCCATATTGCAACAGGGGCGCGAGACCGAAGATCACGCCAATCAGAAGCCACCGCGACAGCGGGTGCAGATATACAAACATAAATATCAGCGGCAGGGCGAGGCCGATGAGGTATAACACGTCCATCGTGACAAAGGGATAGATGTGCCAGACACACACGTCAATGAAGACGGCCACCGCTACTACCATGGCGCCCCGTTTGACAAAATACCGCAAGTCATGTTTCTTGCCTTCCGCGGTCAAGGCCACCATCATGCCGCTCATGAGAATAAACAACGGCGCGGCGAAGGACCCATAGACGCGAAACCAGAAGGGATGAGGCTCCGCCAACAGCTCGCCCGCCGAATTGGCCGCTATCATGGTAAAGATGGCCAGTCCGCGCAGGATGTCTATCGTTGTGTCGCGGGCCTGGGATACGGGCGCGGGTTTTACCGCAGCGGGACTGGAAACGGCATGATTTTCCTTCGTCATGTGAAATACCTCCCTTTGCCTGATAGCATTTTAATGATTATATATTTTATACGATAGAGAGGCTTTTCGCGTAATACCCGAACGGGGAACGCATTTTGACTCAGGCTTCCAGAGCCTGAAGGAACTTCCCTGCTCGACAATGTAAGCCGCAACCCGGCGGCGGTCCGGCTTCTTTGCCCACATTCTGTTTTACTTCGGGGCGGGGTCCGGCGTTTCCAGGGACAACGTGCGAAAATGACAGTGGAATCCGTCGCCCTTGGGACTGCATGCATACACCCCCGCTTCCACCGTTTCGGCGCCCCCATGCAGATGGGCAATCCGCATCTGTTTCCAGTCCTGACCGTTGTCGCCCTGTTCAAGGATATAATCAGTGCCCTCGCGACTGACCCGATACCATTTCTCCAAGACATCGGCGGGCACATCCTGTGTCGCCCAATCGGAATAGCCGCCGTTGGTGACCACCGAACCCAGGCGGCTGATTTCCGGATTCTCATACTCCATGGAAACCTTGATCCAGTGGCTTTCATCGACCCGCACCATCACCCCGCACTGGTCGTACTGGGTGCAGGGCGCGAAGGCAACGTGGCACACTAGCCGAAAATCGCCGGCCACGCGGGTGAAGAGGCAATGGCCGTCATCCCGGCGGAATCCGTAATGGGTGCGCTGCCAGAAATCGGTGTCGCCGCGCGTGTGCAGGTGCAGCCCCCCGTCGAAATAAAACGCCGGCGGTTCGTGGAACCAGTAAAAGGATTCCGGCAGCGTGGGACCTGTCAAACAGACCGTATGCCACATACCCTATCTCCTTATGCGTAACAGTTCCGTCATTATGGACATCGGGCGGGCGTCCGTTCAACAGGGGGGCGTCGGACCGTCCATCGTACTCATGATGGTGCAAGTCACGTTCGGGAGGAGGGAATGTAGTACGATAAGCGAAACGAGTCAACACAAACCGTTCACAGGAGGGTAGCCATCGTGGGAGTAAAGTTGTTCAATGTAACAAGGTACATTCGTATGCATTCCTTGTACACAGAAATGCGAGATCTATGTGCGTAAATAGTGCAAGCACTGTTCTGAAATAGTGTATGTATGTGTGGGGCGAACTTCGAAAGGTGCCCCTACTCGCCAGACAATTTAAATCGACATTGCTCTAAAGCAGGAACAACATACTCTTTATCATCTCTTACAAAGTAGCCGATGGACCTGCAATTTACTGCTCGGAAAACTTGGTTTTTAGCCACTCATAAATAACTTTCTGTTCATCACGTCCAGCCCGACGAACCTGCGACAACAACCATATGGCACTTGGTTTTTCCGATGTTATATTTTTAGCGCCCTGATTGCAGGTGGAACAGAGCGTTCGAAGGTTGGAAAGCTCGTCTGCACCACCCAGCGACTTGTCCTTGATGTGACCGATATGGAGTCTCACCGGTCTGCCGGTCGCGGGGTCAATCTCGCCAGGAGTTAATCCACACATTTGACATGTAAATCCGTTTCGGTCGAGTACCTCTGCCCTGAGCCGTGCTGAAACCGAACGAGCAAAATTAGGCATTTCTTTCTGATTTGGTTTATGACGAAGCATATACTGACCCGGCTTTAGTTCTGAACTATCGTTATGTGAGAGAATTGGCCAGCCTTCTTCATCCCTTAATTCTCTCAGTCGTCGGCTGTATTGAACTGCTCCATCTGCTGCTGCCTGAAGTTCATTCGACTCTATAACCCGACCGATATTAGCCAATAAAAACCGCCTAATCTTTTCCTTCGAACCAATTTTACTCATATTATCCTCGAATTTATAATTATCAACAGTATGGCACTGTATTCTCTAGAAGATTCCATTGAATTGCTTTACGTGAGTTCTGCGTTGGATACTTTCCATCAAAGGCTTTTACAATACATAATCCGACAGCCGATGCTACTGGTGGAGGGAAGGCATTCCCAACTTGACGATATGCTGCGGTTTTTTTCCCACTAAATTTCCAAAAGTCAGGAAATCCCTGAATCCTTGCGACCATACGGACAGTTAAACGTGGAAGGCCATCCACTGGAAAATCAGGTAGAGGAGGTTCGTTGGCTATTCCGAGGCCATCAACTCCCAATTCGAGCCATTGTTTTCGGGCGCGAGTTGGTCCTAAATCGGGACCGCCATGTTTCTTTGAGCCCCCGACAATAGTTGGAGCTATCTTCTGTGCGTTGTGCACCCATTTGTCAGTCCCTTTCCACCCCTTCTGTCCCATCAAATCACAAAGTGTATTTCCTACCGTTGTTTGCATTTCTCTAGCCTGGGGCCATTCGTAAAAAGGCATCCTTTTATTCGGGAACGCAACAAGGATGAAACGCGGCCGCAATTGAGGTACCCCGTAGTTGGAAGCCTGTAAGACTCGCCAGTCGGATTCATAGCCAATATTAAGTAGTTGCATTTGCAGTTTATCTCGGTAATAGGAGAACTTATTTGATGCAAATCCTGGAACATTCTCCAGAAGAACGGCCTTTGGCTTCATCTCTTCGATTAGTCTCAATGCCTCGGGGAACATATCTCGGTCATCATCGGTGCCAAGTTGTTTTCCAGCAATTGAAAAGGGAGGGCACGGTACACCTGCAGCAAAAAGATCAACATCTTTCCACCGGTGACCATCGACCAATCGCATATCATCGTTTAGCACATTCCATTGTGGGCGGTTTAGCCTAAGCGTTGTGCAACAATCTGTATCAATTTCAACAGCGGCAACGCAGTCGAATCCCGCAGCCTCAAGTCCAAGAGCCTGACCGCCCCCCCCCACGCAAAATTCAGCGACGGTGAATCTTCCCATTATTGATTCCATCCTTTATCGTAACAGATTTAATTACGTCCTGCCATTTTCTTCCACCAAAAGCACGCTTGATTCAGCCAATTATCCATAACGGTTCCGCCTGCATCTATGGGGTCTACCTCGGGGAACCACTATTTGACAATATGCTCACAAGGTTAGACCTCGTAAGATTGACTGACTGAGCCAACGTATTAACCATCTCTTAACTCTTCACACGAATCAACAAACCTATCTTCCAAAAGTATGCACACTTCCATGTTTCATTTCAAAAAGACGCTTCTGTTTTTGGTCCCCATTACACAGCAATGCGAGCGTCTGTCGTTTTTGAATAGGTAAAAAATAAAGACCTGGAAAGGAAATAATTCCTTCACGCAAGAAATTCTTAACCGTGACCCCGTTTGAGATGAATAGAATTTCGGAAGATGCTTGGCTTGCGATCACGTTTTTGAGGACGGATAGAACGCTTCAATTATGTTTAAACTTAAACTAAGAAAAGCAACATCACCACAGGGACAACCGGACCTGGTTTCTCTGTGTAAGTGCTTCACAAATTCCTCTTCATCGGAATACGCCGCACATACGAGTTAATCCTCTTAGACGACTGGCGGCATGAATTCGGCGGGCAACTGGTCTTCCCTATCCCTATCAGGTTCAGTATGCCGTAAGGAATACCACTACCTCGTCTTAAATAATAAAGCAACTGTACGCATTCCCGCATCCTTGGGTTCAGGAAAGGGATTCCGGTCTTTTCGCGGCCTGGCACCCGCTCCGCTACATGTCCTTTTCCTACCGCGAAAAACCGGAATGCCGTGTTGTTTTTGGATTCTTGAACTAAACCAGGGCATAACGCTCCTCGTGGTAGGAAACCGAGCTCATAATTACTTGTCAGCGAAATCGGCTCAAGCACCTTTATGCCTTCTGGAGATATTGCGCCCTCCCGATGCGACCGGTAGCCCGAACCTTCCACCACCACGAAAAGCGGTATACTATAAACAACTTTCTCCAAGGTACAGGAGCGTATACCATGACAACGGACCCCCATCAACGCGCCCGGACGCGCACACCATGGACGGGACGGCAGCGCCGCATCCTGCTTATCGCCGGTGTCGTCCTCCTCTGCCCCTTTGTCGTGTTCTTTACCGCGAAATACTACTCGGACCGAAATTACGCCGCCCGCCTGGCAGCGATACGCGCGGAAGGAGCTCCGGTAACGGTGCAGGACATGGTGGCATGGCAGGAACAACTCCCCGTAAGCGCCGACGTTTTAGAGGGCGAAGTTTCCCGTCAATCCGCGAAAACCAGCGCGGACCTCCAAATAGAAGCGGCGGAAGAACTGGACGCCGTATTCCTGGATGAACCGGAAGATATTATTGATATTTTCAAACGCCTCATCTATGAAGAAGACACGTTATCTCCGGCGGACCTGGAACCGCTACGGCGCTATCTATCAAAGCATTCGGATCTGCTGGAGTTATTACATGCGGCGGCCGAGTTACCTCCCGGGAGATTTCCCTTAGATTATTCCAAAGGGTATGAAATGGAGGTGAAGCCTTTATCCAAAATCCGCACCGCCGTAAGATTGCTGCTGTTGGAGACCATCGCGGAAGCGCTGTCTGGAAATAGGGACCAGACCTTTGCCGCGCTCATTGCGGCCATGGCCGTACCTCGCCCGATACGGGAAGAACCCCTGGTTATAGCACATATGATTCGCAAGTCCTGCAACGGCATGGTCCTCTCCACACTGAAAGAAACGTTGGTTCGGGTAAGCTATACCGATGCGCAGTTGAATTACCTCAGGCGGATTTTTGAACAAGAATACAATCCCGACGCGCTTGCCAATTCATTGATAACGGAACGTGTATTCGGCATCACCGCTTTTGAGGATCCTGCCGGGTTTTTAGCAAGCGCGATATGGAAACGGCGGTGGATGGACGAAGTGTTGCCGGGGGCCACCCGGACCCTCGTGCAGACGGCCAATGCCTTCGGGTGGTTTTCCGGAGAGCGGGACGTTTATCTCGACTATATGGATGCGTTGATTCCCGCCGCCCGCATGCCATACCAGGAAGCCCGGACCATTACCGAAACCATGGAGGCAGAACTTTCAGACGGACTTGTGCTGCCAAGTCTTTCCAACATACTGTTGCCTTCACTGAACCACTTTTTCCAATATACTGCGGAACATGAGGCCGGGATAACCCAGGGCATCCTTACCGTTTCCCTTGAACGGTACAGACTTGCCCATGGCGCTCCCCCAGATCGGCTGGACACCCTGATACCGCACTACCTGGATGCGATGCCCATGGACCCTTTTAGTCAGCAACCCTTTCATTACCGGCGTGAAGGTGATGGGTATACGATCTATAGCGTCAGCGCCAACGGCATAGACGATGGTGGGGTTGAGGGATCCTCCTTTTACAAGGAAGGTGACCTGGTATTCAGGGTGTGCCGTTAGTGGTGAAAGGGATTCCTGATCCGACCGATCGGTCCGATCAGACCGATCAGACCGATCTGATGAACGCGGGGACAATTCAATCCAGCAGGGTGGGCACCCTTTCAACAGGGGAGCGTCGGACCCCGAAAAACAGGGGAAGGATAAAATGGATTGGGCGGGCGCCGTTGCCGGGCCCGCCCAATCAGGGGCATAAGCAGAAAGATTAGGGACGCGCACGCGCTATCGAGCGCAACATGCCGTCCGTGGCGGTGTCATCGTGCAGGCTTTGCCGGAAGCGGGGCAGGCTTTGCCCTGCTTCGACGCGCAACTGCCGGCATCGGCGGTGCAGGCACTCTTGTCGGCCGGGCACGCACCTGACGCGGCACAGGCCTTACGGCACGCTTCCGTGCAGGCTTCGCCGCATTCACACTTGCCTTCCGGGCACGGGCACTTGTCGCAGCAAACACCGGCCTGCGCAGGCGCGGCACTACTTTCCTGCGGCCAGAAGGTCATCGAGGCGGCCGCCGCCAGCACCAGTGCCAGCGCAAAAATGGTGGTCTTATTAAACATGATTCGTTTCCTTTATGGTTGATTTTTCTCGTTTTCTACAGTTGATTTTTGTTGCTTACCGCTGGACAAATCCTGTAAGACCATCAACACAAGAAAACGCAGTGCCTGAGATGAGGGCAAATGGTGTTCTGAGAAAACAATCGGGCCGATAGCGCCGCAGGGAGACCTGAATCCAAGACAACCGGGCTCCCCTGCGATAGCGCCAGGTTATCATATCCCCCCGCCGTGCCGGAATGCCCGGCATCACGGGAGGGGTGGATCATGTACAAGGGACCGGGCGGACACAGACATACCGTTGCATCCATCAAATTCCTGGAACATGCGGAAGGCGCAGCCTTCGATAAGTGCTCCGTGCCCCCACAGCAACGGTGTGTGACGGACGATACGCGCAGTCCCGGGTCCATGTTCTCTCCCGCGGGAAGGGGCTCTTTAGCCCCGGCGCAAGATGCACAGACCGGCGAGCAGGGACAGGCCGATGCTTTCACCGAGGGCAGCAGCGCGAGTGATACGACCGCAAGGGCTGTAACTATGTTTGTACGATTTAACATGTCACCTTGTATCCCAGACCAACCGGTTACTTTTAACATCTTACCTTCAGGATAACAAAAATACAAGTAATTATATTCACTAAATTTAATTTATGTGTGCGGCAGGTCAGGTGTGGATGAATCTCGGGATGTACGGGGATGATTGGTACCGGTTTCTCCGCGTATGCGCCACACAAGTTCCAACGTTTCGTCCAGGAGTGTCCCTTCATGATACCCTGCAATTTGTTCCGCGGGAGGAAATGCGTCCATAATCTTGCGTGGTAGTGAGAACCAAGGATACCTTTATTATGAACACCTGCATGCTGATTACACTGGGGGTGGTGTCGGTCACCGGCGCCACGGCGAATAGCGAAGGCCCGCACTTTTGTGACCCCGCCCTC
>JAKJCY010000088.1 GCA_022706235.1 Candidatus Hydrogenedentota bacterium | reverse complement strand
CACGGTGGTGGCTTCCCTATACCCGGCGTGGAAGGCGTCACACATCGCCCCCGCCGAGGCATTAAGGACACAATAATATGGCTGCTGTACTCACCGATGAAACCCTGGTGCATGCGAAGCGGGTAACCAAGGTCTACCATACCGGCGAAGTGGACACCTACGCCCTTCGCGGGATCGATCTCGAGGTCAAGGCCGGGGATTTCCTGGCCATTGTCGGCCCCTCGGGCAGCGGTAAAACGACCCTGCTCAACCTCATCGGCGCACTGGATAACATCACAGACGGCACCCTGGAGGTACTGGGCAGCGATGTAAGCCGGATGTCGCGGCGCCAGCGGGCCGACCTGCGCCTCCATGCGCTGGGCTTCATCTTTCAGGCCTATAACCTGTTCCCCGTGTTGACGGCCCAGGAAAACGTCCAGTTTGTGCTGGAACTGCAAGGGGTCAACAACGAACGGGGCCGTCGCGCGCGGGAGGTTCTGGACCGGCTCGGGTTGGGTGAATACGCAAACCGGCGGCCCCCCCAGATGTCCGGCGGACAACAACAGCGCGTGGCGGTAGCCCGCGCCGTGGCGTCCAAACCCCGGCTGGTGCTGGCCGACGAGCCCACCGCGAATCTCGACGGTGAAAATGCGCGGGTTCTGCTGGATATGATGCGCGATCTCAACGAAAATCAGCACACGACTTTTATCTTTTCCACCCATGACCCCCGCGTTGTGGCCTATGCGCGCCGCGTGGTGACGCTGGTGGACGGACAGGTGGCCAAGGATGTTGTCAAGGAGAGCGATACCCATGACGCGGGTTGACCCCGGGCGCCCTTGGCCGATTCCATCGCGGCGCAGGCAAACGGTTTCCGCGGTAACCGCGGCGTGGATGGTTTGCTGTCTCGCCTGGTCCGCCCATGCCCTTGAACTGTGGTCGGAGGATGACTCCGTCAGGCGGGCAGACTTGCGCAGCACCTTGAAACTGACCGGCTTCTCCAGCCAAAATCCGGACGACCCCTGGCTGTACCCGGACCGCACGAACACGACGGGACTGTTGCGGACCCGGCTTGGCATTAACTTCGTCTTTAGCGAGATGGTCACCGCGGAACTGGCCTACGAACACCACCTGCGGCGCGCGGCCCACGGGGGCGGCCTCAGTTTCGCGGGCAACATCGTTTCCTCCTTCGGTGAGGCGCCCTGGCGGCTCGCTCCGCTGGACTGGCAGATTGTGCGCGACGGGGAGACTTTTGAATACCGGCATGAGATCGACCGCGCGCTGGTAACCATTCAGCCTGAATGGGGAACGATTACCGTCGGCCGCCAGGCCATCGGATTCGGTCGCGGCGTGTTGTTCAGCGCGGTGGACGTATTCTCCCCTTTCTCGCCGCTCGAGGTGGACCGCGAATGGCGGCACGGCGTGGACGCCCTGCGCGTCGAATACCGCACTTCGCCGCTCAGTTCGCTGGAACTGACCGCCGTATTTGGTGAACGCTGGGAAGATTCCGCCATGCTGGCGCGCTTTCGCGGTTATGTGGGCGAAGTAGATGGGGAAATCATTGCGGGCAAACGGGGGGAGGACGCCATGTTCGCCGCCACCTTTTCCGCCGCGCTGGGCGGTGCGGCCATCCATGGCGAAGCGGCCCTGTTTCATACGCCCGAAGAACAGCCCGACAGCAGCGTCTTCGGCAAGAAGGATCTCGCGGCCAAACTCGTGCTGGGCAGTTCCTATACCTTCAACGTGGGCAACGGCCTGACCGTATTCGGGGAATACCATTATTCCGGCTTCGGTCTGTCGGATGTGGAAGACGCGGTCCGTCAAATCCGTAACGAGGCGTTTATCAAGCGCTACCTGCGCGGGGACAGCCAGATTCTGGGACAGCATGCGCTGGCGCTGCAGGCCTCCTATCCGTTCAACGAAACCCTGCTGGGTTCCTGGCTGGTCCTGGGCAGCCTAAACGACGGCTCGGGCATGGTAATCCCCTCCCTCGTCTGGTCAGCCTCCCAATCGACCACGGTAACCCTCAGCGCGTTCCTGCCCTGGGGGCCCTCCCCGAAAAACGGTACCCTGCGCAGCGAATATGGTTCCTCCCCCTTCAGCCTGTTTGCCCAGCTGAGTTTGTATTTTTAAGGAATAGGCCACGCGCCTGAATCGTCTTGGGAAAAGCGCTCTTATCAGATCGGGGTTTTGTTTTTCCATCGCGCACCAGGCATTCAATGACGCTGCGTTGCCTTTGACTTGGACAGGACTGCTATTGAATTTTGCCGGGGCAGGGACACCACGAAATAGTCCATTTCAGCGAAAGGCGTGGATTTCTCGTTACGGATGGCTATTTCGTCATCAGTCCCTTTTTGTCTGCTTATGGGTGCCATGCCCAATTCCGATGGGCTCAGGAAATCTGAAATTCTTGTCCTGCACCTCTTAGAGGGTGTACGGAAAGTTTCTTTGACGGTCCATCCAATTATCACAACATAATCAGCAACCGCCGGCATAGCCGGTGGTATGAGGAAGCCCCCTAAAAGGGGCCTGATGAAAACAACTATCGATTCCGTCTCAAAGCCTTGTTGCCCATCTTATCACGACCAAGCCTACGTCATTCCGGTTTTTTCGCGGTATACCGGTAACGGCTCTAATAAAAGTCATCGGTCGCGAAAAAACCGGCATGACGTTTCTCGGAAGGTATTTGTGAATAAAGCAAACAGGAGATGTTCTCTTGATAGGCAAAAGAAAACTCCGGAACGGCAGAGCCGTTGGATTAACTTAGATTTGGATTGCTTCGTTTCACTCGCAATGACATAGCATCCCTATAGCCGTCATTGCGAACGAAGTGAAGCGATCTCGACTTTCCGCAATCGCTCTTGCTGGTCTTACCCGTCCTACTCCATGCCGACGGCTTTGGGAACAGAAGGCGCAACGCCATCGGCGGCATTGCCGCCTTTGCCCCAGGGACGAAAACGGACCTCGCTGCGGCGTTCCGGATGCCTCGGGGTGATGGTGTTAAAAAAGTCTCGGATGAAAGCCAGGTCCTTCTCCACATCACCGGTACAATAATAAAGCGGCCCGAAACCGCCGGCTTTCCGCCCGAAATCGAGGTATCCCAGGGCGATGGGCACGCCCGCTTTCAGCGCGATGTGGTAAAAGCCCGCCTTCCAGTAGTCCACCTTGGCGCGGGTGCCTTCAGGCGCCAAGGCCAGAACCAGACCGTCCCGCTCGTGAAATACCTGAACGGCTTGTTCCACCAGGCCCTGATTACGATTACGATAAACCGGTATCCCCCCGACTTTTCTGAAGAACCAGTTGAGGGGAAAGGGCCAGCTGAAGATTTCGGCTTTACCCAGCCAGGCGCCCTTCATTCGATAGACCCATGAAATAAACAACGCCATGGGAAAATCCCAATAGGAGGTGTGGGGAGCGATGATTACCACGTATTTGGGCACCGTGGGGGGCGCACTCTCTACTTTCCACCCGAGTATCTTTACCAACAGCACCCCTATGATATGAAGGAAGATATTGACACGGCCCACTTTTTGAAATTCTGTCCGGCCTGTTTTCATTGCAGTTCCTTTTCAAGTGCGCAGCGCCATCCTACGGCCCTGCGCTCGTCCCGTTATGATACCCCAAAAGGCGTGAAAAAGTAAAGGATTGTTTAACATCAAACATTTATGGGACGGCGCCCTGTGCCGGGTATCTTCATCGGTACACCGGCGTGCGCACCCGCCGGTGTGGAGCCGTTTGGGGTTCCGTGACCTTAATTTTGTATCGAACCCTCAAAAAGTATCACAATAGGGGGTGGAGCGACGGGTATCCCTGAATGTTCAGCAACCCGAGCCGGACATTTCGGCCGCCGCCGGAACCCCGGTCGTTCCTTCCAGACAACATCCAGCGAAGCGCGGCGGCCCTACGCAAGTAACATCATGAACCACTCCGGAGAATGACTATGAAACATCACCCCGTCACCTTGTCCCGTCGCACCTTTTTAAAAAGCGCCGCGGCTGCGGCGGTATTCCCCGCCATCATCCCCGCTTCGGCGCTGGGCCTGGACGGCACGGTAGCGCCCAGCAACCGTATCGTCATGGCCTCCATCGGTGTGGGCGGCCAGGGCTCGTATGACACGCGCGCCTTGATGAGCATGCCTGAGGTGCAATATGTGGCCGTATGCGATGTGGACCGCAACCATTGCGCCACGGCAAAAGGTATGGTGGAAGAACACTATGCGGCGAACAAGCCCGACGGTTCCTACTCAGGCATCCAGGAATACCATGATTTCCGCGAGGTGCTGGCGCGCGACGATATCGACGCCGTCATGATTGCCACGCCCGACCATTGGCACGCCGTCATCAGCGTCGCCGCGGCGAAGGCGGGCAAGGACATCTACTGTGAAAAACCCCTTGCCAACTCCATTCCCGAGGGCCGCGCCGTGGTGGACGCCGTACGACGCTACGGTCGCGTATTTCAGACCGGCAGCCATGAGCGGTCCCGCGATAATGCGCGCTACGCCTGTGAATTAGTGCGCAACGGCCGCATCGGCAAACTGCACACCATCCGCGTGCAGATGCCCGTGGACCGCGTGGAGGAATACGAGCAACCGCCCTCCCCCATCATGCCGGTTCCGGAGGGTTTTGATTACAATTTCTGGCTGGGCCCGGCGCGGGAAGCGCCCTACACGGAAAAGCGCTGCCACTTCTTTTTCCGCTATATCCTGGACTACAGCGGGGGTGAAATGACGGACCGGGGCGCGCATATTATCGACCTGGGCCAGCTGGGCAACGGCACGGACGATACCCTGCCCATCAGCGTGGAGGGCAAGGGCACCTTCGCCAAGGAAGGGCTCTTCAACACGGCCTATATATATGACTTCGCCTTCGAGTTCGCGAACGGGGTGCGGCTGTTGGGCGACAACCGGGGCCCGCGCGGCATCCGCTTCGAAGGGGAGGATGGCTGGATTTTCATCCACGTCCACGGCGGCAACCTGGAGGCGGAACCCCAATCGCTGCTGCGGGAGGTTATCGGACCCGATGAACTGCACCTGGGACGCAGCCTGGGACATCACTATGACTTTATTGAATGTGTCAAATCCCGGGGCGAACCCAAGGCCCCCGTCGAAGTGGGCTACCACAGCGCCACCATGTGCCATATGGCCAATATCGCCATGCTGCTTGGAAAGAAACTGCACTGGGACCTGGAAAAAGAGCAGTTCGACGACCCCGTGGCGAACCGGATGATGCAGCCTTCCATGCGCGCGCCCTGGGTCATCTGAACCGGTAACCTTGTATCTAAAAAAACGGAATAAAGGAACCTCATGATGAAATCCTGTCTTATACACGTATCCCTGAAATACACCTGCGTTGCGGTGCTTTCTATCGCCCTGTCGGTTGCCGGCCTTGCGCAAGGCATGGAAGAATCCTTGAAAAATGATTTCACCGCCTTGCGGGGATATGACCTGGGCGCGTCTGAAATCCCCGTGCGCACTATTTCCGAGGCGGTCCGGGCAACGGCAAGCGATCCCGACGGCGCAACGGCGGCGGAACTTGAAACGGAACTCATCGCCGTGTTTACCGCAGACAGCACCGGAGAGGCGAAGCGCTTCTGCTGCCGCATGCTGGGAGAAATCGGCGGCCCCGCGAGCGTGTCGGCCCTGGCAGGCCAGTTGAATACTCCTGAAATGTTCAACAGCGTGGTTACCGCCCTGGAACAGATCGCCCTGCCGGAATCCGCCCGGGCGCTCATGGACGCGCTGAACGGGGCGGAAGGCGAGCGTTGGTTTGCCTTGATGGCGGCCCTGGGGCGCCAGGGACTGCCGGAATCCGCTTCCGCGATACAGCCCTTCCTCGCCGCCACGGACAAGGACCAAGTCTATGGGGCCTCCCAAGCGCTCGCAGCACTTCAAACCCGGGATGCCTGCGAAGCCCTCTCTGCAGCGTTCCGGGCCGCAGATGCCGCCGGACAAATCCTTCTGGCGGACGCGTGCCTCCAATGCGCGGCATCATGCCTGCATTCGGAACAACAAGAGACCGTCCTTGAAAATCTCAACGCCCTGGCCTCCCCTTCATTCCCGTCCCATATCCGCCTCGCCGCGACCCGCCTCCTGGTCCAGGCGCAGCCCGAAAAGGCGCAGACCCTGTTGACAACACTCCTGCGTGACCCCGACCCGATCCTCAGCGACGGCGCGTTGATGCTGGCCCGTTCGGAAAGCGCGCCCCAGGTCACCGAAGCGCTCGCCGCCCTACTGGGCGAAGTGCAGGATGAGCGCAAAGCCCCGTTGCTGGAAGTGTTGGGCGCGCGGGGCGACAGCGCATGCCTGGCCGCCGTGCAGCCCTATGCCGACCATGAATCGCCGGCGGTGCGGCAGGCGGCCCTGCGCGCGATGGGCAAGCTGGGCGATGCCAAGTTGACGACCTTCCTGCTGGGACGGATTGTAACCGGTTCCGGGGAAGAACGCCGTATCGCCGGGGAAGCCCTGGCCCAGATGCCCGACCCGGCCGTCAATGCGTCCCTCATTGAAAACGCCATCGCCGGCGGTGACGAAGCCCTCCGGACCGCCGCGATTACCCAGGTGGTCGCGCGCCGTGCCGGTGAAGCGGCGCCGTCCCTGCTGGCCCTGGCAGGGAACGCGCCGCCCGCAGTACGGAGCGAAGCAACCGCAGCCTTGGGCACGCTGGCGCCCGAAGCCATGCTGAACGATCTGTTACAGTTCGTGCTGGCGCCGGAAATCGAAGGCATTGAGGCCGTGCTGCCCCAAACACTGGCGGCCGTTGCCCAGCGACGCGCGCCGGGCCCGGAATCCACCGACGCGGCCGGTCCTGTCATCGCCCTGTCGCAACAGCTTCGCACCACTCCCTCGGACAGCCTTCAGCGAACTACCGCGCGCCGCCTGTTACTGGAAACACTGGCGCTTATCGGCACGGACGGGGCCTTCGAAGAGTCCCGTGCCCTGCTTGCCGACAGCGACACTGAAGTACGCAAGGCCGCCATTGACGCCGTGAAACGGTTTCAGCGGCCCGACGCGCTGGCCGAATTGAAGGCGCTTACGGAAAACGAAACGGATGCGCCCCTGCGCGCGCGCGCCTATTCGGCATACCTCGCTTCCCTGTGCAACGCGAAAAGTTTGCCGCGCGTGGTGGTTGACGAGCATCTGACCTACGCCTTCGCGCAGGCACAGGACACGGCTTCCCAACGCGAGTTTCTGGCCGCCGCGGCGCAACTGCCGTCTTTGGCATGCCTTCGCCTGATTGAACAACTTATGGAACAGGAAGCCCTCGCCGCCGAGGCGGTTCTCGCCGCGCTGACGGTCAGCAAGGCGCTTACCGGCGCCTGGCCGGAAGCGGCCCAGGCACGGCTGAAGGCCATCGCCGAACAGGCGCCCACCCCGGAAATCGTCCACGACGCGAAAGAGGCGCTGAACTTTATGCGCAAGCACAAAGACTATATGATGACGTGGGAAATGGCGGGGCCGTATTTCGAAGAACAAACCCAGGCCTCGGTACTCTTCGAACGCTCCTTCCCGCCTGAAACGGACAGCGAAACGGCGAACTGGCGCGTGTTACCGTTGCTGGTGGACGCCGACCCCGCCTTCGCTCTCGAACTGGACCGCGTTGTCGGCGGCGAAGAGCGGGTGGTGTACCTCCGCACCTTCGTCACGGCAAAGGAGCAGGCCGATGCGATTCTTGAACTCGGCACCAACGATGGGTGCCGCGTCTGGTGGAACGGGAATCTTATCCATGCGTTGAATGTGGGACGTCCGCTGGTCCCCGGCGAAGACAAACTGCCCGTCCATCTGAATCAAGGCGTCAACACCCTGATGCTGGCCGTATTTCAGCAGGGCGGCGCCTGGCGCGCCACGGCAAGACTTACCGATCCCCAGGGTCAGCGGCTACAGAATTGTACCCTGTCATCCATAATGCCGGAAAAGTGAAGGGAGAAGGTCCAAACTTCCCGTTGTTTATAGGCGCTTGAGGCGCCGAGTTCGCTGACAATTTATGATGCGTTCTGACAGGACTGGGATCGCTGTCCTCCCTGGCGGCTAACGCGGGCAAGATAGACCATGATGTTAGCCCTGCCGGCAAAGATGCCAGCGGTCCCAGCGGTGTAATAACCGGAGAGTAGCGCCAAAAGCGCCTCTTCTTCCGGACGAAGTCCCGGAGGAAGCCTAGAATACCTATACGCGCAGTAGGCGTACCTTCCCAGGTGCGCCATAGTGCAGTACCATGGACGCCGGCAATGTTTCATGGCGCACCTGGGAAGGTACGCCTACTACACTGAAACGACAAACATGTTAACGTAATTTCCGAGGCAGAGGACGTCGGCAGTATTTCATGGCGCACCTGGGAAGGTACGCCTACTACACTGAAACGACAAACATGTTAACGTAATTTCCGAGGCAGAGGACGACGGCAATATTTCATGGCGCACCTGGGAAGGTACGCCTACTTACCCACCTATGGTTTGTGTCCTTCCAGGTGGGCCACAGCGAGGGCCAATTCATTAACGAGCGGGTCATTGTCCTTTCGGGCCGCCTCCAGCAGCGCGTTTGCCTTGTCGCGGTCCGAGTGGCGGTACAGGATGTCGTACAATTCCTCAAAATCGGGGGCAATCGCCGCCAGCAACTTCAGCGCCTCTTCCGCCTCGTCGTGGCGTCCTGCGCCGACAAAGGCGCGCCAGCGCACCAACTGCACCCAGATTTCCCGGCGCCCGACAAGGACCTGCAGCCGCGCGAAGGGAAGCGCTTCCTCGTACCGTTGCAGCGCGAGCAGGCTTTGCAGGAGCAGGTACGTAATATAGAAGTCATCCTGAAGCGGGGCCAGCGCCCGGCGGTAGGCCTCCACCGCCTCGGCGTGGCGGCCCATATCGGCATAGACAATGCCCAGGCGCATATACAGCCAGTTAAATTCCGGCCAGACTTCCGCCGCCTCCTTGAACACCTGTATCGCAGCCTCGGAAGCCCCTGTGTCCGCCAGAGAAGTGCCATAAGCCTCCGCACTTTCCGGGGACACCTTCGGATTCAACGCAAATGCCTTTTGAAAATAAGGCACCGCCTCCGCATGGGCCTCGCGCCGGTGCATGGCAAAGCCCAGGAACAGGTAACTTTCCGCACAATGAGGCGCCACTTCCACCGCCGCCAAGCCCAACGATTCCAGGAACGCGCTGTCCATCTCATAGGCGGCATAGTGCAGCACGGTCCGCAGCCGGGCGCATTTGTCAGTATCGTTGGAAGTGTTTCCCAGTATGCTTTTCATGACACCCGCGTCGTCGAGGTCGACGGGGCATTCCCGGGCAAAGGTCAGCAGTTCATAGGCGGCCGAACCGTATTCCCGTGTGGCGCGGCGGAAAACCGCATCCGCGGCCTCCCCCCTGCCATGAGCGGCAAGCGCTGCCCCCAGCCGCAGCCAGAACCCTCCGGACTCATCCGACAGGTACCGTATGTTGTCCAGAAACGCTTTTCCCGCCTCCAGCGTTTGCTCCGGCTTCAGGAAGGGCAGCATCGGACCGAAAAGCAGGTTTTCCGCGGCGGTGGACTCCTGGACTCCTCTGCCGGAGACAGGATTCCTGTGAAGACGGTACAAGGCCAGTTTCCGCTCCCCGGGATAATAATACCGGTCATACGAAAGGGAGCGCTCCAAAAGTCCCCGCACGAAAGGGGTCTCATCAAAGTCGGTGGTCAGCACCAGCAACACCCACACCTGTCCGGCCTTTTCTCCAAAGGCATTTAAAAAGGAGGCGGCCTCGTATAACGTGCTCCGTTGAAAAGCGGCAGCCACAGGAACAGGATTCTGCCGGTCTTCATTCCAGCGAAGCACGGGCAGCCAGAACGGGTCCTCCAGAAGCAGAACGGAGTCCCCACCGCTCTGTGCCTGTATCTTTTCCAGGGCATGGCGCCACGCGGTACGCGTTTCCGTGGGAAATGCCAGGGAAAGCTGATACCCGAAAAGCGCCACCACGCCCATCAACACCGCCCGGTAAGCCGCCCTGCCGCGAAGGCCGGACGCGAACGCGCCGAACATCAGGTATAAGGCGAAACTGCTGTACATCACATACCGTGACCCGTATATGGGCCGCCACAGCCAGGAGACCGCGACCATGAGCACGGCGGGTAAAAGGGCCCACAACAACAACAGTATCCAGGTAAAAGACAGCCGCAGGTTGCCGCGCCGCCACTGAAGGGCCGCACAGGCCGCGGCGGCAAGGAACGCGCACAGGGACGCCGCGATGAGCGCGGCATCAACATAACGATGCGCCCCCCGGACCGAAGCGCCCGCCGTGCCCGGCAGCCAGTTCCATGCCCGGGACGAGGGGAAAAACGCGCTGGCGGAAAGGGTGGTGCTGTCCCGGGCCAGCAGGTGCTGCACGACCATGGTCAGTGAGGGGGCGCTGTAGTAGCTGTATAAATCCTCGGCCTGCCGGGGAATCCGGGCCACCCATAGCATGAGCCCGGCCAGCAGGACGCCCTGGACCAGCGACCAGCAGATCAGACGCCTGCTGAGCCGCCGTTCCTGCAGCAGCAGGACAAGTCCCTGCACCGGCAGCAGAAACACGGTGAAATAATGGCTCGCCAGCAGTCCCGCGTTTGCGAAGACGTTGAGTATCCACCAGCCCCGCTTCCCGCCATGGATTCCCTCCGCCAGGCTCATCATCGCCAGCAGCGTGAACAGGGATACCAGCGCGTACATCCGCGCTTCCTGGGCATGGAATACATGTAGCGGCGACAAGGCGAAACACAAGGCGGCGACCAGGCCGGCCCGCCGCCGTTGCAGGGGTTCCATAAACCTGAAAACAGCCAGCGCCAACCGGTAACACAGCAGAATATTGACGATGGAAATGCAGGCAAAAAGCATACGGATGGCGGCAATGGAAGTCCCCGCCAGGCGCGCCCACAGATAGATTAACGCCGGCGCCAGTGGCGCGCCGTAGGGATAGCGGGAGCGCTGCTCTTCGAAAAAGACGTTCCAGTTCGGCGCTTCCACGCCGCCGACACAGGCATATTCCTCCAGGTCGACAGACTCGCCGCCGATATCGTGCAGGCGCAGCAAGGCGCCCGAAAGAACAATCAATACCAGCAAAACAAAGAGGGCGCTATCCCCTGTTGCACCAATGCGTTTAGTTCTTTGAAAATGCACCTGCATTCCGTTCGCCTTGACAGGATACGTATTGTTACAGCATGACAAACTAAAACTACCCGACCACGTAGGCGTACCTTCCCGGGTGCGCCATAGTACGGTAAGACACCTTATTATAGTGTTGCCGACGCACCTGGGAAGGCACGCCTGCTAAAGACGTCTTGTTGTCTCGATGCATCAACAATTGTACTACCCGACAAGGCTCTCTCGTTTCCAAATTCCATTCTTGTAATTACCCACATCTTTCTGTTTAGGATAGGGTATTGAGATGCCGCCATATGTATTCAGAATCCCAACAGGATTCCATATCATAGCCCAGGGTTGCGGTACCCCGCTACCCTGGGAAAACGATGTTTCTCCTTCGCTCTTTTCTACTCCAACGGAGTTACGTCGGTTTTCCCATACGGCAGTTGCACCACTGTGCCGCAACCCCGTTGGGGTAACCGGGAATTGGGGCAATTTCCAACCCAGGGTAGCGGGGTACCGCAACCCCGGGCTTTGTTCTTTAATCCCGTTGGGATAATGAATTCAAACATTCGCTTTTCTCCGCTACTATTCATTGCCAAAAGATGGGGGTAATGACAAGAATTCCATTTGGGAACGAGAGAAAAATAGCCTACGGCCCGGGGGTTCCCAGATATCCTTCGCTCCAGAATACAGGCTCATAACCGTTGTCCGAGACCCAGCCGAGAGCGGCCCGCACCTTCTCCTTGATATCCGGTTGATAGTAGTGTAGTTCTTCCCGGAAATACTGCTCATGAATGAGCAGTTCCACCAGTTCGCTTGTATGCGGTGATTGCGCCCGCTCGTCCAGCCGGCGGACAATATCTTCCGGACTGAGACTGTTCACCACCACCGCGCAGGGAATAAACGTGGCCCCGGTGTCGCGGTCGCGCCAGGCCGGGCGGCTGTTAACATAGGCGCATTGCTCCGGCGTCAGGTAGTACCCGGTCGTACACACCCCGTCATGGACATCAAATATGCCGATAAGGTTTTCAATGCCGCGATCGCGCAGCGCCCGCACACCATCCCGGGGACATTCCGCCCAATGAACCGTGGTCGTATCGCCCATCACTTCGTTGCCCGCAAAACGCCGGATATGGCCGCTGACCAGGTCATAGTCATGGGCGATTTGCGTATAGGAAGCGTTGCGGTACGGGCGGTCGGGCTTGTCCTGCAGCGCGTGGAAGGTAAGATGCAGCCAGTTCGCGTTGGCGCGCCATTCCTCCTTCCAGGCGTCGGGCATCTGGGTAAGGTCGAACCCGTCCGTCTGATAGTAGATGTTTACATGGATTTTGGCGCCGTAGGTTTCATGCATCTCCCGCCAGAAGGCCAAATACCAGTGGTCGAAAAGGGAGGGATACTTTTCGGGGTGGAGACCGAGGTCTTTTAGAAACTGTATGTTGTCATCCACCGAAAACCGGTACCGTTTTTTGCTGCCCTTGTTCCAGCACACGCGCGCTTCGGCCCGCGCGGTTCCAGCGGCGGCGGCAATGGAAGTGTACCGGGCGGTAAGCGACACCGGACAGGAAAATGCATTCCCGTCCCTTTGGGCAGGCGTGCCGTTAACTTCGACCGCAACACCTTCGGGCGCGGTGCCGCGCACGGTTATCCTTATCCCCGCGTCCGTTTCTTCCCCGTCATGGCGGGTCAAAACGTCGCCATCACGGGGAAAGGTGATTGCAAGGGTCCCGTTTTTTTCTTCCCTCGCAGGCGCTGTGGAATCCTCTCCCGCAAGGGGCAGCGCCGTCAGTACTGCCGTGGCTAGAAAAACCATGCAACAACCCTCTTTAACCATGGTACCTGCATCCTTATCCTGTCGCCATAATGGCATGCCGTTGCTGCGATGCGTTTCGTTCCTCTAGGGATTTATAACGCAACGAAAGCCGATATTCTTTTGCCGGACATTTTGAAAGAAACCTTTTCTTGCCGTTGTAATCACTTCCTCTTTTTCAGACTCATAGCAGCCGCCGCGTACGGTTTTGCGCGGACTGGTTCCCGGCGCCGCCTGCCCGTTCCGCTGCTGGGCATAGGGCACGTAGGGGTCCAGCGTCCATTCATAGACATTGCCGGCCATATCAAAAAGGCCGTCCGGGGTCTTGCCGTCTTCGTGCATGACCACAATACTCGGCATGCCGAGATACTTGCGATAGTTGCACCGGGTAGTGTCCGGCGGCAAATTGCCCCAGGGAAACTTCCGATTCTCCCGGCCGCGCGCCGCGAATTCCCACTGCATCTCCGTCGGCAGCGTCTTGCCGGCCCAGGCCGCGTACGCCATGGCTTCATCCCAACTGACACCGACCACGGGCTGTTCCGGGCCGTTCAGCTGGCCGTCATGCCAAAACCGCGGCTCCTGCGCGCCCGTCTCCTCGAGGTAACGCGCGTATTGGAATACCGTAACCGGATACCTGTCCATCCAGAAGGGGTCCACATACACCTCCTGTTCAGGCGCCTCTTCACGCACGGCGTTATTACCCATAAGAAAAGCGCCTCCCGGGAAATACACCATGCCTTCCGTGGAACGGTCGGAAGAGGCGTTGACCTCATTTTCGGAAAACGAGGTCGGATGGTAAGCGTTATCATAGGCGGACTTCAACGCTTCACGGAATTCCAACGCAGATTGCCAGCGTTCACTTTTCTCCGCGTTCACCGCCTTATTGATAACGGCAAGCACGTCCGGGGCAATATCTTCCCGCGTTATTTCCCGTTCAACCGGGTGCTCCGTGGGCGCCCGAAGGGTCAGCATTTCGCGAACCACCAGTCCCGTGCTGTAAATGTCCGCCCGCAGGTCCACGGGACGGTGGTAGATTTGTTCGGGTGAGGCATAGGCGAAGGTGCCGATAACCTGCTTGCGTCTGATGGCTTCCTTTTGCCGGGACACATCATAAACGGCATCTTCTTCTTCCACCGCTTTCGCGAGTCCGAAATCCAGCACCTTCACCTGTTCATTTGCCATGAGCATGATGTTTTCTGGCTTGATATCCCGGTGCACCACCAGCCGATGGGCATAATGCAATGCGTCCAGTATCTGCAGGGTAATCGCCACAATCAGCCGGGGAGCCATATAATATCGTTGTTCCCTATGGCGCTGCAGCAGCTCACGCAAGGAACTTCCCTTGGCATACTCCATGGAAAGGAAAAGAACACCGTCGCCGGTAAGGGAAACATCATGGACGGCGATGATATTCTCATGACGTAATCGCCGCGCAATCTGGGCTTCCTGCAGAAACATGCCGCGCGCCTTTTCCGTGCGCAGAATGTCCGGCCGCATAAATTTCAGGGCGACCCCCTCTTTGACCAGCGTATCTTCCGCGGCGAAAACGACCCCCATCCCTCCTTTCCCGATATAGGAAAGAAGTACATAGCGCTCCCCAATCTTGTCGCCGGGTTTGTACTTCGCAATGGTGTCCGGCAGGGATATTTTCGCACTGGGCACCCGAATGGGATTGCCGCAATTCAGGCACTGCCCTTCCCTGCCCTGTATGGACGAAGGCACTAATATCTGCAGGCCGCAATAGGAACATAGTACCGATATCATAAAAGTAAGCGTATCCCCCGTTTTCTATAGAAGGTTCTACCGTAGTACCTATTATAACGGGTCAGGCGGGGAAGAAGCCAAAAAAGACCGTTCGCCCTGTGGAAAGCGTCAGACAATTCCCTGTGTTTCTTACAGTAAATTCAGCCTTCCTGAACTCGTCGGAATATACAATGGCACTTTTTATGAAAACACATAGACTGAGTAAAGAAGGGACTGACTGCCAAATAGCCCCTGAGTACAGCGTATAATCCTGTTTTTCATGCTTGCTATTTGGTAGTCTGTCCCTTCTTTACGGTCTTTTGCGTCAAACTTTTGTGCCATACTGTTTTCCGAAAAACCACGTCAAAACGCTGTCGCGGTCAGGAAATCTGAAATTCGGCAACAGCGACACGGCGCCACGCGGTAACGTCCTGCGGCAAAGACTGTCCTAAATCCGCACGTAAGGACTCGGTTTCTTACGTGCGGATTTAGGACTGATTGGGCAGTTTCATTGACTCACGGCGGTCTGCTATACTGTCCGCCGATTAAGACTTCCCCTTAGGCGCGAGGCCGAAAACCTGCCGCCTGTTAGCCCCGAAGGATTTTCCTCAAAGAAACGAAAGCCCTATCATGTATCCCAATCTGTATAGTTCAGGTGAATTGACTTTTCATTCCTACACGGTCATGATGACTCTGGCTTTTCTTATCGGGACCATTGGTCCCATCTGGCTGAACCGGAGGCGGGAACACCCCTTCCGCGCAACGCCGGTCGGCGGTATATGGATTTTCCTGGGCGGCATTCTGGGCGCGAAAATATGGTGGGTGGTTCAATACGGGGACTGGGGGGATGTCCGCTACCTCCAATTCATTCTGAACGGAGGCCTGGTATTTTTTGGCGGACTTACCGGCGGCATGATCACCGCCATTATCTACCTGAAAATACTACGCATCCCCATCATTACCGGGGCGGATATGATTGCCCCTTTTTTTGCCCTGGCCCACGGCATCGGACGTATCGGATGTTTTTTAAACGGATGCTGCTGGGGTGCCCTGACCAAGTATCCCTATCCTTGGTCCGTTCGGTATCCCAAGGGAACGGGTCCGTTCAGCAGACATCTTAGGCAAAAACTAATAACAAGTGATGCAACCTGCTCTCTTCCCATACACCCGGTCCAGTTATATGAAACCTTTGGAAATGTCGTCATTTTTATCATCCTCCTGTTGATTTATAAAAAGCATAAGCGAACCGGAGTGGTTACCCTCTCGTATTTTATGCTCTATGGTGGATTACGGTTCATCACGGAGATGTTTCGGGGCGAAAGTAACCGGCCGGTATTCGGATGGCTGACGGCATCACAAACGGTGGCCCTGGGCATGTTTATTTTTGGTGTGACCGCGTACCTTTTGTGTTCCATGACCCTGTGGAAACGGGCCCTGCCCGACCAGGAAACAGAACCGGCCCCGGATGCCTCCGCCGAGGAATCCCCGGCTGAATAATCGTCAGAAAATGTCCCCGGGTTAAAACAACTTCGACTGCTTAGGACGCGGATGCGGAAACCTGAAATTCTCGTTACCCGCATCCAGTAAGATGTCCGGCAGGGAGTCCAGCGGGCGGGCATGACTTCCCAACGCGGCAAGAAGCGCGCGAGGCGGTTCCACGAATACGGGTTTCCCCTGTTCCATGGCATGACGCGCGGTAAGGACGCTTCCCCCCTGTTTTCGGGGTTCAATGACACAAACCAGCAGAGACTGGGCCGCTATCAAGGCATTTCTGGATACGGCCGCATAGGTCTGCCACGGCGCATCCGGCAGGTATTCGCTGGCCAAAAGAACCCTCCCCGCCTTCAGCGCTGTTTTCCATGAATGTGGAAGGGCAAATCTTCCTATGCCTTCCGGCAGGAAAATGATGGTGGAACCACCCCCCGCGACCGCCGCATCATGAGCCGCCCAATCCACGCCCGCAGCGCCGCCGCTCACCAGCGTCAGACCCGCACCGGTCAGGGCCTCCGCGGTTCGGCGTGCCGCCAGCAGCCCCGGCTCCGTCGGGAAACGGGTACCCACCACGGCGGCCGCCTTGTTCTGAAAAAGAGACTTTGCCCCATAAAGGAACAACACGGGGGGGGCTGCATTTTCCAGAAACTCCTTTAAACAGGCGGGATAGTCTTCGTCCTTCAGGCAGGTCAGGGCCAGACCGGACCGATGCGCCCGGTCTATACACGCACGCGCCTCCGCCAGGGATGACCCGGCAAGGTGTTCCAGAACGCCTTTAAACTGCGGCTGCGCCTGGGGGATATGGGCGGTTACGAATTCCGGCTTGTCAACAGCCAGCCGTGACAGGTCGTAGCCCTGCCCTTCCAGCACCCCCACAAATTGCTGTATCCGCCGGCTGCCCATTCCCGGAATCAAAGACAGGGCCAGCAGGACAAGGAGGTTATCGTTTTGCATAGACGCGGTTCCCGGAGACACTGGCATATGACCCTTATCGAGTTTATGGACATCGGTTCCGCCCTGTCGCGGCAACACCCCGCGCTGCCGGCAGTGTTTTCAACGGCCGCCCTCACACACACCATACACGACCAGAATGCCCTTCTACAAGTACTGGCAACCGTCTCCGGGCACGGTGTGTGCCGCCCGGGGAAAGCACATACCGCCTTTCCCCGGTTTTGGCATGGGACGGAAGACATGATATCATCCCGAAAACAGCCGCTGAAAAGAGGCCGCGCCTTCGGCAAACACCACAGTCGGGTTCTTT